>JBEKOX010000054.1:0-19443 GCA_049521335.1 Chitinispirillaceae bacterium
CCAGGGCGAGGTACGGAAGGATCTTCCCGGCGATGATCTCGCGCGGACGGACCGGAGAAACGAGGAGCTGCTCCATGGTGCCGAGTTCCTTCTCCCGTGTTATGGCAAGCGAGGTGAGAAGCGCCGAGATCATGAGCAGGATGATTGCCATGAGACCCGGAACGAAGAAAAGCGCGCTCTTCTGTTCCTCGTTGTAGAGAACTACTTCGTCAACGGTCACGGCCGAAGGCGGCGTAACGCCGAGCGCTTCGAGGGTTGCTTTCTGAACGGCGGGCCCGAAGGCGTTTTTGAGGATGGTCCCGACATTCGGATCCGAGCCGTCGATGAGCACCTGTACCGAAGCGCCCCGGGATCCTTTCCGAAGGTCGGCCGCAAAGTGCGGGTTGAAACGGACGATCGCCTTCATGTGCTCCCGCTTGAACAGCTCCGCGGGGTCGGTTGCCGCGGGTATGGTGCCGATAACGCGGAACATGGTCGACGCATCGATGGCTCTCGCGATCTGCACGCTTTCCGTGGAGGGAACGGGGTCTTCGACGAGCACCGGCGTCTTGGTCAGGTCAAGGGTGAGCGCATAACCGTAAAGAAACATCATGAGGACCGGCATGATGAGGATCACCATGAGGGTCTGCCAGTCGCGCATGATGTGGCGCAGCTCCTTCATGGCAATGGCAAGGATGCGCCTGATCACGGGGCCTCCCGTTTGGTGGGCGACTGGACTATCCGGATAAACGCCTCCTGGAGCGAACGGGCGGCGTACTTTTTCTTGAGACCGGCGGGGGAGTCGATGGCCGCGATGCGGCCCGAGACCATGATCGAGATGCGGCGGCAGTATTCCGCTTCGTCCATGTGGTGCGTGGTGATGAATATGGTAGTTCCCCGCTCCGACAGGGTGCGGATGAAATCCCAGAACGTGCGGCGGCTCACCGGGTCGACCGAGCCCGTCGGCTCGTCGAGAAACAGGATCGAGGGGTGATGGAGATTGGCGCAGGCAAGCGAGAGGCGCTGCTGCCATCCCCACGGCAGCGCGCCGGTAATCCTCGGCAGCAGTTCTTGCATTTCGAGAAACGAGACCATCTCGTCGGTCCGCGACCGCAGGAGTTCGCCCCCGAGGCCGTAGATGGATCCGAACAGGAACAGGTTATCCCGTACGGTAAGGTCCGGATACAGGCTGAACTTCTGCGACATGTACCCGATGCGGGAGCGGATGCGCCCGGTCTCCTTCATGATATCGAATCCGGCCACCTGCCCGCCTCCGGAGGTGGGTTCGAGCAGGCCGCAGAACATGCGGATCGCCGTGGTTTTGCCCGCCCCGTTGGCGCCCAGGAAGCCGAAGATCTCCCCGGCTTCCACCGCGAAGCTGATGCCGTCCACGGCGGTGAAGGAGCCGAACCGTTTGGTAAGCCGGTCCGCCTGGATGGTGAAGCTCATGCCGATCCTTTTTCAGAGAGCGCGGAAAAGAGCAGGTCTTCGATGGTCGGATCGACGCGTTCGATCGCTTCGGCGCCCGGCAGAAGGTTCCGGATACGGGCAAGAAGCGTTTCCGGGTCGCCAGGGTCCGCTCCCACAAGGCGCAGCTCCCCGGCCGCCTGGTACATGAGCGACACGCCCGGCGGCAGCGGCGCGCCGGCGGGCGGCATGCTTGCCCCGCCGGGTTCGCTTATCACCTTGTAAATTACCAGCGGGTAGCCGGCGAGGAGGTCGGCGGGCGAGCCATGGCGCAGAATTTTTCCCCGGTGCAGGAGCAGCAGGAGGTCGCAGTCGACCGCCTCGTCCATATACGGAGTGGAGACGACGATCGTGATGCCCTGTTTCTTCAGGTCGAAGAGGATCCGCCAGAACTCCTGCCTGGAAAGCGGATCCACGCCGGTGGTCGGTTCGTCGAGGAACAGGAGCCGTGGCGTATGGATGAGGCTGCACGAGAGGGCGAGCTTCTGTTTCATGCCGCCGGAAAGGTTGGCGGCGCGGCGATTCTGGAAATCGTCGAGCCGCGAAAATTGGAGCAATTGCTCCATGCGCCTGGCCCGCTCCGCTCCCGGGACCCCGAACACGTCGGCGAAGAAGAGCAGATTCTCCCGCACCGAAAGGTCGCCGTACAGGGAGAATTTCTGCGGCATGTACCCGATGAGCGCCCGGATCGCCGCGAATTCAGCCGCCGCGTCGCGGCCGAGCACGCGCGCGCCGCCGCTGTCGGGCCGTATGAGCGTGACAAGGATACGCATGAGCGTGCTCTTGCCCGCGCCATCGGCGCCGATCAGTCCGATAAGCTTTCCTTCCGGTACGGCAAAGGAGATATTTTCAAGCGCGGTCACGTCGCCGAATTTCTTGCCGAGTCCGGACGCTTCGACCGCATCGGCCATGCTTACCGCCACACCTCGACCGGCAGCCCGCGCTTGAGCGACCCATCGGCGTTCGGGATCGTGGCGCGGATCCGGAAAACCAGTTCGTTCCGGCTCTGCCGGGTCTGGATGTTCTTCGGCGAAAATTCCGCCTCGCTGCCGATCCAGGTGATAATGCCCGGAATGAACCGCGCGGATTCCCTTGACCGGGGCGCCTGGTAGTCGAGACGGATGCGGACCGTCTGCCCCAAGGCGAGCGTTGCGAGTTCGGGCTGGGGCACGAAAAAATCCGCGTACATCGTATCGAATTCGCCGACGTTGAAAATCGGATTCGCCGGGGCCACGACTTCGCCGGTATTGCGGTAGCGGGTCAGGACGATTCCCGACGACGGGGAGGCGACATAGCAGCGCCGGATCTGGTCTTCGACCTGCGCGAGGCGGGAGGCAAGCTCCTTGTTTTTCTGGATGAGCGACATTTTTTCCTTTATCATGGCGGTAACCCGGAGCTGCGTCGACTGGAGCTGCGTGCCGAGGAGATCACGCTGCTGTTCGGTACCGGAACCCTGCTTTACCAGCTCTTCGGCGCGGTTGAATTCGCGCTCCGCCCCGGTTGCATCGGCTTCGAGCGATTTGTTCTGCGCCTCCTGGGAAGCGATGGACGACCCGAGCTCTTCCATGTCGGCAAGGATCTCCTGTTTCTGCAGCGTCAACGGGACCGTGTCGATCACGGCGGTGAGTTCGTCCTTCGCGACGGCGCGGCCTTCGTCGGTGTAAAGCGCCATGATGCGTCCCTGCGCCGTGGTCGCGACGTCGTACGTGCGGCACTCCACGACCGCCGAGCCAAGGAAATCCTTTTCGCGTTCCGCATTGCACCCGAGCATGGCGGCGATGCCGCACAGGATGATAAGGCGGAATCGACTGTGGCAGTGGTTACTTTTCATCGGCATCTCTCCCGCGGTTTCCGTATCATTCATTATTTTCTTCAATTCGCCAACCCTTTAATTTCCTAATACGTGATTTCTTTCCCCGCCGCAAACCGAAGTCGCAGGAGCGCCATCCGCTTCGCGGTTTTCGCCTCCTCGACCTGGAGTCGCGCCTTTGCGCAGTCGGCGACCGCGTTCAGGTAATCGGTCGAGGTCGCCGTGCCGTCGGCAAGCTGGTTTTTCCACTCCTGCGCGAGCGCCTGCGACGCGACGAGCGATGCCTCGCAGGCGACAAGCCTGTCCCCGGCCGCGGTCATCTGGTCGCGGGCCTCTTCGAAGCTCCGGGTCATCTCGTCGACGAAACGGGCGCGGGCGATATCGATGTAGTCGATCTCCTGGAGCAGTTCGGCATCCTGGCTGTGCGTTTTGAGTCCGTCGAAGAGGTTCCACTGCAAAGAGAGGCCGACCTGGCCCCATCCCATGTACTGGTCGAGGCCGATGTTGAGGCCGGGCTGGCCGTAGCGCGCGCCGAGGTCGGCGGAGATCGTGGGGAAATGGCGGAAGCGCAGGGCGTCGCGGGCCTTCTGGAACCCGGCTTCGGCGTGGTCGAACGCGACCAGCTCCGGCCGCGAGGTATCGAGCGCGGTCGCCGCTTCCAGCGTGTCAATTGCAGGGAGGATTGACGAGTCCGGGACGATCGAGCGGTCCCTGCCCAGGATGAGCGTCATGACGGCCCGGCGCAGCGAGTCGATGCGCGCCTGGGCGCTCACCAGGTCGGCCCTGGCAAATTGGAGCTGCGCCCCGGCTTCGAGGACCGCCGACTGGAGAACGGTTCCCTCCTTGCGGCGAGCGGCGGTCTCTCGGGCATAGGAGTCGAGGTCCTCGATGAGGTCGCGCTCCACCGCCGCCTCCCGGTAGGCCAGGAGCCACTGGAGGTAGACGAACCCGAGGTTCAGCGAGGCGGAATTTTTCATTGCGTCAAGGGAGGCCCGTTTTTCGGCCACGGTCTCCCTTTTACCGGCCACGCCGTAGTAGCGGGCGAAACCGGTGAACAGCGGGTAGGTGAGATCCGCGCCGAACAGGGTGTTGTTATGGAAGCCGACCGGCTGGTTGAGCGAGAACTGCGGGGTCGCGACATCGATCCTGCTCACGTCGGTGAGATAGCTGTACGAGGCGCTCGCGTCGAGCGACGGCAGCCAGGCGCTCTTTTCCTCCCCGAGCTGGGCCTCGGCCTTCTTTACATCGGTCTGCGCGGTCTGGATATCGAGGTTGTTATCGAAAAGAGCGCTTTGCGCCTGCGAAAGCGGGAGCGGGCCGGCGTAGAGCCGGGCGGCCGCAAGCGCCAGAATGCAGTGCCCGATCCGAAGTTTCATCGCTCTCGCTCCTTGAAAATGCCGCCCGCCCGCCACGTCGACGACGGCGTCGGTCCGAGGGCTCAGCCTTTCCGCCTTTGATACGGCGGATTGCAATCAATGCAATTCGCCTGCCCGGCATGGTACCGTTGTAACGTTTTAAATATCAACATCTTGTAGCTATAAATCAGCAGGTTTCCGCTTCCGGGGTCGCCCGGATGAAGCGTTTTTGTCATTTTTGAGAAGATGAAAAGATACTTTCTTATAATAGGTAATAGCGATGAATTTTTGGCCGATCCACGATTCAATAGAGAGGGGCATTGGTGATCCTGAGAACGGGCGATCAAACATTTTTGTACTGAGTTATTAAAATGAACTGATGCATGCATTTTGATATAATTAGTTTCTTGATATTAAATAACTTCATCGTAGCAATAATAATAGAGCTGCACCAGATGCCGTAATATGTGGTGCATCGACCATTCCAATTGCTTTCTTTTCCCATCCTGTGCCTGAATAGACAATACCCTTTTCATCGACCATGCCCACAGATTTTTTACTAAATCCAATGCCAGCATATATCACCCCATCTTTACCAAGAAGCCCAATTGCTTCTTTGGCCATTCCTGTACCGGCATAAACGGTTTCTTTGATATCGAATTCGCCGATATGTTTTTTATTAAAACCACTACCAGCGTAAACGATTCCCTTTGAATCCAACTCCCCGATTCTTTTTTTGTTAAGGCCTGTGCCTAAATAAATTATTCCCGTAGCTTTGGCTCCTTGTTAATAAAAACCCAGATCAATAAAGCAAATCTTCTGCAAAATGGACAAAAAGATAACCGTCTATTTTGCGCTAATTGAAAGTGGGTATTTCATTTCCTTTTTGACGTTACAATTTTCATTGATTTTCAAAGCCGTGTATATCGATAATCATTCCTAAGATTTTGAGAAAAAAATGTTCCTTTTGAGTCAGCATTCATTAATCCTTGGTAAACTGCTACCGGAACATCAAAATATTGATACAATGACCCATCTTTAAATTCAATTTCAAGTGTCATGGAGCTTGGATCATAGCCAACCGACGCAAGATTAGATGAACTTACTGGCAGCCTATCCATGGGTTACCTCCGAAGTTGTTGAAATTTTTGGATTCTCACTTCGCCACTTTTCTAGAACGCGCTTATAATTTTCATTTTGATTCTTTGGACAATTCCATCCCGTCCGACCAGCTGGATCGTAGATTTTTGGATCATTACTATCTGGACGTCTATTCTTGGGTGGTGCATCAATCAGTATACGCAGGGGCAAATGTACCGCTTCCCCTACAACAATAGCTTCACCTGTTCTTAATGCAGGTAACATATTAAAAAGACCTTCAAGGTTATCGCTGACAGTTCCTGTTACGTGGGCTCGATCTGTTGGATTAGCCAAGCGCATTGCAAATAAAGTACCGCATTGGGAAAGAATAGTTGGATCAACCTCTGCGGGTCTCTGGCTTACAATCATCGCACCTAAGCCGTACTTGCGTCCTTCTTTAACTATTCTCCGAGCTGCAATAGACGCTGCGCCCTCGTCTCCCGCATTTAGATATGCGTGGGCTTCCTCTAAAACAAACAAAAGTGGCCTTTTCCGTGCACCTTCCTCAATATTTCGCGCCCAAAAAAGTGCATCGAACAATAATCGTATAAGTACTCCGATAAGATCCGTGAGAATGGAAACTGGCACACCTGAAAGGTCCAATATTGTAATTGGCTTATCTCCACCTATCCAAGATTGGAATAATAAATCAAGATCCTGCTCAGGTTGCGCATCAAGATCATTGAGAGTCGGATTGAGGCACCAACGGCCAGGGCGGAACAAGAAATCATACCTCGTGTCGCGAAGGCAAGATCCAATAGCAAGTATCTGTCGGCGGATATTAAACGGTGAACCACTTAAGAAAACTCGATTATTACCGCTACGAGTAATTGGACTGTATTGAGGTGGGATTACCTCCATTATGCTACCCAATATTTTCTGACCATCAGCGCCAACCTCAATGGCTTCAGTTGCCTCATTTTGATTAGCAGCTTGTGCTGTGTGCGTTGACAAAACAAGGCGATACAAGTCATACCAGAGCCGATGAATACTGAAAGGAACAGGCGAATCAACCGTTAAATTGTTTTTAGTCACGCCCTGCCTTGGATGTTTTTCAATTGAAGCAAGCTTTAATTCTTTGATTTTTTCTATCAAGGCGGCTCGATCAGCATCATTCAACCCTTGGAATGGCGTTATACGCAACAATTCATCAAAACTAAGCGCCCAATATGGCAAAAACAATTGATTTTCGCCATGGCTCTCGTCTGCATTGACTCGAAATATTGTAGCCCGATCCTTCAACGCAGCATGATATTCACCATGTATATCAAAAACAATTATTCTAGCCGATGGATAGTGGTGTGGATCTGAAAGTGCAGACAACAGACTCACCACAGTTGTAGATTTCCCCGCTCCAGTAGTTCCAACAACTGCACTATGGCGAGTAACAAGGCGGTCAATATCTATCAATGCACGTATAGATTCTGCCGCTGCCAAATTACCTATGCAAACGTAATTATGAGCATCAGGCCTTCCATAAATACGGCTCAAATCCATTTCTGTAACAAGGTGTGCCTCATCGCCAACCGTAGGATATTGTGAAATACCTCGCTTGAATTCGCCGGATCTTTGACCTTCTCCAATAAGCTGAACTTTGATCCATCTATAGCCATAAGGTTCTACTTTAGCCAGAGATTCCGGCACAGCTCCAGCTCCAATTTGCGAAACGATTCCAAAAAGATCCGTAAAGCCTATTGAAATGCGAATAAAGCTTCCAATTTGGCCGATTCGGTAACCATGACCATCTATGAAAACAAGACCTGAAATGGTATCCTTATTAAGGGCGATACTTATGGTTGCACCTTGTACATCCTGAACAGTTCCTATAAAGGTTGGATTATTAGGCATGTTCTGCTTCTGCGGTTTCCGGGACATGTCCTGTTAATTCTTGAAGAAATTTTCCGAACATAACAAAATCACCTAATGTGAATTCTGCGGATTGATTTCCATTCTCTTTTGTGCTATCAGTAGGAGTCCATATAATCCATTTCTTATCCTCTTCTGAAATTGCTTCTGCCGCTTTTTCCGTCCATTTAGATACTTGGCCACTTATAATTGCACGGTCAAATGCGAGGATATTGAGATTTGTACGCTGTTTTGCCAATGAAATCGCTTGTTTATATGTGTCTAATTTACCATATAGCAAAGCAAATGCTATTGCTGTCTGGGTGCTCTGAAGACCTTGGACGATCACCTCATTTATATGTTCATCTTTAAAAGAATAACCGCAAATTAAAAGGGTTGCAGTTGGCTTCTTAAGAAAAGATCGCAGCCGATCCATCATTGCAAGATAAGGCATGCGTCGGCTTTCCTGGTATTTTAGATGTGATGGATGAATGACGCGCTTTGCTCCCGCATTTTCTAATATTGTTCCTCTAAAGACACCCTTTTTAAGTAATTGGTACCAGTTGATTGATCCATGGATTTTCCATAGCTTCGCCCATCGCGCAGGCAATGTGTCCTCTTCCACTGCTATAAGATCAAAAAAAGGCTTTCTAGATCCAGCAAATCCATCAAAATAAGGAACCTGTGAATTCTCCAAAGCCTGTTCTACTAATAGATCATAGTTGGATGTAAATATTTCAACTGAATTTTCGCGATTAATTGCATTGATCCAAGAGGCCATATTGTTATAGGGTGTTTCTGAATCAGGCAGATTCTTATTCACAATTTCATAAATTAGCTGACAGATTTTATCGTCCAAAAGATCGAGGTCTTTTGCAGACAACCCGCGAACAGTTTCTTTACCCGCAACAGCGCGAAGTGCCCGGATATGCGTGAGAATATCCTCTACGGTAACATTATTTCGGCAGTCCTTCTTAAAATGCTCTTCAATAATTGCGTGAAGCGAGCCACAATCTTTGCAGTTATTAAGTTGTTCGCAGATAATTCGGGTAATTCCATCTATATCTGGGATTAGTGGTTCTTTTTTATCACCACCAATTTTTATAGCTGTTGGACACCCAGCCCCAAGGAGTATACCTATCGGTTTTTTATCGCTGGACAAACATTGCTGAAGATAATTAAGTTGTTTTAAAGGATTTTCTTCTTTCATAATTTGCAATTCTTTCTCTTGTATAATTCATTCACCACATTACTTTTTTAGCCACGGGAATCCGATTTATGTTTTATTGACTAACTTACAATTGACATTTTGTCTTTAAAATATTGACCCTATATAATTTTGAGGTATCCTCACAGGCACAATAAATATCATTATTATTTATTTGATAAATGATAATTGAGTTATCTTTATTAGGGAGATATTTTGATACGCTCATAGTTAATGATTGCGAGATCTTTTTTTTCATGAGTATGTATCTAAAATATTCGAAGTGCTTTGAATCAAATCTGATAGAGCGATGTTAAAAAATGCAATTTGAAAAATAAAACATGAAATATGCGCATTTTAATTTTCTTTTTATAATTGCAATAATTCAGAAATTCTACAACAGTCTTTCAAATCACTAAGGACTGAACATGCATCATCCTTTAATATCGTCTCTCGGCCCTTCCAGTTCCTTCCACTCCAATCCCTCTATCTCCTGCAACGACTTCCCCGCGATCCCCTGCAAATCCCCGTACATCCCGACCGTGGAATGCATCACCCGCTCAATCTGCTCCTCGCGCTTGGCCCATTGCCGGGAAATGACTTTTTTCTCTTTATCAAGGTCCTCCTGCATCGAGGAAAACGCCTCGACGATCGCCTGCATGCGAAGGCGGAAGTGCGGGCCGGTCAGATAGTGGTAGATCATCTCCATTTTGGTCTGCTGGCCTTCGGAAGCCTGGCGGGCGGATGCCACTTCGATAAGCGTATGGCGAAGCGCCATGGCAACGGGGATTAACGCCTTCGGATGGGCCACCCACACCCCATCGATCAAATCGAAAGTATCGACATCCCTGGGGAGCGTCTGGCTGACGATGACGGAGATCTCCGCTTTCGCCGCGCGCTGATCCTCCCGCAGCTTGGCAAGCCAGGAGTCGCTCCAATTCCTGGTTCTTTTGGATTCCCAGAGAATCGTGCCGCAGCACTGCCCGAGGGGACCGTTGACATGCTGAATGACATCCCCGCCGAATTCGCCCTTCGGGACGGGTTCGATGATATCGCGCGGAAATTTCGCGTTAAGGAGCGTTTCAAGTTCGAGTTCCTGAACTTCGCCCTGGAGCTGCTGGGAGCCCTGTTCGGCCCTGCGCATGAGGTCTTCGATCTGCTTTTGCATTGCGGTAATCGTATGCTCTTTCTCCGCGACTTGAAGTTTCATGCCCTCTTCGGCCTCTTTGACGGCCTGAGTCCGTGTCGCGGCAAGTTCTTCCTGAATACGCTTTTCAACGGTAAGATCGAACTCCCGCTTCGCGTCATCGAGCTCGCGCTGTTTACGGAGCAATTCGGCCTGGGTTTTCTGGGCTTCGCCGAGTTTTTTGTCGCGTTCAGTAAGGACCGCCTGCAGATCGGCGAGTTCCTTGTCTTTGTGATCGAGATCGGTTGCCGCCATTAAGCGGGCTTTTCCGGCCTCCTCCTCGATGATTTTCTCCCGTTCCTCTGCAACCTGTTTTGAAACTTGATCATCGATAGATTCCTTTTGCTTTTGAAGCGCCTGCTCCCGCTCCTTGAGTGCTTTTTCCCTGGCAAGGACTTCGGCGTTCTTTTCCGAAAGGCGGCCTTCATAATCGCGCTTCACCGCTTCAACCATGGGCGCGGCAAGGGAGTCGGTCAATTTGATTTCGGCCCCGCACCTGGGGCAGGCGATGGTTGGTTCAGCCACGTGAATTTTCCTTATACGTCAAACGACAAAATATCCCGTCGCGCCAGTCTTACCGGGGATTGATTCCTTTCAATATAGCTCTTTTGAATATAAATGGTTAAATTATTTCAGTCAATGAATGTGCGGGAGGCTTGTGAGCTGCACGGACTGCCTGCCGGGCAAAGCGGAAAGGATGCCCCAAACGACCTGGCTTGAGAGCAGGCCAGTGGATGATAGGCGGCGACCTTGTGCAGGTTCGCCGCCGCGGTTCTATGCAGAGGAAAAGCACTGTGACCGGAAACTCTGTCTTCTCTGCGGGGCGTGTTTCAAAATAGCGAATTATCGAACAATCGGAACGCTCTTTACATAGGTATTCGCTCCCGCCTGCATTCGCACCGTATAACAACCGGCCGCCAGATTCCGGGTATTCCATTGTATGCTGTGGCTGCCCTGGCTGAGATTGTTATTAACAAGAGATGCTATTTCGTGGCCGGAAAGATTATAAACGGTAACGGTTACCTTATCCGAATGAGGAAGTAAAAATTCAATGGTTACGTCAGGATTACCATGACTTGAAGAGTATATTTTCAAATTTTCCTGGTTTAACATCGCCCGTTGCGGTTTATCATTTATTACCCCTGTGATCATTTCTGAAAGCGGCCTGCGCCATACTCCGCTACCAAAGGTCCCGGCAAAAAGATTATTGCCGCTTACCGCAAGAACGTCGACACCTTGTATGTTGGTTGTATTTGGGAGTCCGGAATTGACTGAAGTCCAGCTTTTACCATTATTGGTGGAAAGGAAAACACCGCCCCCGTTAAGTCCTCCCAAAGCGGCGAAAATATTGCTGTCGCTCATCGCAATCGAGAGGACAGTAGAATAATTGGGGAGACCGGAAAGACCGGAATCAACAGCAGTCCAGTTTTTGCCGTTATTGGTGGAACGGTAAAGACCGGAACCATCGGTCCCGGCAAAAATATTGCTACCGCTCACCGCAAGAGAGCTGACACTACCGTAAACGGATTCAGGAAGGCCGGAATCGACCGCAGTCCAGGTTTTACCGGTATCAGCGGATAAATAGATGCCGCCATTAAAACCTCCTCCAATATTTATCTCCCCGGCAAAGAGATCATTGCCGATCACCGCCAGAGAGGAGACACCCCAAAAATCGAGGTTTGCCGCAGGATTCCAGGTTTTACCGGTATCGGCGGATATAAAAACTCCACTGTCAGTCCCGACAAACATAATGCTGCCGCTTAACACAATAGAGTTGATCCCATTACCGTTGAGACCGACATCTGTCCAGTTTTTGCCGTTATTGGCGGAAAGGTAAAGACCGAAACCGTCGGTCCCGGCAAAGATATTGTTGCCGATCGCCGCAAGAGAGGGGACACCGGCATTCGTGAGACCGGGGCCGGAATCAACCGCGGTCCAGCTTGTGCCGGTATCGGTAGATAAAAAGACGCCATCGGAGGTTCCGGCAAAAATATTGCTGCCGCTCACCGCAAGAGAGGTGACAGTACTATTCGGAGTGACGACCACCGTCCAGGTCGTACCGTTATTGGTGGATAAGAAGACGCCATCACCGTTCCCGGCAAAAATATTGTTTCCGCTCACCGCAAGAGAGCTGACATCACTTTCTACGAGACAGATATTTGTAGCGCCGACCGCATTCCAGCTTTTACCAGTATCGGTGGATATAAAGACGCCGCCATCAGTCCCGGCAAAGAGATTGTTGCCGCTCACCACAATTGAGAAGATATCAGTATTAAGAGTCGCGATTCCGGAATCTTGGACTGCGGCCCAGCTTTTACCGCTATCGTTGGATACAAAGAAGCCTCCCTGAATCACGGCAATGATAATGCCGCCACTCACGGATAGCGAGGTGACCGTATCTTTTGTGAGGCCAGAATTGGTCGCCTTCCAGCTTGTACCATTATTAGTGGATAAAAAGAGACCACTCCCAGTTCCGGCAAAGATATTGTTGCCGCTTGCCGCAAGAGAAAAGACATCGGTATTGGTGAGGCCGGAATAAGCCGCAGTCCAACTTGAGCCGTTATTGGTGGAAAGGAAAATACCACTGCCATTTGTTCCGGCAAAAATCGTGCTGCCGATAACACCAAGAGAAGTGACCGTTCTATTACTTAGACCGGAATTTATCGGAGTCCAGCTTGTCCCGTTATTTGTGGAAAGGAAAATGCCGCCCGAATCCGTTCCGGCAAAAATACTGCTGCCGCTCACCGCAAAAGAGGTGACATCATTCTCAGTAAGACTGGAATCAAGCGCAGTCCAACTTGTACCGTTATTAGTGGATAAAAAGAAACCGTCTGACCCATACCCATATGTCTCGGCAAAGATAGCGCTGCCGCTCACCGCAAGTGCTAAAGTTGCCCCGCCTTCCGGCCCATTTGTCTGCACCCATTGTGCGTTCCCATTATTTGCAAATAAAACCAGCAGTCCCATGCCAACGATAGCCTTTACCGGAAAGCGTTTCATATGACTCTCCCATCTGTTGGACTGTGTTTAGAAAGTAATTTGCCTTTATCAAACTTTATAACACGTTGGAAGCCGACGGCAAACTTGACACGCGAGATGAAATGTAAACATGCCTCATCAGTAGATGCCTACCTCCGCCACGGTAAGCATGAAATTATTATCTTAAAGAGACAGTTTTACTATCATTGGTTTTGAGGAAAATTAAATTCTTCTGCACTCAACAAAGATTTCGACGGAATCATAAATTTATTTACGCATTTTGTAATCATTTACCTGAGAGAGCATCGATGTGCACATTCCCGCCTCTCTTTAAGAACCCCTGCACACAGGCAGTCGCCGCACCTCCATGCAGAGATCGCCGGAAAATCCCTGAAGCGGATCACTCATCGGGGTCCGGTAAAGATCGGACGAGTGAACGTGGCGTTGGCATATAAGAAAACGAATTTAATACGACGAGTGACAAATCCGCTGTGAAACCTGTTTGATTTTGCACCTCATAAATAGTATAGATAAGCGGTTATAACGTCCTTTTAAAGCCCTTTTAATAGGGCTTTAACCGCCCTTTAAACTTCCGTTGGCGATAGTCTGGAATTATTTAACATATTGATTTTAAATAATATAAGAAAGTGCATGAAGCGGTTAAAAAGCCGGATAGTATATTATTTAAACCTTGTCATCCGGCCTTCCGGGCTCTCTCTTGTGTAAATATTTCTGCGCCGCGGGGGCAAAAAAGGGCGCAAAAAAAGCGCAATTTCGGCCCTGTGCGCGTTTATTTACGGATATTTTTTGCGCTACCAGCGCAATTTCCGCCGAATCGCGAAAATTATCATAAACGGTTTTTAGGATATATATTTTAGCTTCTTTCTTATCGTATCCGCCGCCATTGTATTCAGAGAGGAGTCCCTTCATGCCCGTTACCCTGTCCAGCCGCCATACCTTCCCGACCCGCATCGTTTTTCTGACAAAAGAGAATGCCCGGAACGTCCGCGATTTTGCCGGCGAACCGAACGAAATCGCGCTCGACTACAAAGGCGACTCCGTCGTGATCAGCGTGGGTCTCGGCGACGCCAGGGAGTGCTCCGCGGATACGCTCAGGGTCGCCGCGGGAAACGGAATCCGCAGGGTGCATGACCTCAAGCGCACCGGGGTTTCGGTCATACTGCCCGAAGGCAGGCCGGGCGGCGAGGGCTCCTTCGCCGCGGTCATCGAAGGGACGCTGCTCGGGAACTATCGTTTTGTCAAATACAAGAGCGAGCCGCCGGTCGCGCTCGATGCCATCGAGTTCGTCGGGAATGCCATTGCGCCGGAAGAGCTCCGCAGACTCGACGCGGTGTGCGCGGCAACGGCCTACGCCCGCGATCTCGTCAATGAAAACGCCTCGGTCATGACGCCGGAACGTCTCGCCGCGGAGGCGAGGGCGCTCGGCCGGGGCGGAAAACTGCGCGTGACCATACTCGACGAAAAGGAGATCGCCGCACAGGGGCTGCATCTGCTGCGAGCGGTGGGGCAGGGCTCGACGACCCCTCCCCGTCTTATCGTCGTCGAGTATGCGGGCAACCGGTCATCGAAGGAGAAGACCGGTATTATCGGTAAAGGCATCACCTTCGACTCCGGCGGACAGAACTTGAAGCCGACCGGCCACATCGAAACCATGCGATGCGACATGGCCGGCGCCGCCGCGGTGCTCGGCGTCATGCGGTCACTGGTCGCCATCAGGGCGAAGGTCAATGTCGTCGGCTGCATTGCCGCCGCGCATAACGCGATCGGCGAGCGCGCCTACTTTCCGGGCGATATCCATCAGTCGTTCGAGGGAAAGACCGTTGAAATCCTTTCGACCGATGCGGAGGGGCGGCTCGTCCTTGCCGACGCCGTGTCCTACTGCCGGAAGCGCTACCGGCCGGGCCGGATGATCGATCTCGCCACACTGACGGGCGGGATCCTCAGCGCGCTCGGCGATACGGTCGCGGGGCTGTTCTCGAATGACGACGCCCTTGCCGGGGCGCTCTTTGCGGCCGGGGAGCGGACCGGTGAACGGCTCTGGCGTTTTCCGCTCTACCGCGAGTATCGCGAGTCCCTCAAAAGCGACATCGCGGACCTGCGCAACCTTTCGAAGCTCAAGAGAGGGTATGCCGGTTCCATCACCGGCGCCGCCTTCATCCAGGAGTTTACCGGCGACCTGCCGTGGGCGCACCTTGACATCGCCGGAACAGCCTGGAACGACGGACCGGCGCGAGGCGAAGTGCCGGCCTTCGGCACCGGGTTCGGCGTCCGGCTTCTGGTCGATTTTCTTACACGGGAATAATCATGGTCACCATCGTCGCGCATCGGGGAGCGCCGCAGCGCGCGCGCGCAAACACAATCGAATCGTTTCTTGCCGCCCTGGAGATGGGCGCGGACATGATCGAGCTTGATGTACGAAAAACGGCGGACAATGTGCTCGTGATCTTTCACGACCCGTGGATTTCGCGTTTTACGCAGTTGCCGATGCTGAAGGATTGCACTTACCGGCAGCTTCTTGAGCACACCGCGAAGAGGAAGTTCGAGATGCCGACCCTCGAACAGGCCTTACGCGCTCTCTCGGGAAAGGTCATGCTCGACATCGAGCTGAAGGAGCCTGGCTGCGAAGCGGAGGTTATCCGGCTTGCGCGGGCCCATTTTGCCGATGACAAATTCATCCTCAGCTCCTTCGATCCTCGAATCGTCGACGCGGTTAAGGCGATCGACGTCGCTGTTGCCGCCGGCATTATCCTCGGCGATGATGCCGCCCCCGCGCTCTTCAGCGACTCGCCCGCCGACGTGCTGGCGCCCTCGCTGAAACTTTTCTGCGACCAGCGGCAGGTCTTCGGGACCATGAAGAGAGACGGCAAGAGAATCGCGGTCTGGACCGTTGACAACAGGACCGACATCATGTCGCTCCTCGTGGATCCTCTCGTGGATGCGATCATCACGAACCATCCCGACAAGGCGATTGCACTGCGGAAGAAATTGAACAATAGAGGGTGCGGCGGTAGCCAGAACGAAGCCGCCGCTCCCGGCAAAGAAGCATAATAAAAAAGGGGGAGCGGTCTCCCCCCTTTTATTTTCCGGTTCTGACTGCGCAGATGGCCGCCATCAGGCGGCATCGTCGATAACCGCTTCATCGATATGGTCATCCTCCCCTTCCGGGAGGTGCTCCAGTTCAAAATTTTCACCCTCTTGTTTCATCAGTTCGATAAGGTCCGGGCGATTGATCAGCTCCAGATGCCGAATGCGCCGGTATTCGTTTCGATGCTCGGGGCAGTATTTAGGATAGATATACTGGCGCGGATAAATTTTTACTTCAAATTGATGGATACAGCCTTCCAGAGCACAGTTCATGACCATGGTCACCACCTCGGTGTAACTGTGCTTGAATGTCTGATTTTTTATATTAACATCCTCCGGCTTTGTCCGCTTCCGGATCCGATATCGGTCCTGCCGGTGTTCCGGGCAATACTTGGAAATATGAATGCCAAAGAAAATCTTGCCACACCCCGGATAGAGGCACTTTTTTTCGCGAAGTTTCTGTCGACGCCTGGATTTAGGAAGTTGCATTCTTGATATTGCTCCTCTATATTTCGCCCAAAGGAAATGAGTGATAAAACGGTAAGGGCTCTGCCAACCGCGTATAAATATAGGGCCAAAAGGGAAAAAATGCAACCTATTTGTGGATTATTTTTTGATCGCCCGTTTTACGGTTTGCGTAAATAATACGTATTACTATAATAATCAAAGTGTTATGTAAATTTCTTTCCATCAATAAAAAAATAGAGGCTCCCCAGCGTCGCTTGATAAAAAGGGAACCCTCTTTATCAAGCGATGGCCGGCGGATGTGCTGGTCTGGTAACACTGGAACGCCCAACTCCATACCCGAGGCCTAAAAGAGTATTCCCGTCGTCACCTGCGCCATAAGCGCATTCCCCGAAAAGGTATACTCAGTATTTTTCGGTCCTAAAAAAGCATTGAGCGAAACACCGAAGACGAAATCGTTGAGCGAATGGTAGTTGATTCCGGTGGAAACGACGAAGCTTTTCTGCGGTAAATTTCCGATGGCATTGCAGGTGAAGGTCATCGGGTCGATGAGAAATTGGCTGATCGAGCAGAAAAGAGCGGCATAGTATTTCGAATAACTGTTGGGCGTATAGAGGTTTGAGAGCGTGGTTGCACTCGCGAGCCACGGCATAGCCTGGAGATCGGAAGCAAGTTGCGGGGTAATCGAGCCTGCAATCAGCTGCTGGATATCCCGTCCGAGCACTGGATCGTTGAAAATATTGACATTGTTTCCCGCGCCGTTGTAGTAAAATTCCGTATTCATCGTCAACCGGTCCGCCACGCCGGCGAGCGGAAAAAACTTGGTCAGGCTCAGGCACAGGCGCGGAAACCAATAATTTCCCAATGTGGTGGTGTCCCAGGTTGAATCCGTCTTTTTGAGGCTCAGCAAAGCCGACGCGTTCCGCAGGCTGGCTTCGCCCGCGATCTGGACATTAAAAAGCTGAGAGGTGAAATCAAATCCTTCAACCGGTTTCTGGCCATCTTTTCCCCAGCCGGAGAGCGCCATCTCGGTCCTCCCGATCAAAAATTCAGCTTTTGCAGCCACGGCAAGACTGTCTATTATCGGCGCGTCGTTCGCATCGATGAAAGAGTAGAAGTTGAAAAGCGTCTTGTAGGGAATATGGATCTTGAGGCCGTAGGTGCCATCGCGCTGTCCCTCCTTGGTGAGGAAGGTCTTGTTCTCCACATTGACAAGATCGGTCGGGTTCCATAGATTGCACGGCCCCCATTGCAGCACCTGCCGCCCCATCCTCAGGTAGACGACTTTGTTGATGTTGGCGTCCACGAACATCTCCGGTATATCAAACACCAGACCGCTGTCCGGCTTCCCGAAATTGCCCGGATCGAGCGACGCGTACGAGGGAGTCGGCACATAAGAGCCCTGCAGATCGGCGTACGCTTTTGCGCCGCCGAGGAGCCGCGCGTCGATAAAACCGTTGCCGACGATACGGGTATCGAAGGTCACCAGGTGAAGGTCGGGGTTATCGAACCAGGAGCGGCTCAGGGATGGATCGGCATAGGCATACACGGCGCCGGAAAAAGCGACGCTGTTTTTCTCTTCGGCGCCGGTCTTTGCCGCTTGGGTATTGACTATTTTGGCGCTATCGATCACCGAGGAACTGTCGGCAAAGAGGGCGTTCTCGTCGACTTTTTCTTCGGCGAACAGGGTAGACTGGATACACAGGAGCAGGGTGAAAAGAAGTGGTTTTTTCATGGGAGGACCCGTTCGATTACTTCAAAGCGTCAATGAACGAGGATAGTTTCCACCGGTATACTTTATTATCCTTGAGCTCTTTTTTAACAAGACCGAGATATGCTACCGGTTTTTTCCCCGTTATATCAATGCAGGCTGGAATGATTTTTTCCGCGGGGGTATGCGCGGCGGTGATGATGTAGGCGACATCCGGTAATTTATCCTTGTTCATCATAAGAAAGGTCCTTATTGCCGGCGTGATATTCCCGGCCCAGACGGGCGTACCCACTACGACGAGATCGTAGCTTGCCGGATCCCTCGGGAGCGGCTCAATCGAGGTTTGTTTCTTCCCCATTGCATCTTTCCCTGAGGAAAAGAAGGCGAAGAAACCGTTGCGGTTTTTCCTGTCGACAACCCTTTCTAAATCCGCATTCAATGCCGATGCAACATCGCGGGACACGCGCTCCGTAGTGCCGGTTTTTGAGTAATAAACGACGAGGATCTTTTTACCCTGCGCTACGGCCGTCTCTCCGGCAAAGGATGTACCAGAGCATAAAACCGCTCCTGCCAGCACCCCTAAAATGAGATGTTTCATCGATCCCTCCGATAATCGAGACCTTGCGATATGATCTTTTTTCATATTTTTTCTACCTAATTACTCAAATTCTCCAGGTACGCCTTCGTAAATATTTTGTCCTCCAGCTTGCCGGTAACGATCCCCGATATCTTGACGATGGTCTTGTTCCCCTTTTCGAACTCATCGATAAAGATCTGCTCGATCGGGACGTATTTGCCGAGCACCGGCGTGTATTTAAGGTAATACGCGGTGTTCATGAGCGTCCTGGAACTGGAAAAGGACTGTTGCTTGAGCGAAAGCCGGTTATCCTGCCGCACCCAGATGGTGCGGAACGGGTAGGAGACATCGGTCACCTTCGCCTTGACCTGGAAGCGCCATACCGGAATGCTGCCGAGTTTATCCGCCGCAATGATCTCCTTGCCGGCCTGATCGGTTTCCGCCTGGTAGAGTTCGGTGAGTCGCCTGGTTTCGAAGTCCTCTCCTTTCGCGTCCGTGCCGGCGATGCTTTCGTCCCGGTTGATATGCTGGAAGGTGCGCGTATTGACCCGGTACATCCAGAAGTTGTCCTCGACGCGCAGGTACCCGTTCCCCTTCTCCGACTCCGGAGCGGAAAA
>JBEKOX010000055.1:0-19176 GCA_049521335.1 Chitinispirillaceae bacterium
CGGGGCTGGGGAACCGCCATCAATCAAATGTCCATTATTTTTGAAAACCGAATCCCAAAATGACAAATCCCACTTACACAGAAATTCTTACAGACCCTTTGTAGGTATCCAATCATGAACCGAAAACCTCTTACCACGCCGCTTGATGACCAGCACATTGCCTCCCTCCGGGCAGGTGACGAGGTTGCCCTGAGCGGCGTGATCTATACCGCTCGCGATGCTGTCCACAAGCGGTTCATGGCTTTGCTCAAAAACGGAACGAAACTTCCGCTCGATTTATCAGGCCAGGTGCTCTACTATTGCGGACCGACTCCCGCCAAACCGGGGCGCCTCATCGGAAGCGCCGGGCCCACCACCTCCTCGCGCATGGACGTCTACACGCCCGACCTTCTCGCTGCCACTAGACTGAGAGGCATGATCGGCAAGGGCGAGCGAAACGCTGCGGTCATTGACGCGATGCGGCAATGGGGCTGCGTCTATTTCGCCGCCGTCGGCGGCGCTGGAGCGCTTATCGCACGCTCGGTAGTTACCTCATCGTGTGTCTGTTACGACGATCTTGGTCCCGAAGCGGTGTACCGGCTGGAAGTGCGGGAAATGCCGCTCATCGTAGCAATTGACAGTGTAGGAAATGACCTCTATGCCATCGGACGCAATCAATATCGGCGTTAAGCTTGTTCGCTTACCGGGGACGTCAGCTTCTTTTTTCCAAAGGATATGCCATACTACGGTCGTTCAGGTCGATGGTGGCAGAGCGCTTATTTTGAAGAGCGCGCCCCGTTATCTATTTTATACAATCTTTTTTTCAACTCCGCATGGCGTCGTCGGCGTCCCTCGCAAGAATTTGCCATCAGGCTCTACTGCACGCGACATGTTTGGAAGGAAAGGATTTTCATAATGAGTTTTGAGAAGTTATTAAAACCGAAGTCGGTGGCAGTGGTCGGAGCATCTACCGATCCGACCAAGGTCGGCAACAACGTACTAGTTAATATCGTCAAAAACGGGTTTGAGGGAGAAATCTATCCTGTCAACCCGCGTGCTGATGAAATCGCCGGTAAAAAATGTTATCCGTCACTGAAAGCGATCCCAGGTCCCGTGGATCTTGCCGTAATCGTCATCAAGCGTGACTTGGTGCTCCCGACGCTGAAAGAGTGCGCCGCCAAGGGCATCAGTGCGGTGATTACCATTACGGCGGGGTTCGGCGAAATCGGCGCCGAGGGGAAGCGCCTTCAGAATGAAATAGCGGAAGTGGCCAGAGAAAGCAACATCACGCTTCTTGGGCCTAACTGCCTTGGCTTCATCAATCCGTGGCACAAGCTTAACGCATCGTTCGGCCAGCCCAATGGTGAGCCGGGCTCGATCGCTCTCATCTCGCAGTCAGGTGCGCTTATTACCGCCATTCAGGACATGGCTGCTCATGACAAGATCGGTTTCTCGGTTCTCGCTTCCATTGGCAACAAGGCGACGCTGGACGAGGTTCAGTTCATCGATATGCTGGAGAAGGACGACAAAACGCGCGTCATTGCCGGCTATCTTGAAGATATCTCCCGAGGTCAGGATTTCATGAAGGTGGCGGAGCGTGTCAGCAAGAATAAGCCGATCGTGATTCTTAAAGCGGGGCGTACCGCTTCCGGCGCCAAGGCCGCCGCTTCGCACACCGGTAGTCTTGCCGGCGCTGATGCCGCCTACGACAGTGCATTTACGCGATCCGGCGTTATCAGGGCCGACTCCATTGAAAAACTTTTTGACATCTCCATCGCCTTCGCCTATCAGCCATTGCCGAAAAGCGATCGGGTGGCGGTAGTGACTAATGCCGGCGGTCCCGGTATCATGATGACCGATGCCCTCGAGTTGTCCGGTCTCACTATGGCTCGTTTCGATGAAACCACGAAGGAAAAGCTAAAGAGTGTGTTGCCGCCTTCAGGTTCGATCCTCAACCCGGTCGATGTTCTCGGCGATGCGGGCGGTGAAATCTATGGAAAGGCGATCGAAGCGCTTTTGGCTTGCGATACGGTCGATAGTCTCATCGTCATTCTCACTCCGCAAACAATGACCGATGATGTGGCGACGGCCAATGCCATTGTCGAAGCGTCGAAGCGGCACCGCAAGCCGATTCTGGCATGTTTCATGGGTGCTGATATCATTGCACGGGGCGTCAATATCCTCCGGCAGAACCAGATTCCCTGCTATCCGATTCCGGAGCGGGCATCAACCGCTATACGCGAAATGGTGACCTACAGCCGGTATCGGGCGCGTCCCATTCGTGTCATCGAGCGGTTTGCGGTCAATAAATTTCCGGTCATGAAGATCATCAAATCTGCGGTAACGAGAGGAGCCTATGAGATAGGCGAGAGCGATGCAAAAGCGATCCTTTCAGCCTACAACTTCAACGTGCCGCCGGGTGCGGTAGCCATGTCGCCTGATGAGGCAATCCGGTTTGCCAATGAACTCGGCTACCCCGTGGCCATGAAGATTTCCAGCCCCGACATTCTGCACAAATCCGATTGCGGCGGTGTTAAAATCGGCCTTGCAAGTGCGCAGGCGGTGGAAGATGCCTTCGAGCTTATGATGCTACGCATCAGGCGCAGGAAGCCTGAAGCCGAATTGCGGGGCGTTCTGCTTGAAAAGATGATCGTGGGTGGCCGCGAGACCATTCTTGGCATGAAGAAGGATCCGCAGTTCGGTCCCATGCTCATGTTCGGGCTGGGCGGTATTTTTGTAGAAGTCCTGAAGGATGTCACGTTCGGCCTTGCCCCGCTGACCGAAGAGGATTGCCGCAAGATGCTTGAACGTACACGTTCGTATAAACTTCTTACGGGTGTCAGGGGTGAAAAGGGGGTCGATATCGATGCGATCGTGCAGAATATGCAGCGGCTGTCGCAACTAGTGCTCGATTTTCCGGAAATCAGCGAGATCGATATCAACCCGCTTAAAGCGGGATACGAGGGCGACGGAGCGTTCGTCATTGATGCAAGAATCATTCTGTCCAAGGAGCGTGCATAATGCCGGCATGGGAAGAACTATACAAATCAAAACGGGTTGAGACGACCGAGGCTATTCGCCGCATCAAAGCGGGCGACCGCATTTTCATAGGAACGGGTTGCGGTCAGCCGCAGACGCTCGTCGAAGAGCTGGTGAGCGACAGGAACGAAATCGCGGATGCGGAAATTTATCACCTCCTCACGGCGGGTGAAGCGCCCTATATCCGCGAGGAGTTTGCAAAAAAATTCCGTACCTACAGTTTTTTCCTTGCCGATAACATACGCGGAGCAGTGGCGGAGGGGCGGGCGGATTACATTCCTATTTTCATCTCAGAGATACCGTCGCTCTTCAAGACGGGAAAGCTCCCGATCGACGTTTGCCTTATTCAGACCTCTCCACCGGATCGGAATGGCAACCTCAACCTCGGCATTTCGGTCGATATCGTTAAGGCCGCGGTTGAGAACAGCCTTACAATTATTGCCGAAGTCAATGAAAAGATGCCGCGTACCTTCGGTGATTCGTTCCTTCCGCTTGAAAAGGTCGACGCGGTGGTGTTGAGCAATCGCGAAATTCTCGAGACCGCGCAGCCAGTAATCGATCCGGTGGTGGAAGCGATCGCTCGTAACGTGGCGTCGCTCATCGAGGACGGTTCGACGCTCGAAACTGGCATCGGTACGATTCCTCAGGCGGTATTGCGTTATCTCGACGGCAAGCGCGACCTCGGCATTCATACCGAGATGTTCAATGACGCCATCATTCCGCTCGTCGAGTCTGGCGTGATCAACGGGAACCGCAAGACCATCAACCGGGGCAAGATCATCTCCTCATTCTGCATGGGGACGCGCAGACTCTACGATTACATTCACGAAAATCCGCTCTTTGAATTCCGGACATCTGATTATGTCAACGACCCGTTTGTAATCAGTCAGCATGCAAAGATGGTGGCGGTTAACGTCGGTCTCGAAGTGGACATGACGGGCCAGGTGTGCTCCGACTCCATCGGGTTCAATTTCCACAGCGGGGTGGGAGGCCAGGTCGATTTCAACCGCGGCGCATCCCGTTCGCGCGAGGGGAAAGCGATCATTGCGTTGCCCTCGACCACGAAAGACGGTACGTTCTCGCGTATCGTCGCCAAACTCACCGATGGCGCCGGTGTCGTGCTCAGCCGCGCCGATGTTCACTATATAGTCTCCGAGTACGGCGTTGCCGACCTTTTCGGTAAAACCGTCCGCGAACGGGTACTGGCGCTAGCCGAGATCGCGCACCCTGATTTCCGCAACGATATCCTCAAAGAGGCAAAGAACCGGAACTATATTCTTCCCCACCAGAAGGAACTGCCGGCAGCCGGCATGGCCTATCCACGCGAATACGAGACCAGCCGTGTGCTGCCTGACGGAACCGAGCTCTTTTTCCGTCCGATAAAGCCCAGTGACGAAAAGGCCCTGCGCGACATGTTCTATGCACTCTCCGAACAATCGCTCGCCTTCCGTTTCTTCCAGAACATCAAATCGTTCCCTCTCAAGTTCATCCAGGAATTCACGACCATCGACTTCTCCAAGGATATGTCGATAGCCGCATTTGTCAACGATTTCGGCGGCGAGCAGATCGTGGGTATTGCTAACTGCAACAAGAATCCTGCCACTAAACGGGCGGAAATTTCCTTCCTGGTCCGGGATGACTGGCAGTCGAAGGGCATCGGCACCGAGCTGCTCAATATCCTTACGGATATTGCGCGAGAAAGCGGGATCCTCGGCTTCCAAGCGCGCGTGCTTTCGCAGAACCATCTCATGATGTCCATCTTCTACAACTCGGGATATAAGGTGACAACCAAACGCGAAGACGATGTATTCCTGATTACCTATGATTTCAAGGATGGGGATAAATAGTCAGGCTTTGGGTGGGGAAACCTCTTCGCGTTTCCCACTCGCTTCATCCCGGCTGGAAATCATTGACCTGTATTTCGCTATCCCCTCCCGTGGAAGTGCTCGGCTGGTCCCGCCTTCTGCAAGGGCCATAGCACTTTCGCAACACCCTCTCTTAGGGAGAAAGGGACTTATATCGTTAACTTCCTATTAAAGGTGTTAGAACGTTATGTATATAGGTTCCTCATATTTCAGGTTTCAGTATTATCTGGCGAATTAATAATTTTGTCCATTATATTAATTGAAAAGGAGTTTTTATGAGCCTCACCAGGCAGGAAATCCTCGACTATGCCGCACGCTATCTCACGCCGGGCGCGGTTGCCGAATTTCCGTTCAACGGTGACCTTTTCTGTCTTCTCGGCCGCGAACTGCCAGAAGGAAAGATCCTCGCCGAAGATGAGGGGTGGCTATTCCAGGGATACGGGGTCTGCGCTGGTTACCTGCTTGATGAAGAAGCGAAACCACCCGGGAAATGGCTCTGGATGCATTTCGTGAGCTTGTCTACTTTTCCGCCTGCGGCGCAGGTGTTGAAATTGCAACCTCCGCATATTGTCAAAGGACGTTTTCAGAATCCGGATCGTACCAAAGAATTTAGAATTCTCAATGTTCGGCTCGATATCGACACGGACGGCGGGGGTGGCATTTCCATACAGTCGCCTGGACCTTCGCCTGCCCCCTGCGCGGCTCCGTTGAGTGGGTCGGCGGAGAAAAAAATTGTGCAGTTCAGGAGGAAAAATTCCAGCAAACCGTCGGATGTTTAGAATAACCCTTTTTCAGGGTAATGCGTTCCCTTTGCGAATACAAACCGGGCGAATTATTGCACCGACGGGGCTATCGATTGACTGTCGCGGTTCGGGGGGCTTTGTAATACTCCAATCTTTGCGATATATATCCCCGTGACGTTTTTTAAACTCAAAGGAGTTCGCCTCTGCTCATGAATGGCGCAAATTTTCAGGAGAAACGGCAGGCGGCGGAAGAGGTCGTCTCTCGTCTGGTGAAGAACGGGTTCAGTGCGTTCTTTGCCGGTGGCTATGTACGTGATAAACTGCTTGGTAACGCTGAAAGCGCCGATATCGATATCGCTACCAATGCAATGCCCCAATCGGTGATGGAGCTTTTTTCCCACACGATAGCCGTGGGCGTCCGGTTCGGCGTGGTTATCGTCGTCCATCACGACATTCCTTTTGAGGTGGCTACTTTTCGCTCGGATATTGGCATCGGAGATGGCAGGCACCCGGATCGAATCGTCTATACCGATGCCCGCGACGACGCGCTTCGTCGCGATTTTACCATCAACGGTGTGTTTTACGATCCTATCGGCGACCGGGTTATCGATTTTGTCGCAGGAGAAGAGGATCTGCGCGCAAAGGTTGTGAGGGCCATCGGAGATCCTGTACGTCGATTTAAAGAGGATTACCTGCGTCTGTTGCGGGCGATACGTTTCGCGGCGCGATTAGGTTTTTCGATCGATGAGGTAACATGGAAGGCGATGGTGGCCAATGCCACAGGCATCGGCGGGGTTTCGGCCGAAAGAATTTTCGTGGAGCTCGATCGCATGCTGCGCCAGCCTCATGCCGATCGGGCTTTCATGCTGCTTCGTGATTCCGGTTTGTTGCATGAAACCCTCCCGGAGGTTGCCGATCTTGTCGAAGTCGAGCAGCCCGCCGAATTTCATCCCGAGGGGGATGTGTTCTCGCATACGGTCAAGGCGCTTGGACTTCTTTCGCGGGGTGATAACCCGGAGCCGGTTTCTGCCGTGCTTGGCTGGAGCGTGCTTCTCCATGATGTCGGGAAAAAGGCAACCATGCAGCGGCTCGATCGCATACGCTTCAACAACCATCACCAGGTTGGCGCCGACCTTGCCCGCGCGATTCTGAAGAGGATGCGGGTGTCGAACGATCTGCTTGAAGCGGTTGCCGCCTGCATTGAAAACCACATGAATTTCATGAACGTTATGGAGATGCGCCTCTCAACCATCAAGAAACTCCTTTCGAGACCGACGATCAACGATGAGCTTGAACTTCACCGCATAGACTGCCTGGCGAGCCACGGCAACCTCGATAATTACCATTTTATAAAGAACCGGCTCGCTGCTTT
Organism: Chitinispirillaceae bacterium; assembly: GCA_049521335.1. Classification (GTDB taxonomy): domain Bacteria; phylum Fibrobacterota; class Chitinivibrionia; order Chitinivibrionales; family Chitinispirillaceae; genus BOG-1184. Next base: position 6,999 of record JBEKOX010000055.1, read on the forward strand.
CACGTTGGAACGTATCAGGCCCGCGCCGCTGCTTCGCGGCGCCGATCTTTTGGCCCTCGGATTCGAAGCGGGGCCTATTTTCGGTACAATCCTTCGCGAAGTATACGATCTGCAGCTTGATGAAAAGTTGCCATCGAGAGTCGATGCGATTAAATATGTGAAAGAACACTGGGGAGACGGAGGGGAAAAGAATGGAGACGGAAGAATGAGAAATGAGGGATGAAAAATGATTTGGAGCGCCGACATGCTCTGTGCCTACTGAAGTGATATGTCGGGTCGCCTCCCCCCCAAGGGAGATCTGCAAGGCGCGGAGTCCTTTCCTTGTAGTCCTTTTCGCGACCAAGTATATTTTTTACTTACCTTTGGTATTGCAGCATGAACGGGCGGAAAGCCCGTTTTTACTTTTTGCGGAAAAATTTCTTTGGAGCGCCCATGGCCGGCGGCGTAACGGAAAACATACGGGCGATGATCCAGGCAAAACTTGCCGAATTGGGATTAGAGCTTTTTGATATCCGATATTTTCAGGCCGGATCCCGTTCCATCCTGCGGGTGATAATCGATTCGCGAGCGGGGGTCACTATCGGCGACTGCGAGAAAGTGTCGAATGTACTTTCGATACTCCTTGATGTTGAAGATTATTCAGCGGGCCGGAAGTATACGCTTGAAGTGTCGTCCCCCGGCATCGACCGACCGCTTAAAACTGAGCGGGATTTTAGACGCGCAGTGGAACGATTTGTGATATTGCAGATGAACACTTCCTTCAGCGGAAAAAAAACGCTGCGGGGTAAGGTGGTGCAGTGCGGCAATAATATCGTACGGTGCGACGTGGAAGGCGTGCTCATGGATCTGCCGCTCACTGCAATCACCAGCGGCAAGGAAGAAATACGGTTTAAATAAATTCGATTTGAAAAGGATATGAGGAATGACCAAAAAAGCAAAGGCGGAGGCGATCAAAGCGCTCGATATCGTGGCTTCAATCGGCGCAGTGACCAAGGAAAAAAGCATCTCAATGGATCTTGTGCTCGATACCTTGAAGGATGCACTGGCGTCGGCGGCAAAACGGTATCTCGGTAAACCTGCACGGGTTGAGGTAAAGGTCGATAAAGAAAAGGGCGGAATCATCGTTTCGACCCACCAGACGGTGGTTGAAACCGTGACAGATGCGGAGAGCCAGATATCGCTTGAAAATGCCAAGGCAATCGATGCGGAACTTGAGGTCGATGATGAACTTATCCAGGATCTCGATATCGATAAATTCGGCAGGTCGGCGATTTCGACCGCCAAGCAGGTATTGCTTCAACGGGTACGCGAGGCTGAGCGCGAAAAGATATTCGCCGATTACAGCGAACGCATAGGCGAGCTGGTTACGGGAACAGTACAGCAGATCGATAAGGGGAATATTCTCATCAACCTTGGGCGAACCGAAGCGATTATGCCCTACCGCGAGCAAATTCGCAGAGAGCGGTTTCGGCAGGGGCAGAATATCCGCGCCTGTATCACCGAAGTAAAAGATAATGTAAAGGGGCCCATGGTCATTGTCTCACGCGGGTGTCCTGAGTTTCTTGCCCGTCTGTTCGAACTCGAAGTACCGGAAATTTTCGATAAAACCGTGCGGATCGTTAAAGTCGTACGGGATCCCGGGCATCGTTCAAAAATCGCCGTGATGACCAACGATAGCCGAGTAGATCCAGTCGGCGCATGCGTCGGCATGCGAGGTAACCGCGTTCAGGCGATCGTGCGCGAGCTTTCGAATGAGCGCATCGATATCATCAACTGGAGCGATGAAATGTCGCTCTTGGTCCGGCGGGTATTCGCTCCTGCAGAGGTCAAACGTGTTATTCCTGTCGGCGAAAAGAAAATTGTTGTGGTGATTAGTGAAGAGAATCTGGCGCAGGCGATCGGTCGCGAAGGGCAGAATATTCGGCTTGCTTCGAAAATGATCGACCGTGAAATCGATGTGTTCGGCGATGAAGAATTTACTAACCTGACCGAAGAGCAACGCGCGAAGGTGCTGGCTGAGGTCAGCGCGGAAGAAACGGCTGCTCCTGTGGATATAAGCGGCCAAACCGTTGCCGGAGAGCCGGCTGCGGAGGCGGCGCCGAAAGTCGAGGCGGGGGGAGAAACGCCCCCTGCGCCTTCGGGAAGCAATCATGAATGACGCAACAACCAGTTTCTCGAGTTGATCGAGCGATGTTCGGAGATGACTCGCGGTAGCGTGGCTGGTGCGTCGACGGCCGTGAAGGTTAAAATGGCTACTACGTGGAGATCGCGCTAAGAGCGCGGTGTAACGGCATAAGGCAGGGAAAATGGCAAAAGAGAAAGTCTATAAGCTGGCGCAGGAATTCAAGGTTTCGAGCGAAGCGCTTGTTCAGATGCTGCGGGGCATGGGCATTGTCGTTAAAAGCCATATGAGTACCGTGGATGAGAACCTTCGTGACGATATCAAGAAGAAATTCGATCAGGAGCGAGCCTCAATAAAGCGGGAGTATGAGCGTAAGAAGCAAATACTCACCAAGGCACGGGAAGATGTCGCCGCAAAAGAGGAGGTAGTCGTTCCACCGTCGATTGTTTCTGCTCCCATGGATGCGAAGGCTTCGCCGATAGCAACCCAGGCCCAGGGCGCCGCATCGGCGATCGCCCGCACCGCAGCGCCATTCCGGCACGAAGTTCCACCCTATAGGCCGGTTGACTCATCCCGTCGACCGCTATTCGGCCATGAACCGCGACGTGATACCTATATACCATCTCATAGTGGAACAGGCGTGCGCCCAGCGCCGGCTTCTGCGGGGGCGCCTGCTCATCCTGGTGGAACAAAACCTGGAGCGCCCTCTGCGAAAAGCAAGGACCGTGGCAGAAAAAAAAGCGGGAAAAAGCACTTCGAGCGGCCTGAAGTCAATGAATTCGAACTCAAGGCTAATGTGAAGCGGACTCTTGCCAAAATTGGATCGGGTTCGGCGCGGAAGAAATACAAGAAAGACAACCTTATCAAGGAAGGCGGTCTTGAGAGCGAGCGGAAGGTTTTGCATGTTGCGGAATTTGTTACGGGCAATGAACTTGCAAATATGATGAATGTGCAGCCTTCGGAAATTGTCGCCAAGTGTTTGGAACTCGGCCTGTTTGTCACTATCAATCAGCGACTCGACTTTGAAACCATCGAACTCCTTGCCGATGAATTCGGTTATGCTGCCCAGCTCATGACCGAGTATGCTGCCGACGAAGAGGAAAAGAAAGAGGAAGAAGGTGGAACGCTCTCGCCACGAGCGCCGGTTGTGACGGTCATGGGACATGTCGACCATGGAAAGACATCGTTGCTTGACTACATCCGGAAGACGAACGTCATTGCCGGCGAGGCGGGGGGGATCACTCAGCATATTGCGGCGTATGAGGTAAAAACGGCGCACGGTTCTGTCACCTTCCTGGATACGCCGGGTCATGAGGCGTTCACGGCCATGCGCGCACGCGGTTCACAGATTACCGACGTCATCGTGCTGGTAATTGCAGCCGATTCCGGCGTTATGCCTCAAACGCGTGAAGCCATAGACCATGCTCGAGCGGCGAATGTGCCGATCGTCGTGGCAATTAACAAAATAGATCTTCCTACTGCCAACCCAGATAAAGTCAAGGCTGAACTGGCGCAGTATAACGTGCTCGTGGAAGACTATGGCGGCAAGGTGTCGTGCGTCGAGATCTCTGCGAGAACCGGCAAGAATGTTGATCAACTTCTTGAAATGTTAGCGCTTGAAACTGAAATTCTTGAGCTGAAGGCCAACGTCGAAGGTATGACGCGAGGAGTGGTCATCGAATCGGAACTTGATAAAGGAAGAGGGCCTGTTGCCACCGTCTTGGTGCAGAAAGGGACGCTCAAACGTGGAGATTCCTTCGTAACCGGCATCCACTATGGTCGGGTCAGGGATCTTTTGAATGAACGCGGTACCATCCTCGCATCAGCCGGTCCTTCCCGGCCGGTGCTGGTTCTCGGTATTACCGGCACTCCCCAGGCAGGCGATTCGTTCACGGTGGTGGAAGATGAAAAAGAAGCTCGTGAAATTGCGGCTCGCCGCCGCCTTGCCGCCAAAGAACGTGAGCTTCGCCGGATCGGCACGATTTCGCTCGACCATCTGTATGAGCAGATTCAAGCGGGAAGCATTCAGAAACTGCACTTGATTATAAAAGGAGATGTCGACGGCTCGGTCGAAGCTCTGGCCGATTCGCTCGAAAGGCTCAGCACCAAGGAGATCAAGGTTGGTGTGATTCATAAGAGCGTGGGTGCGATCAAAGAGAGCGATATCATGCTTGCCGCGGCCTCGAATGCGCTCATCATCGGATTCCACCTCAGCCCGAACAGTAAGATCCGTGAACTTGCTAAAAGAGAAGGCGTGGACATCCGCACCTATCGCATCATTTATGAGGCGGTCGATGCGGTGCGTAATGCCATGGAGGGCATGCTCAAACCGGAATTGAAGGAAAATATCCTTGGCAACGTAGAGGTTCGGAAAGTCTTTAAAGTAACCAAAGTTGGCTTGATCGCCGGGTGCTATGTTAATTCGGGAACCGTAACGCGCGGCGACAAGGCGCGCATCACCCGCGATGATGTGGTCATAGGTGAATCAAAGATTGGCAGCCTGCGCCGTGTCGCCGACGACGTGCGCGAAGTGCAGTCGGGACAGGAATGCGGAATTACCTTGGATAATTTCCATGACTATCGCGAAGGTGATCGCATTGAAATCTACGAGGAGATCGAAATTGCTCGCAAGCTGTCCGATTGAGGGCGGGTTTCCGCAGTAACCAGTGAACAAGCGGTTATAAATCATGCCAGTATCCCATTACCATATTGATCGGCTACGCGAACAACTGCGGCACGAGATAGGAACAGTCATCGCGCGCGAAATGCGCGATCCGCGCATCCCGTCGATTGTGACGGTGACCCGGATCAAACTTGCGCAGGATACGCGAAATGCCACTGTTTTCGTCAGCATTTTAGGCGATGAAAAGATGAAAGTCGATGCCCTTGCGGCACTCAATGCGGCGGCGGCATATATTCAGCGACTGGTTTCCGCCCGGATCACGGTCAAACACTTCCCGCATCTGTCTTTCAAGCCGGATAATTCCATCGAACATAGTCAACATATCAATGAGCTTCTTAAAGAAATTAGCGATGACCTGGAACAGCCTTCGCCGTCTGATTGAACTGAACGATTCTTTCCTGATCTCTTCCCACCTGAGTCTTGACGGCGATTGCATAGGCTCACAGCTCTCTTTCTATTGGTATCTCACTTCGCTCGGGAAGAAAGTGGTAATTTACAATCACGACCATGTGCCGCCAAAATTTATTTTTCTCAGGGATGCTGATGTCATGCGGACAGAGCTGCCGGATGAAGCATTTGATGTGTTTGTCGTGCTCGATTGCTCGAATCTGACCCGACTGGGATGGGATGCGGAGAAGTTCTCCGGCGGACCTCTTATTAATATCGATCACCATCGCGATAACAGTTCTTTTGGGACCGTCAATATCGTCGATGTCAACGCGGCTGCGACCGGGGAAATAATCAGCCATTTTTTTGACGAGGAAAGAATCGTGTATCCGCCCGCTGTCGCGGAAGCGCTCTATACTGCGGTTCTGACCGACACGGGCGGTTTCCGTTTTCCCAATACTACGAGTGCTATCCTTCATGTGTGCGCGAACCTGGCCGAAAAAGGCGCTTCACCGCCGAAGATCTACGAAAAAGTTTATGCATCGCACTCACAGGCCGGTCTGCTTCTGCAATCTCGCATCTGGTCCAGCGTGAAGTTTTATTTCAACGGCAGGGTGTGCTGCCTGGAAATGCCGATGGCAGTTCTCGATGATCTCGGCGCTCTCTACAGTGACAGTGAAGGGATGGTCGACATCACCACGACCGCTGCCGGTGTACAAGTCGGCATCATGTCCAAGCATACCGATTCCGAAACGCATTTCAGCCTCAGGTCCAAGGGAGCGGTCGATGTAGGGAGAATCGCGCAGAAAATTATGGGCGGCGGCGGCCATTCGAGCGCTGCAGGATGTACGCTGCGGTTGCCGTTTGATCAGGCAATTGCCGCCATGCTTGCCATTGTCGAACAGGAGCTCCGTTGAAGGTCGTGGCGGATGGATTTCTGTTTATTGATAAACCGAGGGGGCCCTCCTCGTTTGCCGTAGTGTCTGCGGTTCGGCGAGCGTTTCACGTGAAGCGAGTCGGGCACGGGGGAACATTGGATCCTTCGGCGAGCGGGCTTCTGGTCGTGGCGCTCGGCAGTGCGACCCGCCTGCTTCCCTATGCCCCTCTTGAGCCGAAAGGCTATTCCTTCGGCATTCGGTTCGGCGAACAAACCGATACGCTCGATTCAGCGGGAACGGTGATTAAAAACGGCGGGAGCGTACCGTCCAGACAGGTACTTCTTGCAACGCTGCCGTCATTCTGCGGCAGGCTCATGCAGGTTCCGCCCGAATACTCCGCTGTCAAAGTCAGCGGAATCCGCGCCTACCATGTGGCGCGCTCGGGGCGGGTTCCGATTATGCGGCCGCGTCCCATAACGATTCATGCGCTTCATCTTGTCAAATATGACGAACTTTTCGGCGAAGCGCAGCTGGAAGTTACCTGCTCAGGCGGGACGTATGTCCGATCACTGGCCCGTGATATCGCGGAGGCGCTGGGAACCTGCGGATATGCCCTTTTTGTCCGCAGGACCGCTCTTGGACCTTTTCACGTTGACAAGGCAATCAAAATTGACATATGTGATATTGCAAAGACGCCCCTCGTTCCGTCTGGAGATGTTCTGCGGGGGATGTCGCGTATCGCAGTGGGGGAGGAGCAGAAACAACGGCTCATCGCCGGAGGTAACCTTCCTTTTACCGAGGCGCCCGGGGGCGGAGCGCTGCCGGTCGCAACGACGCTTGCCATCGATCGCGATAACAATATCATCGCGGTCCTGGAACCGAGTGCCGCGGGATATTTTCATCCAGCAAGGGTGTTCTCGACACGGTTGTGTGATTCGCTGCACAAGAGGTCATAGAACGATATGCGCATTCTTTCGATAGATGATGCCGTGCCTCTGAACGAAACATCGGTCCTGACTGTGGGGAACTTCGATGGAGTCCATCGCGGTCACCGGATGTTGCTCGATTCAGTAGTGAAACGAGCTGCTGCGAGGGGGAGGCGGGCGACGGCGGTTACCTTTGAACCGCACACACGGCTTGCAGCTGTCCGAAAGGCAGCCCAGGGGAGCGGAAGCCATGAGTTGCTCACCACCTTCGAGGAAAAAACGCGGCTTCTGGAACTTGCGGGCCTCGAATATGTAATGAAGATTCCCTTCGATGAGGCCATGAGCCGAAAAAGCCCGGAAGAGTTTATCGATGAAGTGCTCGTTAAGAGGCTGCATATGGCCGAATGGATCCTTGGTCACGGTCATGTTATAGGCCGTAACAGGACCGGTGACGCGAATTTTTTGCAAAGCATGGAGGGCAAATACCATTTTAAAACATTTATTGCTGATCTTCTCTCAGTGGAAGGAACCGCTGTTTCTTCCACCAGAATTCGAGAGTTCATTACGAACGGTCGCATTTTTGAAGCGGTTCAGCGACTGGGTCATCCCTATTTGATCTCTGTTGAACGAACTCGTGGGATTCGACTTGGAACGATGCTTGGGTATCCGACTTTCAATTTTAAGAGTCCTCCTGCACGAAAGGCGATTCCTCCAGCGGGTGTTTACGCGGCAGAGCTTGAATATAAGGGGAGGCTCGAATGCGGGGCGCTCTATTTCGGCGGGTGTCCGACGTTCGGCGGGAATCGTGAAGTTCACTTCGAGTTTCACTCCTTTTCCCGCGGAACCTCGGAATTACCGGAAGGGTGCCGGGCCGATATCTGGATATATTCATTTATCAGAGCCGACAAAGTGTTCGCGGGGTCCCATGAACTGGTACGGCAGATCGACGATGATGTGGAAAAGATAAAGGCCTATTTTACTAAGGAGAATAAGCAATGGCGTTGACCAAGGTACGCAAGGAAGAACTTGTCAAGGAGTATGGCAAAAACGAAAAGGATACCGGAATGACCGAAGTGCAGATAGCGCTTCTGACTGAGCGTATCAACCAGATTACCATGCATTTGAGCGGTTTTAAAAAGGATCACCATTCGCGGACCGGACTTCTGAGGCTGGTGGGGCAGCGGCGTTCGCACCTCGACTTTCTCGCGGATATCGATGTGGAGCGGTATCGCGCCCTGATCAAAAAATTGAATATCCGCAAGTAACCGAAGAACTTTCTTTGGGCCCCTTTCAGGCTTTGCCCATCGACGGGCAAGGGGGGCATTGGTCCCCGGCGAATGTCGATGTGACCACAGGTAAAATTCCAAAATCAACAGAACAATCGAGGTAGTCAATGTCATTTCCAACAGTAGAACACGAAATCGCCGGTACGAAGATTACTCTTGAAACCGGAAGGCTGGCCAAACAGGCAGGTGGATCGGTCGTCGCCCGGATCGGCGATACCATGGTCCTTGCCGCCGTATGCAGCGGCAGCGAGCCCATGCAATCCGATTTTTTCCCTCTTACCGTCGAATACATCGAAAAAACCTATGCTGCCGGTAAAATCCCAGGCGGGTTCATCAAACGCGAGGGACGGCCGAGTGAAAAAGAGATTTTGTCGGCCCGATTGATAGACCGGCCCATTCGTCCGCTGTTTCCCGAAGGATATCGCAACGAAGTGCAGGTGATTTGCACGGTAATTTCCGCCGATGAACTCTACAGCGCCGATGTCATGGCGATTACCGCTGCGTCAACTGCGCTTTGTCTTTCGGACATGCCCTTTTCGGAGCCCGTGGCTGCGGTGCGCGTTGGACTTCTGGATGGCGCTCTCAAGGTTTTTCCGACCCTGAGCGAAACCGAAGGGGGCCGCCTCGATCTCGTGGTCGCCGGTACCGAGAGTTCGATTATGATGGTGGAGGGGGGCGCCTGGGAGGTCGGCGAGGACATCATCGTCGATGCGATTCTCCTGGCCCATGACGAGATTAAAAAAATAGTCGCCGTGCAGAAAGAACTGATCGGAAAGGCTGGCGGTCAGCCGAAAAGTTTTGCGCTACCTGAAGTCAACCGCGATCTCAGGGCCGACGTTGAGGCGCTCGTTAAGGATCGGATCCACGAGCTCAGTTTCAAGGGCGTTAAAAAAGCGAGGTATGCCGGCGTCAAAAAACTGCTCGACGAGGTGCAGGTCGCACTCGCCGAAAAATACCCGGAGTCCGAGCAGAAGATCGCGGCGATTTTCCACGATCTGGAAAGCGCTGACATCCGAAAAACGATTCTGGACCGAAGCGTTCGTATCGGCGGTCGCGATCTCGATGGAATCAGGTCAATCACGTGCGACCTCGATATCCTGCCGCGCGCCCACGGTTCCGCGCTTTTTACCCGAGGCGAAACGCAGGCGCTGGTGGCGACAACCCTCGGTACCAAGCTCGATGAGCAGCGTATCGACAACATCCAGGGCGCCTATGAAAAATCCTACATGCTGCATTATAACTTTCCGCCCTATTCCGTGGGAGAGGTCAAACGGCTCGGCTCGGTAAGCCGGCGCGAAGTCGGCCACGGCAGTCTCGCTGAACGCTCGCTTGCACCCGTATTGCCCGATGAAAAGAGTTTCCCTTATACCATTCGCGTTGTGTCCGAAGTGCTTGAGTCGAATGGCTCTTCCTCCATGGCGACGGTGTGCGGATCCTCTCTGTCGCTCATGGCCGCCGGCGTCCCGATCAAGACGCCTGTTGCCGGCGTAGCGATGGGTCTCATCAAGGAGGGAGACCAGGTACGTATCCTCACCGATATTCTCGGTACCGAGGACCATATCGGCGATATGGATTTCAAGGTGGCGGGTACCAAAGAGGGAGTCACGGCCGTCCAGATGGACATCAAGATCGCTGGAATCACGGCTCAAATTATGAAAGAGGCGCTTGCCAAGGCTCGCGACGCCCGCTTGCGCATCATCGAGATCATGGAAAAAACCATTCCGTCATCGCGTAAGGAGCTCTCTGCGTATGCGCCGCGCATCAGTACCATCATGATCGATAAGGACAAAATCCGCGAAGTGATCGGCCCGGGCGGCAAGATGGTTCGCGAGATCCAGGAGACCACCGGCACGACGATCTCCATCGAGGATGACGGTTCGATTCAGATTGCCGCGACCAACCTTGAACAGCGTGATGCCGCGATCGCAAAGATCAAGGGTATCGTGGCCGAACCTGAAATGGGGGCGGTATATGATGCGGTGGTCAAATCTATCGTTGAATTCGGCGCATTCGTCGAATTCCTTCCGGGCAAGGAGGGGCTGGTGCACATTTCCGAACTCGAGAATCACCGGGTTGCCAAGGTCGAAGACGTGCTGCAACTTGGCGATAAGATAAAGGTCAAACTCATCGGCTTCGACCGCGGAAAAGTAAAGCTCAGCCGCAAGGCGTTGTTACAAGCGAATGATGAGGGATAGATAGTTCGCCGCCCTCTCCGCCTCACCCCTTCCCCTCTCCACTTTTGGAGAGGGGTTATGATAGTGGCGTAATCCTGCGTGAGGGATGCACTCTTTTCTATTTCTTCTGCATTATCGATCCGATAGTTCCGCCGACCCCTCTACCATGTCCTCCATCCTTGTCAAACGTCTATCGCACGCTCAAGGGTTGCCGCTTCCCGCGCGCATGACTCTGCTCGCCAGTGGCGCCGATATCACGGCGGCCATTGACAAAGAGATTATCATTCCATCTCTGGGCCGCGCGCTTATTCCAACGGGCCTCATTTTTGAAATACCGCCCGGCTACGAGGTGCAGGTGCGACCGCGCAGCGGCCTCGCCGCCAGACACGGCGTCACGGTTCTCAATACTCCCGGTACCATCGATGCCGATTATCGGGGCGAGGTGAAGGTGATGCTCGTAAATCTCGGTTCCGAACCCTTTACGGTGAGGCGGGGCGACCGCATCGCCCAGGTCGTTCCTGCGGCCGTTGTGCACGATATCGATTTCCGCGAGGCCGATAAAGTCTCCGCGACGAAGCGCGGGGAGGGGGGGTTCGGACATACGGGGGTGTGACCTTCCCCTGATTTAGTGGACACACAACGATCCCTTATATTTAAGGGAGAAGGAGTGTGTCCGATGGCGAACCGTAAGTACACGGAAGAGTTCAAGAAGGAGGCCGTTCGATTAGTATTGGAGGAAGGCAGGACTCGACGTTCAGTGGAGAATGCTTTAGGCATTACCTTTGGGTTGCTGAAAGATTGGGTGTATAAAGCAGCGGTTGAGGAACCCAGTTGAATGTGATGGGTTACCGATGGAGAAAGCAATAACGCTGCTTAAAGCGGAGAATGGGCGGCTTCGCCGGGAGCGTGATATTTTAAAAAAAGCAGTGGCCATCTTCTCAACGGACCCCGAGCGATATATGGATTCATTGCCGATCATGACCGGGAATACTCGGTCGAGGAGATGTGCCGAGTGATCGGGGGTGCGCAGAGCGGTTACTACGCATGGCGACGATGCAGCGAATCTGCCCGAGCGATTGCGAATAACCGCTTGTTGGCAGTTATTTGTCAGGTGTTTAAAGAGAGCAGAGAAACCTATGGGAGTCCAAGGGTATTTCACTCTTTGCATCGTCAGGGATATCGATGCGGCAAGCATCGTGTGTAGCACGGCTGATGCAAGCCGCAGGCTTAAGAGCGGTACAGATTCCGGGTAACCACGGTTTCCAAAGCCATGGATGCCGTACCGAATCGGTTGCAGCAACGGTTTTATTCGGCATATCCCAACCGTATCTGGACGTCAGACATCACCTATATCTCTACACAGGAAGGCTGGCATATCTGGCGGTGATCCTTGATGTGTACTCGCGGCGGGTTGTCGGATGGAGCATGCAGGAACGTTTGGCGGATGAGTTGGTAACAACGGCGTTTGGAGCAGCACTTATGCAGCGTAAACCGCAAGCGGAACTGCTGGTTCATTTCGATCGTGGGTTTCAGTATAGCGGTCAACGATTCCGTGCGGTTCTTTCACAACATGAGTGCACCCAAAGTGTGAGTGCGACAGGAAATTGCTTTGATAAGGGTCTGTAAGAATTTCTGTGTAAGTGGGATTTGTCATTTTGGGATTCGGTTTTCAAAAATAATGGACATTTGATTGATGGCGGTTCCCCAGCCCCGGATCGGCAT
>JBEKOX010000056.1:0-18806 GCA_049521335.1 Chitinispirillaceae bacterium
CCGTTCGCCCGGTACCGCTGCGGCATTCGTTCTATCACCCGAAATTCGGCATCATCACGCTCAAGGGGATCAAGAGCAAGTACCGCGGCAATCCCGCCGAACGCAAGAAATTCCTGCGCCATAAGCCTTCGTCGCGATCGATAATCGATCTTGTCCTCCGGCAGGGCCATATGCCGATCCTCTACTTCTGTTTCAACCGGCGGGCGTGCGAGCGCAACGCCGAACTGCACCGGCGTCTCGCGCTGCTTGATAGGGACGAAAAAAGGCGGGCGCGCGCCCTGATCGACGACCTGGTGGTCCAGTACAACCTTGATGAGTACGAAAAGATCTCCTCCCTCCGCTCGCTCTGGGAGGCGGGGTGCGCTTTCCATCATGCCGGCATTCTTCCCGCCGCAAAGGAGATCGTGGAACGCCTCTTCGCCGAAGGCCTCATCAAACTGCTGTTCTGCACCGAAACCTTCGCGCTCGGCGTCAACATGCCCGCCAATACCGTGATATTCGACGAACTCGAGAAATTCGACGGCGTCGAGTTCAACTACCTCATGACCCGCGAGTACAACCAGATGGCCGGTCGGGCCGGAAGGCGGGGAATGGATACCGAGGGGTACGTTTACTCGCTCGTCATCCCCGAGGCGACCGATCCCCGGCATATCGAGCGCCTCCTGTACGGCGCCAACGAAAAAATTTCGAGCCGCTTCTGCGCCTCCTATTCGACGATCCTCAATCTCTACAACCGTTACGGCGAGGAGGCCTTTGCCATCTTCCGGCGGAGCTTTCATAATTTCAAGAAGGGAATTTTCGCCATTGCCAAGGAATACCGGAGGGAGGAAGAGCAGATCAGGCGGAGGATTGATTTTCTGCAGGCCGCCGGATTTCTTGACGGTATCGAACTTACGGAAAAGGGGAAGCTCGCCGCGGCGGTCAGCGGCTACGAAATCCAGACCGCCGAACTTTACTACAGCCGCAGTTTCGAAGAGTATGCTGCCGCCCAGTTGCCGGTGGTGCTCGCGGCGATCGTGACCGAAGAGTCCCGCCGGAAGCAGGCGCTGCCAACGACGGTCAGGCTCAAGTTCGAAGCCGAAAAAATCATTCACCGTCTGCGGGCCAGGGAGATCCGCTACCAGATTGCGGCGCCGATCCGTGAGCTCGATTTTTCGCTTGCGGCGCCGGTCTATGCCTGGGCGTCGGGCTGCGGCCTCAAGGAACTTCTCGGTTTCGGCGTTCCAGAGGGCGATCTGGTACGTCTTCTGCGCATGACCATCCAGCTTCTGCGCACCCTTCGCGACCGCATTCCCGACCCGGTCGTCGCCGAGCGGATGCACGAGGCCCTGCTGCTCATCAACCGCGATGTGATCGATGCCCAGGCGGAACTCGAAGTCGGCTGAGGCCGGTCGAAGCAAATTTTCCAATTTTTTCTTGACTGTTTCACACCTTAAACCTATTTTATACAAAAGGTTGCCCACGGGAATTTTCGGCAGGCGGCAGATACCGGTCAGTGATTTTACGTCAATCGCACGTGTAAAACTTTTCCAAGAGGGGGTGGGTATGTCTCGTTTCTGGCTGAAAAGGGCGTTTTTGTCCGCAGCTTTCCTTATCGCCGGGGCTATCGGCGTCGGCGCGCAAGCTCCTGCGGCGCCTACGCTCAAATCGCCGGCGAATGGTGTCGCCGGTCAATCGATCGTGGAGGTGCTTTCATGGAGCTCGTCCGCTTTGGCAACCTCTTATGAGGTGCGGGTATCCACCACATCGAGTTTCGTAACTACAATCCTCGATCAAGCAGGGGGGACTGCGCGTTCAGTGGTGCTGCAAAATACCACTCTTCTCTCTTCCTCTACGACCTACTATTGGCAAGTGCAGGCGTCCAATTCGTCCGGACCAAGCGGCTGGTCGGCAGCATGGAGCTTTACCACCGCTCATTGGGTATATGATACGGTAACCGGCGATCAGATGAATATCGTTCTTCCAACCTCAGTTCACCCCACCTTTAACGGCGTTCCGCTCGGCGTTTACGATGAAATCGGCGTCTTCAGCAGCGCGGGACTTTGCGTTGGCGACGCGGTCTGGGACAGCGTAGACAACCAATCTTTTGCTGTAGTAGGGCAGAATACCTTCACCGATACGATTGATGGCCTTAATCCAGGCGATACGATGTTGTTTCGCGTCTGGCATTATGCGACCCAGCAGGTGGGGCTCGCTACGGTGACCTTTTCTAGTGGCGGCACCGCCAATTATACGTCCCAGGGTTATGAAGTTATTTCCAGCCTCACTGCTACTGCCAGTCCGTTTCCGCCGACGCTCTCGTCGCCAACAAACGGCCTCGGCGGCCTGCCAACCGCGCTTACGCTGACGTGGAATACCGCCCCCGGGGCGACATCGTATGGAGTGCAGGTTTCGACAACCGCGGCTTTTACAACCACGGTGGTGAGCCAGACCGGCATAGCCGGGACTTCGAGAGCGGTCAGCGGACTCGGTAGCAACACCACCTATTACTGGTGGGTAAACGGGACCAACTCCCTCGGTACAGGGGCGTGGTCGAGCGTCTGGAGCTTTACCACCGGATTTGGCGCGCCGACCCTTGCGGCCCCTTCGAATGGCAGCACGGGTCAGTCGATCTCACCAACCCTGAGCTGGAACACGGTCACGGGCGCCACATCGTATAACGTCCTGGTATCGACGTCAACGAGCTTTACGACGACGATAGCGAACCAGACGAGCCTCACTGGTCTCTCCGCATCGGTGAGCGGTCTTGCGAACGGGACGCCGTACTACTGGGAAGCGAATGCGATGAATACGGGCGAAACGAGCGCGTGGTCGAACGTGTGGAGTTTTACCACGATCGTGGCGGCGCCGGGAGCGCCGACGCTTGCATTGCCTTCGAGCGGGAGCACGGGCGTGGCGATCTTACCGACCCTGAGCTGGAACACGGTCACGGGTGCAACATCGTATAGCGTCCTGGTATCGACGTCGACAGGCTTTACGACGACAATAGTGAGCCAGACGAGCCTCACTGGTCTCTCCGCATCGGTAAGCGGCCTTGCGAACAGCGCCACGTACTACTGGGAAGCGAATGCGACGAATGCAGGCGGAACGAGCGTGTGGTCGAGCATGTGGAGTTTCACGACGATGGCGATACCGGTAGCGCCAACCCTTTCGTCACCGACAAATGGCGCGACGAATCAGCTGACTTCACTGACGCTGAACTGGAGCACGGTAACGGGTGCGACATCGTATAACGTCCTGGTATCGACGTCAACGAGTTTTACGACGACGGTATCGAGCCAGAATGTCTCGGGTCTTTCCGCTTCGGTAAGCGGTCTTGCGGACAGCACCATGTACTACTGGGAAGTGAGCGCGACGAGTGCAGGCGGTACGAGCGCGTGGTCGAGCGTGTGGAGCTTTACCACCACCAGTAATGTCACTCGAACGCTTTCCTCTCACGCGGGCGCGATCGTGCCATCGTTCTCCTTCCGGAATGGAAACGTACTCTATACTCTGCCCGCGGATGCGAAGGTGGAAATTGTTTTTTACGACGTTCTGGGCAGGACCGCCCTGGCAATAAGCCGCGCCGAGTCGGCGGGCAGTCACATTGTGAATCTTAGAAGCTGTAACCTGGCTCCCGGTCGATACCTCGCCCGTTTGAAGAGCGGCAGTTTCGAAAGGCAGATTTTGCTCTTTCTTGCCCAATAGTGAATAGTACCGAAGACCACACCATCGGGTGCAGTCTTCGGATTCCTTCTTCAGGTTCTGCGTAAGAGCGCACTACCGTGCGCTCTTACGCAGTTCTTTCCGTCAAAATAATCGCCTGCGGTAGTGCCTCTTACCGCCCCAAACCATTTCCACGGCAGTGCATCGCCCGGGGGAGTTTGCGGCACTATTGAACCTCCCTCCTGACCTCCCCTTGCTATCGCTTAAGGGGGGCCGAAGGTATCTTGATTTTTTTCTTGACTCCTTTCGCATGGCAGCCTATTTTATCATACAGTGGAGTGCCAGGGGGGCAGTAGTGACGAGTCCACGGTGATAATCAATTTCACGTTTTTTAAGAATATTTTGGCAATTGAATGCGTTCCGTTTCTTGGCAGCAGGCCATAATGGTTGAATTTTTCTGTGTCAAGAGTAGCACTTTTTGAAGGGGTGGTTATGCCGGAGTTCTGCCTGAAAAGAGCGTACCGCTCCGCCATTTTTTTTATCGCCGGGGCTATAGGCGTCTGCGCCCAGATTACCCCTCCGGCATCGACGCTCAAATCGCCGGCGAACGGCACCGGCGGTTTTTACACGGTATCGGGGCTTTCATGGAGCTCCGCCGCTTCGGCAACCTCTTATGAGGTGCATGTAGCCACCTCATCGAACTTCGGCACCACTGTTTTCGATCAAACCACCGGGACAGCGGTTTCAGCAGTCATGACTAACCCTTCCCTCTCCACCACCTATTATTGGCAGGTGCAGGCATCCAATTCGTCCGGATCAAGCGGCTGGTCGGCAACCTGGAGCTTTACCACCTATCATTATTCTTGGGATACGACCACGGGCGATCAAATGACGATTGGTTTTCCGATCTCAGCCCATCCCACCTTTGATGGCGTACCGCTCGGCGTTTACGATGAAATCGGCGTTTTCAGCAGTGCGGGACTTTGCGTCGGCAATGCGGTCTGGGATAGCGTAAAACCCACGGAAATTATTGTAGCAGGGCAGAGTACTCTCGCCGATACGGTTGATGGTCTTAATTCAGGCGATACGATGTTTTTCCGCGTTTGGCATTATGCGACGCAGCAGGAGGGGATTGCGACGGTGACCTTTTCAATGGGCGGCGCCACGTATTCGTCCGGAGGTATAGCTGTTATTTCCAGCCTTAGCGCTAGTTACACCGGGGTTCGTCTTGTCATTCCGCTTGCCAAGGGCTGGAATATGAACTCCCTCAATATCCATCCGGCCGATTCAACGACCGGTGGGGTTTTCAGTGGTCTCAAGGGATTGTATCTGGTCGAGGACGGGAAGGGCGAGTTGTATTGGCCTGGGTATGACATCGACCAGATCAACACCATCCGTACGGGTTCAGGATACCAGATCTACGATACCGTCTCGACCGACACCATCCGCCTGACGGGAAATCCGGTCGCCGTCGACTCAACCTCGATTTCGCTCGAGGCCTCGAACTGGAGCATCATTGCCTACCTTCCGCAGGTGAACATGCCCATTGCAACGGCGCTTGCCGGTATTGCCTCACAGGTCGAGATCGCCGAGGATAATGAGGGTAATCTGTACTGGCCCGGTTACGATATCGATCAGATTGACACGATGCGGGTCGGAGAGGGATACTTTATCGTCACGAGCGCCGCGGCGACACTTACCTATCCTACGGGCGACGCAAAGCGAGTGGCCGAAGGTAAGGCGCTTCTCAGCTTGCCTGCCCCCCGGCATTATGCGAAACACCGCATAACCGGTAACAATGCCTTGTTCCTGGCCCGGCACATCGAAGTGGCAGGGAGCGCCGCTTCTGATAATTGCGAAGTCGGCGCTTTTGACTCGCAAGGGAGCCTTGTCGGAGCCGGAACGGTAGTCAACGGCCTGACCGCCTTTGCGATATGGGGAAAAGACCCGATGGCCAAGGCAAAGGACGGCTGCGATCCTGCCGAGCAGATCACCTTCCGGTTATGGGACGGTCAAAAGGAGCATCCGCTCGAGGTAACTGGCGGCAGCGATCCAACCTATGAGGCCAATAAGGTTCTCATTGCAACGCTTGCCGTTCCCGCGCAGGCGTTTATCTCGTCTTTCGACCTTCCGCGGGTCTCCCCGAACCCTTTCCGGGGAAGCGTGCGCATCGCGTTCGATGTTCCTGCATTGCAGAGCGCGGCCGATCAGGAGGTGGAAATCGGCGTTTACGATATGAAGGGAAGCCTCGTGCAGAGCCTCGTCAAGGGCCGTTACGCGGCGGGCAGTTATGCCGTCTCCTGGAACGGCAAACCCGCGGGCAGTCTTGCCTCAGGATCGAGCATCTACATCGTCAGGATGAAGGCGAATGGATTTGATAAACGACTGAAACTGATTGAGGTCAGATAGTCTGTGGTGTCATTCGTAACTGCTTATTTGATAATTTCCTCGTTGTAACATAAAAACCGCTGTTACTCAAGGCAAATGCTGCTCACTACCCGTTGTAGCGGCAATTTCCGCGCAGAGAGCGGATGGTTCACGCCGCAGTGCAGCGCCGTAGCACGTTTGAGCCCTCCAAAACAGGTTAGTAAAAGTAGCATCAGTTTTCAAGAGCGTGGAAACCGTTCCCGGAACAGGTCATTGTTAGAAAATGAACCTCTCCTTCGGGTATAACGTGAAGGAGTAATGCAGTATTTTACTAAAGCGCCTTCTTAACAACATTCAGATTGGACTCGCATGCTGCCATTTCGTCCTTTCCCCGACCTCGTAACGGGTCTTCCTCGTCTTCCGCTCGGTTGCCTTCCGACCCCCGTCGAGCAAATGCGCGGCTTAAGCGATTATTTCCATCGGAGAGATATTTTTATAAAGCGCGACGATATCAGCTCATCCCCCTATGGTGGAAACAAAGTCCGGAAGCTCGAATTTCTCCTCGCGGACGCAAAGGCGCGGGGCGCTGTCCGGGTAATCACCTCCGGCGCTGCAGGATCAAACCATGCTCTGGCTACAGCGCTCTATGCAAAAAAAGTGGGGCTATCGGCGACGCTTATACTCTTCGATCAGCCACTTTCAGCCGAAGTTGCGGAAAATCTTCTTATGGATGCCGCAGCGGGGGCTGAGATGATCTACCGGGAAAAATATGAGGAGTATGACCGGACCATTACCGATCTTTGTCAACTATATAACAGGAAAGATGATGTTGCTCCCTACATCATATCTGCAGGCGGTTCTTCGCCGGTCGGCGCGCTGGGTTTTGTGAATGCAGGTTTTGAGTTGAAGGGACAGATCGACGCTGGCGACCTGCCGGAACCGAAAGTCATCTTTGTGCCGCTCGGCACCATGGGCACTGCCGTAGGCCTCTTGCTCGGCTTTCGCGCTGCCGGACTTGCCGCTCGCCTGGTTGGTGTGCGCGTTACCCCTCCGACGCTTGCTGATCCAGAGAAGTTCCGGCAACTCTACTGCAAAACCAACGAACTCCTTAGAACGTTCGACCCCGCCTTTCCGGACCTGCACGATTTCGCCAACGACCTCTCCTTTTGCAACAACCACTTTGAGCCGGGATATGGCCTTGCCTCTAAAGCGGTGAACGAAGCGGTTGCGCTCATCCGGAAAACAGACGGCATCATTCTCGACCACACCTATACCGGCAAGGCGCTTGCCGCACTGCTTGCCGATGCCGCACGTGGCGCGGAGGGACCGCTTCTATTCTGGAACACCAAAAACTCTCATCCGTTTTCGATGCAGTTACTTTTCAAAGGCCAAGAGAGATTGCCGAAGGAGTTTCAACGGTTTTTATTGAATCCGGCAAAAATCATGTCTTCTGAGATAGATCCGCTTCATAATTAGTCACCCTATAGGAGCTGAAAAAGAACATGAAAACAAGCTATGAAATCACTTTCGGAGGTGGCAAAAAGGTAGACGCACATGTTCACGATTTTATCATAAATACCGACCAACCGATATCAGCTGGAGGCCGCAATGCCGCTCCTTCGCCGTTTGAGTTGTTCCTTGCATCGATCGGGACGTGTGCAGGCTTTTACGTTATTTCATTCTGCCAAACCCGATCAATTCCTACAAATAATATCAAGATAACGCAAACCATAGTCAGGAACGATGAGACACATATGGTTGAAAGAATCAATATCGAGATTTTGCTTCCTCATGATTTTCCGGAAAAATATAAAGAAGCGATCCTTCGAGCTGCGGAGTCTTGTACGGTGAAAAAACATCTTGTTTCACCGCCAGTCATCCAGATTGAAACCCGGAATTAACCTGAATTTAGAAGGTATTGTTAACGATATTGCCTTGCTTCGCGATTCAGTATCTTACCTTAGCACTTGTATTCTATACGTTGCCATCATAATGGTTTCTCGTCTTCCCGTAACGGTGTCGGTAAACGCGCTATTGGTCCTATCAAGGGTTAGTCGATATACTATTGTCAAAAGTTACTTCTTCCCGCTCTTTTCATTCCTCTTCGCATACCACTCCGCCACCTCGATCACGGGTGTTTTCGTATGTTCCGAAATTTTCACCAGATCATCGTTTTCAATTTTTACATAGGAATGCCCCTTGTACGAACACCATTTTTCTGACACGGTGCAACCCTTGAAAGTTTCCTTGTGCACCTCGCGCTGTGCAATGACTCGCTGCGTGCGCTGTATGCGCACCCCGAGAGTCCGTGTATTGAAAAAAATCAAATCGGTCAGGACAGGCGTTGTGCCGGGCTTTGCGATCACCGTCAGGCGGTAGCCGGGTCGACATTTTTTCATGAAGATTGGCGTCCACGAGACATTGAGCGCACCCTGCTTCATGAGGAGCGTTGCAACATTGCCCATGAGTTCTCCCGAAAGGTGGTCCATATCGGTCTCGAGAACATCGATGTCGTCACCGGATGACGGATTGATCATGTCTTTCGTCTCGATGAGCGATGCCTGCAGAAAATTGGGGTGGTGCAGGAACTCCCTGGTCCCACAACCGTAACCATTTTTTTTAACGATGCCTTCGGGCGGGGTGAGCGACTGGACGCCGAGGGTAGTAAGCAGCGCAGCACCCGTCGGCGTCAGAAGTTCGGAGGGGACATCAAGCCGCGTTACATGAAAGCCGGCCATCAGATTCGCCGTTGCCGGCGCTGGCACCGGCATGACGCCGTGCTCGGTATTGATTATGCCCCGGCCTTCGGTAAGCGTAGAAAAAAGGATTCTTTCAACGCTCAGGTAATCAAGCGCAAGGCAGGTGCCGACGATGTCAACAATCGTATCCACGGCGCCGATTTCATGGAAATGAACCTCGCTCTTTACAATACCATGAGCGGCCGCCTCGGCCTCTGCAAGTCGGTTGAGCACTGATTCGCATCGCTTATTGATCGCCTCATTGAACCGACCCCGTTTTATGATATCCAAGATGTCGTGAAGATGGCGATACCCCTTTGGGGTTGCCCAGCGCAGTTTCATATGGCGGCAACTGATGCCACTGCGTTTGAGGTGCGTAGATTTGATGGCCAGCCCCGGAATACCGAGCCTTCCGAGTGCACGGTTCAGAAATTGCACAGGAGCGCCCAAATCCACGAGCGCGGCAAGGATCATATCCCCGCTTGCGCCGCTGACGAGATCGAAGTAGAGCGTTGTACTCATAATTCCTTTCACAGGATTGCGATAATATCCAATGATCCCGCATCACCGACAGGCGAACGCGACAGATGATAAAATATATCGAAAATAACTCTCATTATTTATATTTTCGTCCAGATTGATCCAGGTAAGGACTCGGGCATTGGCCGGACCAGTGTCCGGTTTTTCAAAAATTATCATATTTTCATGGAGAGAATAACGCGCACGTGTATGACTATCCCAGGCCGCATAATCGAGGAGCAGAAAAACTACTATATTATTGACACAGCGGGAGGTCCGGTTCGCGCTTCGACGAAGGGCCTGCTCAAGAAAGATAAGGTGCGTGTCTGCGTCGGCGATATGGTCGATTGTGAGGTCATTAACGAGGATTCGCGTGACGGTATCATTTTCGGCATCCATGAACGGAAAAGTTTTTTCAAGCGGCCTTCGCTTGCCAATCTCACGCAGATGATCCTGGTCGCGACCTTTAGAGAGCCGCCCATCGATCTCGAATCGCTCGATCGGCTTCTCCTGTGTGCAGGCGCGTACGAACTTTCGACCGTCATTGTGTTCAATAAAAGCGACCTCACGTGCGCCGACAGCACGTCGAAGAGGCGGATCATTGATGCGCTCCTTGCCATAGGGTATCCTGTTCTGGAAACGTCAGCCCGGACCGGCGATAACCTAGAGGCGCTGCTGGCCGCCTGTGCGGGTCATGTTTCCGCCTTTGCCGGCCTTTCCGGGGTCGGGAAAAGCGCTTTGCTTTCGCTGATTTTTCCAAACCGGAAGTTTGTGCTCGGCAAAGTCTCCGGTTCCAACGGCAGAGGAACCCATACCACTACCCATGTCGCCCTCCTCCCGCTACCCGCAGGCGGCTACATCGCAGACACTCCGGGAGTTTCATTGGTTGATCTTCCGCTTGTGCCTGAAGAGGATGTGGTAACCTATTTTCCTGAGCTTGAGCGCCTGATCGGCGGATGCAAATTTAATAACTGCATCCATGACAATGAACCCGGGTGCAAAGTGCGGGAACTGGTGGAGGCCGGTAAAATTGCGGTCTGGAGATATGAGCACTATCGGAAAATTTACCGGGAGATGCTGGACAGAAGGAGAGAATACAAGTAAATAACCCCGCCCACAGGGCGGGGTTATTTACTTCAAAAAAAATTGTCGACATAACGTCGTATGAACGACGTGTCGCCCCGGGAGCAAGAGCGAGATATTTGCGGGATACCGCCGACGATCTGGACAGTGGTGCTCATCCAGCTTCCTTTTTTAAATTTTCCGATAGATTTTTTGGCAACCGCCGTGAACCGGCCGATGCCCTCGCATTTGAAGGAAAAATATTCGTTCGAATCGGTCTGGATGGTAAAACTCAGGCTATCCAAGGGACCGAGCCGATTATTCTTGGCAAAATATTCAAGTTCCTTGGCTTCCAAAACATTCAACGTATTCACCCCATTGTCACGCATTTTGCTCTTGATGAACCCATCCATAATTTTTGGAACACCAATGAGCAGTAACAGGACAATAATACTGAAGAGCACCACCAATTCCACCACGGTAATCCCACGCTGAAATTTCATGAATCCCGCCTCCTCATGCCGCAACCAAATAAATACCCGGCTCCGCAAGGTCATGATGCCGCACTATGTTGTTGCCGCACGTCATAAAAATAAAATCCTACGCCTGTTCCCGTCGTCGCGCCCAATCGGCATAATAGTCTCCCAATTCGTCGCCAGGCGTCTGAACCTCAGCTCGCGTTTCCGTAAGGCAGTACCTTCCTGAATTCACTGAGCGCCTCCAGGTAGGCGCCCGGATTGCCGATATCGAACCGGTGTCCCTTGACCAGGTAGCCGCACACCCTTTCTTCTTTCCGCAGGCTGTCGAGGCAGGAGGTCAATTGAAATTCGCCGCGTTCTCTGATGTTTTTCCGGATATTTGTTTCGAGGTGGTCAAATATTTTTGCCGAAAGCACATACTGCCCAAAGACGGTAAGAAATGTGTTTTTTTCGAGGCCGTCAATTTGCAGGCGCTCTTGAGCATATTCGAGGTCAGGCTTTTCGACGAACTCGGTTATTGATAGAAGGTCATTTTCTTTTCCCCAAACCCCCGAAACGCAACCAAAGTGATGGACTTCACTGCCAGAGGTTGCTTTAAGGCCCACGACGCTCCCGCCAGCCAATTCAAACGCGTCAATCAACTGCCGACTGCAGGGAATATCGGTAGACGAAGTGTACAGATGGTCTCCCAGCAAGAGAAGGAACGGCTCGTCCCCGACCCAGGATCGCGCACAATAAACTGCATGGCCGAAACCATCCTGCACGTTCTGTGAAAGAAAGGTGATCCGGTGTCCGATTTCCATCAGATATTCGGAATATTTTCTGCTTTCTTCGGATAGTTTATTAAAATTCTCGATTTTCGGCGGCGTATAGAAGATCTCTTCGAAAATCTCTCGATCATGGCTTTGGACAAGGATGCAGACCTCTTCGATCCCCGCCGCGATAGCCTCCTCGACTATGGCGAAAATGGCAGGCTTGGCTCTGCCGTTTCCGTCGACAACCGGGAAGAGTTCCTTTTTTATTGCTTTAGTGGCGGGGAAAAGTCTTGTACCAAAACCTGCCGCCGGAATCACTGCTTTACGAACACGCTTTGCCGGACAAATAGTTAAATCAAGGCAGAGCATGCCAAGATCCCGCTCAATAATTTCGGCGGCTTTCTTCCTGCTTGCGGCATCTTTTGCAAGGAGCTGCGCCGTTCCATCACCCTGCGATCCAACCCCTTTCCCGCCAAGGATGTACGGTTTAAGCGGTTCATAAGCAAGAAGCTTATGTAATACTGGTGCAGTCAATTGGGATGAACAGGCGGGCTGCAAATTTTTATCGAACTCAGCCTGGGCTTCGGTCATGAGTGCACCAAGCCGCTCGGCGGACCCTGCTTTAATAGCTTCCACGGCCTCAAAAACAATCCTGCGGTTGACGGGACCAAGGTAGTTCTGAACATTTCGCTGCATTTCATCTTCAGCAAACGGGTAGCAACGATTAAGCCGGGCAAGAATTTCCCGGGTGTCCTTGCCGGCCATGAGATCGACGATGAGATAATGAAACTCGGCGCCTGCCGAAAGCTCCCGTATATCAAGGCGATCCCCGTCAAAAGCCATTTCGATGGGACGATTCCCATAGGCACACCCCTGGTCAAGTCGGCCGCAACGGGAAGGGGTAGTAATTTCGCCGTTGTAGGCGACTTCCATTTCGCCCCGCACCGTCATTTTAAGATCGTAAATCCGGTTAAACGCACGGGCAACAAAGACGCAAACAGCGGCGCTTGAAGAAAGCCCTTTTTTAATGGGCAAATCGGTTCGGTAATTATCGATTTCAAGCCCCCGGATCCGGTAAAGAGTCAGAACCTGATACGCTACTCCCGCTACTTCGCTGAAAAACCCACCCTCTTCCGCCTGTTTCAGCAATGCCCCGGGTTCCATGGGGACCTCCCATGGCGGCATTCTGGTTCCATCATTGAGGGTTGCATTGAAAATAAGCTTCGTCGGGTGAGCTTTAACTTCACCATAGACACCCTGATTGGTTCCGACGATGATAGCATGACCTTTTTCAATGGCGGCATTGATACGGCGATAGCCTCCAGCCCAATCGCTGTGTTCGCCGAAAAGACAGATGCGACCTGGAACAAAGAGATTCATGAGTACAAGCATCCTCTGAATCAAAGGGGGATAATTCGGATTGTTAGTTAGTAATATAAATTATTATCGCATTTATCCCCGATTAAAGAACCCAATTTTGGGAGGATGGACCGTGCCTACTTCATGTTTATGCCGGTCCATTCGGTTGGGCAAAACCTGTACTGGTCAATGGTTACAATTTCGCTAACCCTAAAAGGGATCTTATTTTTGTAAGTCTTGCCGGGCCGGTGTCAAATATTTTATCGGCGATCGTGTCCGGGTATCTGCTGCGTGCTATCGACTTTTTGGAACCCAGCGTGTGGCATAACCCCTATTTTTTCGGTTTTTAAACCTTTTTATTGCCATCAATATCGGCTTCACTTTCTACCGCCCCTCCCTCTGGTATACCCTTATTTTCTGGAAAAACAGTGGTGTAAAAAAGCATGACAAAGGGGGTAGTCGTACATCCCCCCTGCAGCGCGCGCGAACAGTGTTTTTCACTGTACCTTGCCTGCTATTTCCAGCGCCAATTATTTTTGGATACGAAATTGCCCTTAACCGGGCCCATAACTCAGTCGGTTAGAGTAGCGGACTCATAATCCGTTAGTCCTAGGTTCGAGTCCTAGTGGGCCCACTTTTCAGGGACAAGAGGGGGTAACTTTGCAGCCTTTGCAGGTATGCAGACACGACATTCCGGGCGTTACGATTCAGATACGATACGAGCACTTCCGAAAGGGAGTGCTTTTTTATTAACAAACAGAAATTCGATATAACTACTTGATCCTGCTGTGGAGGAATTATGCTGCGCGATATGGAATACCTTATGCAACTGCAGGAAATTGATCTGCGAATTCATGAGCAGGAACTTGCCAAGAAACAATTGCCGGCTACAGTAGCGGAACTCCAGAAACTCGTTGATATGGCACGAAAAAATATGGAAAACTCACTGACTCAGGCTAAAAGCGCCGAACAAGAGCTTCTCTCTCTCGACGACCATATGGTAAAAGCTCAGGAGAACCTTGTCCGCAGTCAGGAACGACTGAATTCAATTAAAACCAATCGTGAATACGATGCGGTTCATGCCGAAATAGAGGCCCAGAAGGGAATTATTCACTCATCTGAATCACGTAAAAAGAAGATCAATGAAGAGATCGATCGCCAGAAAGCGGTCGCCGAAGCTGCGAGCAAAGAATTCGAGCAGGTGATGGCGGAAAATGAACCAAAAATTGCCGAGCTTTCGGCAACGATCGCCTCCATTGATTCGGTAATAGCGGGCATCGAAAAAGAACGCGAGGCGTTGAAACCGCTCATCACCAAATCGATCCTTCGAACCTACGACTTGATACGGAGCCGTCGAAATCACGGTCGAGTGCTGAGCGAAGTCTCGACGGCCCGGACCTGCACGGTGTGTTACAAAGTACTTGAACCGCACCTTGTAAGTGACATTAAACGCGCGACAAAGCTTATTTTGTGTCAAAACTGCGGTTCAATTTTTGTCTGGACCGATAAGGCATAAGCCATTTCTCCATCGGAATATATGCAGATTCGGAGTCGTTTCGCCAAGAAGATGGCCGGATCGCTCGTATTGTGTTATTATGCGTAATTTACTACTCTATCGCCGAATGATGCGGTATGCGCTGGCATACTGGCCGCTTCTGGTGCTTTCGGTGATCCTTTCATTCCTAGTTGTCAACTTTGAAGCGGTTTCGCTCTGGTTCGGGGCATCCCTGGCGAAAACGTTGTTCGATCCCGCCGCCGTGTTGCCTCTAAAACCGGTATTTTCGCTGCATACGATCAACGATACACTTAAATATTGGACCTACCGGATAATTATACGGGAGAATCCGCTTGATTCGCTCAAGGTGGTATGCGCCCTCATGGCCTCTTCGTTTTTTATCAAGAATATATTGACATATCTTAAATCAGTCATCATGATGCGACTCAACCTCGATATCGTACGCGACATGCGCAACGAGCTTTTCGGCCATGCGCTCAAGCTGCCGGTGACATACTACGATCGTGAGCGTTCAGGCAACATCATTTCACTTGTTGTCAACGATATCGCCAGCATCAACGAGTCCATGACCTCCACGTTCGATAAAATGTTCACGGAACCGATCCGCGTCGTTTTTTTCATCGGCGTGCTGTTCGCCATCAATGTAAAACTGACGTTCGCGATCATCATTATTTTCCCGGTGCTTGGGTTTCTCATTGCAGCCATAGGACAGTCTGTCCGCCGCCGCAGCAAACGCATGCTTGAATCCCTCTCAGGCCTGCTCTCCATTCTTCACGAAACGGTGGGCGGTATCCGGGCGGTAAAGATGTTCAATATGGACGCTTTCGAAACCAAAAGGTTTATGCAAGAGAACAGCCTTTTCGTCCATCGGTCGTTCCGCGCGAACAATATCTCTTCCATTTCCAGCCCATTGACTGAGATGCTGGGAGTCGTCGTCGTCATTATTCTCCTTTGGTACGGCGGGCAGGAAGTCTTGAAAACCGCGCATCAAGGGATCACTGCCGGGTTCGGCTCCGAAGATTTCATCCGATTCCTGATATTTCTTTTTTCAACATTTACGCCGCTCAAGACGCTCTCCACCATCAACAATTCTCTGCAACGCGGGTTCGCGGCAGCGGAACGGGTCTTTGCCATTCTCGATTCGCCCACCGAACCTCTCCGGCCCGTTTACCCTGAAAGCGTGCCGGTTTTCGCCGATGCAATAACTGTATCGAATGTGCGTTTTACCTATCCCGGATGCAATGAGGAGGTGCTGCACGATGTCAGTTTTACGCTTAAAAAAAGGTCGGTCATAGCCTTGGTAGGATCAAGCGGAAGCGGCAAAAGCACGCTGCTCGATCTGCTTCCCCGATTTTATCCAGTGTCAAACGGCTCTATCCGGATCGACGGCCGTGACATCCGGGATTTGGACCTTTCAGGACTCCGCAGCCTTTTCGGCATTGTAGCCCAGGAGACGTTTCTCTTCAACGACTCGGTCCGCAACAATATCGCTTATGGTCTGACCGGGGCAACCACGGGGCAGATCATCGCGGCCGCGAAGGCCGCTCACGCCTGGGAGTTCATCGAACGGCTGCCGGAAGGGCTCGACACCACGATCGGCGACCGTGGGGTCATGCTATCGGGGGGGCAGCGCCAGCGCCTTGCTATTGCGCGGGCGCTGCTACGCAATCCGCCGGTGCTTATACTCGATGAGGCGACAAGTTCGCTCGACTCCGAATCCGAACGCCTTGTCCAAGAAGCTATCAATCGTCTCGTCCAGGACCGCACGGTACTCGTCGTGGCTCATCGCCTGTCAACTATCCGCCATGCGGATCACATTCTTGTGCTTGATAAGGGATGCATCATCGAACAGGGTACTCATGAAGAGCTTCTCAATCGCGGCCAGCGGTACAAATACCTTCATGACATTCAATTTGCGAATGTGACGACCTGACCGACACTGCACGGAAGAACTAAGGGTGATTTCGATGGGACGATTTATCATAACACATAAATGGGTGGTAGTTCCAGCCATTTTTTTCCTTTTCTGCTGTTTTCCACCCAAGGCAACCCGGACCTCGACAGAGCGTAGTGAAGTCGCCCCGCGATCGGTCGCATGGGATGATTCGCTCCAGTACCGGATCATCTTTGCCGATAAGGACACCCGCGACCGATTTGAAAACACCTTCAACCGTTTCTGCACTGAGCAGAACCTCTCTCTCGAACACCGCGATTCCGCCGGCCAACAAGTCTTCCTGATTGCTTCCGCCGGCTGCGGTGAAGCTCGATTGCCGCAAGGATCGCCGATGACAACCTCGATGGGAAAATCCGTGACATCTTTTACCGTAAAACCGTCTGCAGTCGCTGATTCGGGGCATGTTCCCGCTGGAGGATCGCTCCGGTTGTATTATCCTCGATCCACACTGGAGTACCCCTTTTCAGGGCTTCTGGATCAGTATCCGTTCTCGGAAAAAATCGACCCTGACTCCTTTCAAGGCTGCTTTGACGTTCAGGGCGTAACCCCCTTGTCGATTACCCTGAAAACGTCCGGCAAAATCATCAACGCAGACGGTAAGGCACTTAATCCCCTCGACATCATTGACAAGTGGACTCGATTCATCCGTGATCACCCTGCAGAGGGACTTTCACTCTTTCGCTCTTGCGACGGCATCATGGATTTTATCAGCGGCCGCGAAGCGATCGTCCGGGGGTTTCTGCCCATCGATAATACGACGATTCGCATCAAACTTGGAAACCCGGACACGCAGGCGCTTGAAAGACTTCGAACATGCCGGGCATTGCCTCCGTCACTCAGGGTCAGCCCCTACGTGTTTAAAACTTTTCAGGAAAGCGACGATACTTTAGTCTCGAACTGTCGAACCGCCGGAATACATCCCTCTGTCAATTTTGCCGTAATCAAGCGCGGGGGCGACGATAATCCTCTGCTCTCATTTTCGCTCGGCCGATACGATGCCGTTGCCTTGTGGAGTGTTCCGGACCTTGATTATGCCCGCCGCACTTTTCTTAAGAACGGTGTCACCTGTTTGCCGATCGGCAGTGATCGCTACTTCATCGTCTGTCGGTTCCAGGATTCTTCCGAGCGCGCTTTCATGCGATCGCTTGTCGCTCCCTTTTCGCTGCTCAAGAATGTCGTAAAGGCGGAGGGCGTTCCAATAGCCTCCGTCGAAAATGACTCACTGACGCCTATGCCCCCTCCCCAAGTTCCCATGGATGCACAACACTCTCCCACGACGTTCAGCCCGATTAAAATATGGTATCGCGCGGATGATGGAATTTCTAACATCATTGCCGATAAACTTCTGGCCGCCTGCGTGCAGGCCGGTGTTTCGGGCAAAGTCATTCCCCTGAAACCGAAAGACTACGAATCCATGCTGGTGAGTGGCGATGAGGGTTGCGTAGTTGCCTGGGTGGGTGAATCGGTGTTGACTTGCCAAAGTGAAAAACTTCGGCTCTCTACGATGTTCTTTAACGATATTACCGATGAATCGGTGCGGCTCAGTCAGAACCGGGAGGTTCCCCTGTTTTCCATTGATTGGTTCCTTTTAGCCAGAGCAAAGGTCGGTCTCTGGAATGGGAAAATCTCGGGCATGTTTGTGAAGCCGGATTTGAACTAAAAACGGGAGGGTAGCAATGCGCAGAGTTCGAAGTATTTTTGTCCTGTCACTGCTCCTTATCCTGGCGGGCGTGGCGCTTACGCTTGAAAATGTAGGCATCATCATCGGAGCCAGCAAATTATGGCCTGCATTTCTCCTCATCCTCGGAGCGGGATTTATTATTCTCTTCTTTGAACATCAAAGAAGGGAACTATCACTGATTTTTTTAGGGACCATGATTACCCTGCTGAGTCTGTTTTTTTTCTATTTTAATTTTACAACGTGGTCATACATGGCGACCATGTGGCCGATTTTCCTGGGAATCGCCGGAGCAGGCTTTTTAGCGATGTATATAAGCGGTCGGCATCGCCTTTTTTTATTTCTTGCGGTGGCTCTTATCATGCTCGCTGTAGTATTTTTTCTAGTATTCGGTATTTCCCTCCAACTGTGGCCACTTTCGCTCGTTGCGTTTGGAGTGAGTCTTCTGCTGGCAGATCTTTATTACCGCTGACATATTGAGGTATTAATTTAAAACATGGATAAGAAAAAGATAATTTTTGTAGAACCATCGGGTGCGCCGTCGAATGTATTCGCCAAGTTCATGACTATCCCGCTCCTCGGACCGCTCTATCTTGCCACCTATGCGCGGAAAGCCGGTCACGATGCGATAGTATTCAATGAAAACATCATGAAACGACCTATTACCGCAACCGAAATGGCTGAAGCCGATATTCTCTGCCTGAGTTGCCTTACCTCCACGATTAACCGGGGGA
>JBEKOX010000057.1:0-18599 GCA_049521335.1 Chitinispirillaceae bacterium
GGAAAAAACAGCATCGCGATCACCGTGTTATCACGACCGATGCCTGCTTTTCAACACCCGCCGCTTTGAAACTAACTATGTAATGACCTGAGGCGAGGTTGCAATTTTTAAGTTCAATGGAATAGCGGCCAGCGGATTGTTTCCGGTTCACTACAAGGGCAGTCCTTCCAAGCACATCGCTGAAGGTAATTTCAACAGGGCTTGGGGTTGCCAATGAATAGGAGATCATTTTGTTTGATACGATGAAATCCGGCTTTAAATGCTTATTATCAACTGGCAGGACGGAGGTTCCTCCCGTGGTAAATTGAGAGGTATCCAACCACGGTCCTCCCACATTCCTTATTCTCCAGTAATACGTTGTACCTTTTTTCAGGTTAACGGCCGAGTCGGAATACACATAAACAAGCAAGTGCCCAGTTTGACCATAAGAGGAACTACTGTTGAGGCCGCCAGTATTTATCACCAGCGAAGAAAACCCTGTATCGGTTGCAACCTGCAAAATGGTTGGAAAATCCTCTCCCCCACACAACTCCGAAACATTGTCGTCCCAGCTGAAGATTACGGGTAACTGAACGTTAGTGGCGGCGCTGGCAGGCGCTGTCCCGCTTACCCATCCACCACAGATTTGGTCAGTAATGGACCCAACGCCTGACCATCCACTTACGTCATAGGTGTTTGCGGCATTTACCCGCCAATAACAATAGCCATTTGTTAAGATATCATGATTTATTATAGCCGTATCCGGCGAGGGAAGAATCAAAGCAGTATCGGTTATGCCGGCCTGGCTGAAAATGGTGGTGGAGAAATAATAATCGCTTGAGACCTGCACAGTGTAAGAAGATGCGCCTGCGGCGGTATTCCACGAAAGAGTGACTGAAGAAAACAAATTGGTCCAAATTGCCGAATTCGGCAACGTCGGCACACTGGGAATCTGAGCCTGCAATGCCATGGCGCAAAACAAAACCATCGCCGCATAAGATCTCACTGAAATTCTAATGTAACAAGACATGGGAATCTCCCTTGTTTCGGAAAGCAGGTGAGAAGCAATTTTACCGCTCTATATTCCAATTTGCAATATTCAAAGCGGAAAAAACAGCATCGCGATCACCGTGTTATCACGACCGATGCCTGCTTTTCAACACCCGCCGCTTTGAAACTAACTATGTAATGACCTGAGGCGAGGTTGCAGTTTTTAAGTTCAATGGAATATCGGCCAGCGGATTGTTTCCGGTTCACTACAAAGGCGGTTCTTCCAAGCACGTCGCTGAAGGTAATTTCAACAGGGCTTGGGGTTGCCAATGAATAGGAAATCATTTTGTTTGATGCGGTAAAATCGGTTTTTGAAAGCTTCCCATCGACAGGCAGAACGGAAGTCCCCCCGGTGGTAAAAGTCCAGATGCTTGACCGGCCAATTGCTCCGTCTGCATTTATCGCCGTGACTTGCCAATAGAAGATTGTATTGTTTGCGAGATCGCTGATTATACTGCTCCCTGAAGTAAGAGCAGTTTGATTGACAACAGTTGTTGAAAACGAATAGGTTGTTGAAAGTTGCAAGGAATAAGAAGTTGCCTCGGAAACGGTGCCCCAGCTAAGAGTTAATGTAGTAGGCAGATTTTGCGCGGTATTTAAAGGTGAGGAAAGCGCAGGGCCTGCGAGTGCGGTGGTGAATTTGGAGGTATCCAACCAC
Organism: Chitinispirillaceae bacterium; assembly: GCA_049521335.1. GTDB lineage: Bacteria > Fibrobacterota > Chitinivibrionia > Chitinivibrionales > Chitinispirillaceae > BOG-1184. The sequence goes on from JBEKOX010000057.1 coordinate 1,688, forward strand.
GGTCCCCCTCCACTTCTTATTCGCCAGTAATACGTTGTGCTGTTTTCAAGGTTACTGGTCAAAACGGAATATACCCAATCATTCTCTAAATCTCCAAGATGTAATACTTCATAAACCCCGACGTTGCCAGTATCTATTACCAGCGAAGAAAACCCTGTATCGGTTGCAACCTGCAAACTAAATGGCGGCGGGCTTAAAGTACACTCATATAAACCGTTACCCCAGCTGATAGTTACGGGTAATTGAACGTTGGTGGCGGCGTTGGCCGGCCCCCCGCCGTACTGATCGTAAAGATCTACCACATAATTACAGGTGAGAGCACCTCCCCTGGACCCAACGCTCGACCATCCGCTTTCGCCATTAGTATTGGCGGCATTCACTCGCCAATACCACGGGACGCTTTCTAATAAGCTATCATACAAAGAAGAGGGAAGCGTTAAAGAAGTCCCGGTTATACCGGATTGGCTGAAAGTAGTGGCAGAAAAATAATAATCGGTTGAGACCTGTAGAGTGTAAGAGGATGCGCCTGCGGCGGTATTCCAGGAAAAGGTGGGAGGGAAACCGGTCACAGAATCCAGTACCGGCGCTGAAGGAATAATTGCGGCGTAGCTGCCCATTGCGACGGCCAAAAGACAAGAAGCTGACACATACGCTCGATTCAACCAGAATTTAAGCATGGGATCCTCCTCTTCAGCGGGAAACGGATGAGAAGCGGATTTACACATTTACTTAAATAATACCTTTTACATCTCAATTTCAATTTTTTCTTATCTTCCGCCCCTCCATCATTGTTATTTCACTCCTCGCCGATAAACCGCGATGCCCAGCTCCGCACCTCTTTTCCGTTAAGAATATGGAACCGGCGCAGGTTGCGGATCGTCTCGTTTGAGAAGGACGAGAGCGGGATCCAGAGAAGGCGCTTTTTGAGGCGCGCGGCCATGGCGCGCAGAGCGGCCGGCGGCTTGCGTGCCGAGACATAGGCAACGACCCGTTCGGCGCTGAAGAGCAGGGCGCCATAGGTGAGCCGCGCCGCGAGATTCGGTAACGCCATGCCCTCGGTGAGCGCGAAGATATCCGGCACCGGGCGGGGCGGGAAGAGGAGCGACAGCCCGCCGTACCGGCAACGGGCGATGCCCGGGCCGATGAGGTCGGAAAACGGGTCGGTGGCGTAAAAGGTGAGGGTCGACTCCTCCCCGTGCTCGGCATACCAGGCGCAGCGGTGCGGGTAGTTGTCGTCGTGGTCTTCGTCGAAGATCATGACCACGGTATCGAGCCTGCCGCGGGCAGGCGGGATCTCCTTGACATAGATAGAGCCGGTATGCCAGTTCCGCAGCGTTTCGCGTATGTCGATGCCGTCCTTGACAGAGGTCGTGAATTTTTCATGGTGCGCGAACTCCTCGACCAGCAGCCGCTTCGCCCTTGCCCGCGCATGCGCGTTGAACCGCTCGATTATCCGGTCCTCCGGAACGTGGGAGCACATGCCCATGGGGTTCCACGCGTAGCGGTACCGCTTCCTCCGCTCTTGCGAAGGATCGGGCCTGATTGACACCCGCCGCCACTCGACCATCCGGTCGCGGAAAAGGTTGACCGCTTCCACAATCTCGCCGTTCCCGGGCAGGCGAATGCGGTCGATGCCGATATCGAGAAGCGGCACGCCAAGCTCGAAGGGGAGATAGGGGTAGTACCGGGCGTTCCTGAGGATCCGCAGGGCATAGCCGTTACCGCCAACCCCCTTGGCCGCCTCAACGAGGTCAAAGAGCGAGGGAATGAGCCGGCTCTGCAATACCGTGAGGTTCCGGCTGAAGGTCAGCGCCGCCTGGATGCGCACCGGCGAGAGCGCGGCAATGGCGTTTTTGTCGTCATAGTAATCGTCGCGCGTTTCACGGAAGAGGTTCTTGATCTCGTTTTTCACGTCGACCGGCGCCGCAAATGGATCGAGCCGCTCCTGTTCGAATTTGCCGGTGATGAACGGGAGTTCGCCGAGCGCGAAGTAGAGATGGTCGGGATGAATATAATGGGTCGAGATCCGGTACGGCGTCGCTGCGCCGGCGGGTTGCAACGCTCCGGGAGTGTAAAAACGGCGCACGGTCCGCGCGAAACGGCGGAAATGCACCAGCGCAAGGATCCGGCCGTGGTTCGCCGAAAGTTCGCGCAGCCGCGTTGCAAGATACGCTCCGGCGCAATCGTCGTCCGATCCCGCGGCCGGGTTGCCGATTGCGCGAAGGCAAAGGGCGGCAAACCGGTCGAAGCCGATCGTGTCGATGGCATGTTCGTCCGGGAGCGCGCTGACCGGCTCGGTCTGCCGCGGGGCATGGCCGATGCAGAAGAACGGGCAATGGTTCTGCTGGCTCTGCCGGATCCCCTCGATCGCGGCATCGCACGGGTCGACAGGCGCGTAGAGGCATCGCTCCTCTCCCTCTTCACGGGCGACAAGGGCCTGGATAAGGGGCAGTTCCTCGACGGCGCGCCCGATATCGTCCTGGAAAATTTCCGGAACATCGACGGCGATGCAATCGAACCGCTGCTCCATGCACAAGGAGCGAACGTGTGAGGCGATCGCGCCCGTACCGTGCAGAATCGGCACGATGGTGATCCGTTCCGAGAGTTTCACCGGAGGTCCTCGCCGTTATCCGGATCGATAGTGAGATCGTTATCCGAATCATTGTCCGGATTGAGGTCCGAACCGCTACCGAAGAAAAAATCGCCGAGGTTCATGGCCGGCGAAGCGTCGCCGGAGAGTTTTCGTTCCGCGGCGAGTTTTTCGAGGTCGAGCGCCTCCTCGCCCAGCACCTGCAGGAGCGCCTTGCGGAACAGTTCGGCCACGTCGGCCGAAGCGTCATGCGCCTTCATCTTGAGCGTATAACGCATCGCGTTCAGCCCATCGCGGATCGAATAGGGCAGGTCGAGCCCGTGCGCCCGCTGCAGGTAGTCGATGCACATGGCAAGCACGTCGTCGCCCGCAAACGGCAGGTTGTAGGAGAGGATTTTAAGCTCGTCTTCGCGGCTGGGAAACGGCACCGTGATGCCGGGCTGTAACCGCGACATGATGTAGTCCGGGATTTCGAAGGTCGAACTGTCGTCGTTCATGGTCACGGCCGCGCGGAACTCCTCGTGCGCCGATACCGTGATACCGGCGACCAGCGACTCCACCATCCGACGGTGGTCGAAGAGGCCGGCGAGCGATGCCCACGATTTTTCGGACATGCGGTTGCCCTCGTCGAGCACCGCGATGCCGCCCTTGATGACGGCGGTGAGGAGCGGGCTTGCATGGTAGGCGATTCGCCCGGCATCGGAGAGTACCGGCGTGACCAGCAGGTCCTCGGGCCGCGTATCTGCCGTGCACTGCATGATGTACACCTCCTGCCCCCGCTCCTGCGCGGCAGCCATGGCGAGCGTGGTCTTTCCGATCCCCGGAAAGCCGATGACACGGGGAGTAAGCGGCAGGTCGCCTTTGGCCACGGTGAGCCAGCAAGCCAGAAGCTGGCGTAGCGGTTCGATCTGGCCGATCCAACCGCTGCGGACTTCGGTGGGGTGGGAAAGAAGGAGTTCAACGTTCTGGATGGTGATTTTTTCCATTATGGCTTTATTCCTCTTCTAAAAAAAACATCGTTATAGCTTATAAAAATACCCTCTGCTCGTGAAATAAAAAATTTCCGTAAATGACATTTGAATTAACCGTGCATGTGGGGTACAATTATGCGGTTATATGATTTATGCCTTGCCGATATAGTAATTTATAAGGTTTGTACGGAGCACGATCATGACAGAAGAGCATACGCCTGATGGTCGCAAGAATGCCCGTTTCAGGCAGGACCTGCTGTGGCTTTCGACGCTCGGCATCAACCTGGTGTTCGCGAGCGCGGTGGGGGTGGTGGTCGGCCACTACCTCGATAAACTGTTCAAAACGTCGCCAATATTCACCATCGTGTTCTTTTGCATAGGAACGTTTGCGGGATTCCGGCAGATCTATAGGCAGGTGCAGAAAATGGACGAGGACGACAACGAGAAGAATGATTCCTGGAAATAACCCTGTTTCGAAGCCGGCGATCGGTCTTGTGTGTGCTGCCGCCGCCGCAGGTCTGACTCTCTGGAAGCTTAAAGCGGGCCACCTCTTTACCGGGGTGGTATGGGGTATCGGGATCGCCTATCTCGGGGTTCTCGTGTACACCCTCCTGCTCCCGAAGCGCACGGAAAGAAAGGCTTCGTTTCTTGCCGGGTATATGCCGGGAGCGCTCCTGCGCTATGCGGTCATGATAGGGGTGTTTTCCCTTGCGGTATTCATCGTAAAAATTAACGCCCTGGGACTTTTGCTCGGGCTGTTCGCGGGAATGACGGCATCGACGTTTTTCTTTCTTAATAAAATGCGGCAGGGAGCGACCCCGCCGTCGGAGGGTTGAAGGAAATGTCTGATGGGGCAATGGAATTTGACAGCATAAAATGGCATTTTCCGCAGATTCCGCATATGCCGCACGAGTTGACCCTTCTGTATTTCTCCTGGATCGTATGGGCGATCATCATCATCGGCTCGATCGTTGTCGCGGCCGGCGCGATGCGCCGGGCCAGGGTCGATGCGTCCTCCCGGCCCGGCGGGCTGCAGTCGGTGCTCGAGATTTTTTTCGAGTATATCTGCGGCGTGGCCGATGACCTTATCGGCCCGGAAGCGAAGAGGTTCTATCCCCTGTTCATAGGGCTTTTTATTTTTATCCTGGTCGGTAATCTCATCGGGTTCATCCCCGGTCTCGTATCCCCGACCTCGGATCCGAACCTGACCTTCGGCCTTGCGCTCATGGTGTTTCTCTACTTCGTCTTCCTCGGCTTTAAATACAACGGCATCGGGTACCTCAAACAGTTCAAGGGGCCAAAGCTCGCGTGGTTCATGCTGCCGGTCTCGATCCTGCTCTCCATCACGGAGATCATCTCCTTTTTCACGCGCCCCCTGTCGCTCGGATTGCGGCTCTTCTGCAATATCTTTTCAAAGGAGCTTTTCCTCGGCATCCTGGCCTGGCTCATGCTCCACTTCTTCATGAGTTCGCTTCCTTCTGACAAGATATTTTCGATCATGCCGCTCGTGCTGCGGCCGGTCATCATGCTGCTGGGACTCATCATTGCATTCATACAGGCGCTCGTGTTCATGGTGCTTTCAATGTCCTATATCGCCGGCGCCGTCCATATGGAAGAACATTAAACCTTTATCTTTTATCCTACGGAGGGGTCTCATGACCAAAAAAATTCTGGTTCAGCTTTTCCTGCTCGCGGGAGCGGGCATTGTTTCCGCGGCCGAAACCGTGGCGCCGGGAAGCAGCATGGCGGCGGCGGTATTTTTCGGTAACACGCTCATCGCATCGGGCATCGGCGTCGGCATCGCGGCGGGTGGTTGCGGTATCGGCATGGGACTCGTGATCGGGAGCGCCCTCCAGGGCATTGCCCGTCAACCGGAGCTACAATCCAAGCTGCAGCAGAACATGTTCATCGGGTTCGCCCTTATCGAGGCGCAGGTGCTCTATGCGCTGTTCCTGGCCATCATCTTTATTTTCGCCAACCCGTTTGCGGTAAAAATCGCCGGCTGAGAGGCCTTTTCAGCCAAGGGGACCACTGTCCCGATTTGTCCAGAGAGGACTACTATGCCTGAAATTCATTGGCAGATAATGCTTTCCCAGGTGATCACCTTCCTGATCGCACTGGCCGTGGTGTGGAAATTCGGCTGGAAGCCGGTGATGAAACTCGTCAGCGACCGGCAGGACAAGGTCCGGAAGACGCTGGATGACGCTGAAAACTCACGTTCGGCAATCCAGAAACTCGAAGCCGAGTACCGTGCGAAGCTCGAACAGATAGAGCAGAAGACCTCCGACCTCATTGCGGCGGCCAGGCAGGATGCCGGCCGTGTCAAAGAGGAGCTTCTGGCCGCGGCCCAGGCCGAAGCCATGGAACTGCAGAAGAAGGCCCATGAGCAGATCGAGTATGAGCGCCGACAAACCATGCGTGAGATGCGCGAAGAAATTGTCTCGCTCTCCATGGCGATTACCGAAAAGATGCTGTCCAGGCCGTTTTCCGGCGACGTGCATGAGAAGAAGTTTCAGGAGATGCTGGACGAGATCTCCAAAAGCCGGGTTCAGGGGGCGTAATGAGCGGGGGCCTTTTTGCCAGGGAGTATGCCCGGCTGTTCGACCGGCTCGCTCCCGGAGAACGGAAGGATATCCAGGAGTACCTGTCGGAACTCGGCGCTTCAGCGCTCCGGCTCGAGGGGCTCAGGAACTTTCTCGACCATCCGGCGATCCCGAACGACGACAAGCTGAAGGCGCTCGAAGCGGCGGCGCCTGAAAAATTTACGCCTGTGGTGTGGCGGGTCTTCGGTGACATCCTGAAACGGCGGATGACGGGTATCTTCCCCCTTATCGCCGAGGAGATGGAACGCTTGACCGAAGAGGCGAACAACATTCATGCGGTCGGCATCACGAGCGCGCAACCACTTTCACCGGCGTTGCAGGCGGCGCTTGCCGAAAAGCTTATTGCGCAGCTCGGCGGTACGCTGAAGCCCCGTTTTACCGTGGATCCCTCCCTGTTCGCCGGTCTCCTGATCAAAATCGGGGATACGATCATCGATAACACGATCAAGACGGATCTTGAACATCTCCGTTCGAGACTGATGACTATTTCTTCCACGTAAGGATGAGAGCATGGCAATCGATTCATCAAAGATTACGGGCATTCTGCGGGAAACGCTGGAAAGTTACGCTTCCAAGCTTGATCTGCGGGAAACGGGCTACGTCATGCAGGTCGGCGACGGCATCGCGCGCGTTTACGGCCTCGACAAAGCGGTTTACGGCGAGCTGGTCAGTTTTCCGCACTCGATCCACGGCATGGTGCTCAATCTCGAAAATGACAATGTAGGGTGCATTCTTCTGGGCGAGGCCACGCTGACCAGCGAGGGCGATGAGGTGAGCCGCACCGGACGCGTCATGGCAGTGCCGGTGGGAGAGGCGCTCCTCGGCCGGGTGGTCAATCCGCTCGGCGAGCCGATTGACGGCAAGGGCGATATTAAAACCGACCGGACGCGGCCGATCGAGGTGATCGCGCCGGGCGTCATGGAACGTCAGCCGGTCAAGGAGCCCCTGCAGACCGGCATCAAGGCGATCGACTCCATGATCCCCATCGGAAGAGGGCAGCGCGAACTCATCATCGGCGACCGGCAGATCGGAAAGACCGCGCTCGCGGTCGATACCATCATCAATCAGAAGAACGAGAGCCGGCGCCGTCCTATCTGCATCTACGTCGCCATCGGCCAGAAGCAGTCAACGGTGGCCCAGATCGTCGCCACGCTCGCCCGTCACGGGGCGCTCGAATATAGCATCGTCGTTTCCTGCACGGCAAGCGACCCCGCAGCGCTCCAGTACATCGCGCCCTATGCCGGGTGCGCCATGGCCGAAGAGTTCATGTGGCAGGGCAAGGATGTGCTGATCGTGTACGACGACCTCACGCGCCACGCCCAGGCCTACCGCCAGCTTTCGCTCCTGCTCCGTCGCCCGCCGGGACGCGAGGCGTATCCGGGCGATGTTTTCTACCTGCACTCACGCCTGCTCGAACGCGCCTGCAAACTTTCACAAAAGAACGGCGGCGGTTCGCTGACCGCGCTGCCGATCATCGAGACCCAGGCGGGCGATATCTCGGCCTATATCCCGACCAACGTCATCTCCATCACCGACGGCCAGATCTTTCTCGAAACTGGCCCCTTTTTCTCGGGCCAGCGGCCCGCGATCAACAGCGGACTCTCGGTGTCGCGCGTGGGCGGCAACGCCCAGATCAAGGCCATGCGTCAGGTGGCGGGCCGCGTCCGTCTCGATCTCGCCCAATACCGCGACCTCGTCTCGTTCGCGCAATTCGGCTCGGAACTCGACAGCCACGCGCAAGCGCAGCTTGCGCGTGGCGCGCGGATCATGGAACTCCTGAAGCAGGATCAGTACCAGCCGCTTCCGGTCGAGATCCAGGTCGCGATCATCTTCGCCGGAGTCAATGGTTTCATCGACGACGTACCCCAAAACGACATCCGGCAGTGGGAGAAGGATTACATCACCTATCTCCAGGAAAAGCATCGAGATATTCTCGCCGATATCAAGAACACGAAGCAGATCGACGATGGTATCAAAGCGAGACTCGAGGCGGCGATCAAGGAGTATAAGCAGGTACGGGCGTCATAAGCTAACGCGTATATAGGATATCCAATGCCGTCACTGTCCGAATTCAGGAAAAAAATAAAGGGCGTCTCATCGACGCGGCAGATTACCAAGGCCATGAAGATGGTGGCCGGAGCCCGCTTTGCCCGCGCCTCCCGTTCGATGAACGATGCGCTCTACTACCAGGCGGAACTGGAAAAGGTCACCCATGCCTATCTCTCGCTTATCGGGTCCGGAAGGACGGGAGGCCTTTTTTCGCTCTTTCGCCTTCCGGGCAAAGGCCCGGCAGCGCCGGCTGGCAGGATCGGGCTCGTGGTGGTGGCCGGCGATAAGGGGCTGTGCGGTGATTTCAACAATACCATTCTCCGCACCGCCGATCGCTATCTCAAAGATAATGCCGGCAAGGTACAGGTGCTCATCGCGGCCGGCCGCAAATCGGTGGAACGCTACCGGAACGCAAAGGTCCCGGTCAAGATCGAGCATGCCCAGTTTTTCAACCGATTCGACTTCGGGATGGCCGACACGATCGGGCAGGAGGCGATCAAACTCTACCTCGACCATGGGCTCGACGAACTGGTTGTCGTGCGAAGCCATTTCAAGTCCATGATCAAACAGGAACTCACAGTCGAGCGGTTGCTCCCCATCGAACCGAAGCTGCCGGAAGACAGCCTGTACCGATGTACCATCACCGAGCCGGAGGAAGAGCAGGAGATCCTTCAGACACTGCTCCCGATGTACCTGAAAGCCCGGTTGTATGGCATTCTCCGCGCCTCCTTCACGGCCGAACTTGCCGCGCGTATGCTGGCCATGGACAACGCGACGCGCAACGCCGGCACGCTCATCGATACCATTACCCTTGAAATGAACAAGGTCCGTCAGGCAGTGATTACACGAGAATTAGCTGAAATCATAGCAACCAACGAGGTGGTGAAATAATGGCTGCAGGCAAAATTACCCAGATTTTCGGTCAGGTCGTTGACGTCGAATTCCCGCCCAACGAAATCCCGCCCATCTACACCGCGCTTACGGTCGATAAGGGAAGCGGCAGCACCGGCGAGCAGTACTCGACGGTGATCCTCGAAGTGATGCAGCACATGGGCGCCAATACCGTGCGCGCCATCGTTCTGGGTCCGCCCGAAGGCATGGCCCGCGGGCTTACGGTGGTCAATACCGGCAAACCCATCTCGGTGCCGGTCGGCAAGACGTGCCTGGGGAGGCTCATGGACTACGCGGGACGACCCATAGATTACAAGGGCGAGATCAAGGCCGAGACCACCGCCCCCATCCATCGCGATTCGCCGGGATTCCTCGACCAGGAAACGCGGTCGCAGGTGTTCGAAACCGGCATCAAGGTCATCGATCTTCTCGCGCCGTTCAAGAAGGGCGGCAAGGTCGGTCTCTTCGGCGGCGCCGGAGTAGGCAAGACCGTGATCATCATGGAGCTTATCCATAACGTGGCACAGCATCACGGCGGCGTGTCGGTGTTTGCCGGCGTGGGCGAGCGAACGCGCGAAGGCAACGACCTCTACCTCGATATGTCGGAGTCAAAGGTCATCGATAAAACCGTGCTCGTCTTCGGCCAGATGAACGAGCCACCGGGAGCGCGCCTCCGCGTCGCGCTTACCGGTCTTACCCAGGCCGAGTATTTCCGCGACAAGGAGAACCAGGATGTGCTCCTCTTCATCGACAACATCTTCCGTTACGTGCTGGCCGGCGCCGAAGTTTCGGCCCTCCTGGGCCGCCTGCCGTCGGCAGTGGGCTACCAGCCCACGCTCGGCACTGAAATGGGCGAACTGCAGGAACGCATCGTGTCCACGAAAAACGGCTCCATCACCTCGGTGCAGGCGATCTACGTTCCCGCCGACGACCTCACGGACCCCGGCGTGGCGACCGCGTTCAGTCACCTCGACGCCACGGTCGTTCTCTCGCGGAAGATAGTGGATATCGGTATCTATCCGGCCGTGGACCCGCTCGATTCGTCCTCCAAGATGCTCGATAAAATCGTGGTAGGCGAAGAGCACTATGCCGTGGCGCGCGAGGTGCAGAGCATCCTGCAGCGCTACAAGGATCTTCAGGATATCATCGCCATTCTCGGCGTCGAAGAGCTTTCGGACGAAGACAAGCAGGTGGTGGCGAGAGCGCGCAAGATCCAGCGTTTCTTCTCGCAGCCTTTTTCGGTGGCCGAAACCTTCACCGGCACCAAGGGCGCCTACGTGCCGCTGGCCGACACCATTAAAGGCTTCCGCGAAATCGTGGACGGCAAGCACGACAGCGTGCCCGAGCAGGCGTTCTTCATGGCCGGCCCGATCGAAGAGGTGATCCAGAAGGCCCGGGAGCTCGCCTGATGAAGACCATGCGGTGCGAGATCCTCACGTCGGACAAGGTTTTCTATCGCGATGAGGGGGAATTCATCGTGGCGCCCGGCTCCTGCGGGGAGCTGGGCATCCTGCCCGGCCATACCCGGCTCATGGCCAACCTCAAACCCGGCAGCGTGCGTGTCGTGAAAGGGCAGGAGAAGAAACAGTTCGCCATCTCCGGCGGATTCATCTCCATCGACCCGACTTCAGTGAAGATTTTCTCCCCTGCGGTGAAGCAGGAGTAGGCTTCGCCGGTTTACCGCCATTTTGTCAAGTAAAAGACCAGTTTTGAGCATTCAAAAAATGTCCAGATTTTGGCTGATAATGACCGATTTTTCCACCAAATACAGCTCTTAAAAAAGGCGGATTAAAGGGGCTTTAAAGGGTGGTTAAAGGGTGGTTAAACGGCGTTTAAATGACCTCTGAAGGCGACCAAAATTCGGGAAAAGGGCCTTACCCGATACCGGCTTTGTCTCCTCAAAAGCCGCCCGTAGCACCTGCCGAACCTCCTGCCACTTACCGCCCATTTACGACCCTCCTTTCATTATTTCTGCGGCATTCTATAAAAATTTTGTTGTTTTTTTGTTAGGCGGATTTTTATATTATCAAGCGAACAATGTGATAACGAGCTGCCGTGAAGATTGCAGACCGGACAAGAGAAGAAGAGATGAAGGAGAATGTTTTGAATATAGAAACTGGAATTGCCGAGGATATTGCAATAGTAAAGAACAAAAATGCCCATAAATGGTTTCAACTGCTTATATAAAAGAAACAATATATTGGCGAGTTGTCCTCAATTACTACTGGGAGGAGGAGTATCTTTACACTTTTTTGCTTTCAAGCCCAATAATAATCGCGAATGTGTACGAACGGGAGTAATGTGTTTTATGCGTTCACTAATAATTATAATAAAATGTTAGAGATAAATATATACAAGCAGGAAGTTAATCTACAACATTAATACTATACGGAAAGGAGAACGTGGTGATAACCCACATTCATGTGAATGGTTTTAAGTCGTTAAGGAATTTTGATATGGATTTAAAAATCGGGCCCAATATCTTGGTAGGTCCAAATGGTTCTGGAAAAACAAATATTATTTCTTTTTTTGAGTTTATCTCCTGTATAGTACAACGAGACTTGCATGAGGCTATCGGCATGTTAGGAGGTGCAAGCTCGATTTTTCAGAAAGTCGGAGAAACTGCGTATTGCCAATCAATATCTGCTTCAATTTTTGGCACAAAACATATTCGTTCCAAGCAGAATCTCTCATATGTTTATGATTTCGAAATTGTAACATTTATCGAAAAAGGAATAATTAGTTACAAATCCCAGAGGCTTAGAATATTAAAAACATCAGAAGATATTACGATATCACCAAGAAAGGTCGAAAATATTTCTACCGATTTAGATATTAGTGAGGTTTATCGCGAAAGTAATCCGCCGAATGCTCTAATTAATCGCCTCAATTTAAAGAAAATAAGGACATATGGTGAGTCCATTAAGCGAGAAGATTTTGAGAAAATGCTAACAAGTAACTATCGGTCAATGGAAAGTTACTCCCTTGTGCAAATCCTTCTAAGGTTCTTTGAGGTTATTCGATTTATATTTGACGATCTTTATGGAGGAGAAGTATTCAATATTATACCTTCAAGAGTAAAACAACCTGAGGATATAGCAAAACAGCCTGGAATTGAGAAGGATGGTACAGGATTGGCTGCGACGTTGTTCGCGCTGACACATCAAATCGATGATATTAGAATGCACCCATATTTCCGTTTCCAATATCGAAGAGTTCGGTTAAACCCTGAAATCTATAATAAAATTGTCGAATTCGCAAAATTAGCCAACAGTTCTATAACTAATATTTCCGTTCAAAATAATGCATTTGATAACCATCTTCTTGTACGGATCGCTATATCAGCAGATGATAAGACTATTTTTCTTCCGCTGTCATCAATGTCTGATGGGACTCTCAAATGGATTACACTAATTACCGCTATTCTCACTTCTTCGCATATCTTTTCAATTGAAGAACCGGAAAACTTTTTACATCCTTGGATGCAGTCGGAAATATTGAAAATAATGCGTAGTAACTATTCAGATAAGAAATCATCTTCATTTATATTAATGTCAACTCATAGTGAAACCCTATTGAATAGCTCGAAATCGCCAGAAATTGTAGTAGTCTCCATGGAAAATGGTTTCACGAAAGCCAGGCGTATAAATGATCCGGAACTTCTTACAAAAGAAATTTCGCGAACTGGTTTTGGCTTAGGTCATTACTATATTTCAGGAGGTTTGCAAGATGCCTAAGCCAGCTTTTCTAGTAGATGGGCATTCGGAAAGGAAAGTCCTGCAAAGGATCTGTCCGGATATTCCTATCAAGATTATTAACTGTAATGGAGACAATGTAGCTATTGATGCAATCGCAAAAAGAATAGATTCTGAAATTCGTCTTCTTAATAATCGGAACCATCCCATAGTTGTCATAATTGATAGAGAGGATAGACAGGATAGTCCTATCAATATTGAAAAAAAACTTCGTAAAGCTCTTAAAGAATTTGGGTGCAAGGTTACCCCGGTAATAGGAATAGCTGATAGAATGTTCGAAAATTGGATTTTAGCCGATTATAATGCCGTCAAATGTCATTGCAAGACTATCCAGCCGGCGAAATGTACCTTTGAGGGTTTAGCTGGAAAAGGCATTATACAGAAAATTTATCCTCGTTATCATGAAACTACAGATGGTGTTGATATGTTTTTTAAATGCTGCCATTCAACAGTTTACTCAAATAGCCAGAGTTTCAGGCACTTAATTGATTCAATTGGGAAAATTGATTGTAACTGGCTATCCATGCTTAGGGAGGCAATTCGATCTTCGAAACAATGATATTTTCATTACCCCCAATTCCATCAAAATGAATGTCCTTTCTCTTCTCTTTCCCATTTTTTATTCAAGCGTAGCTCTTTTTCAAAAGGTGTGCGTTGCATAAGTCCCGTGTTATTTGTGTATTCCCTGCCTATAATTGCGGGAATGATTTTATAGCTGTGGTTTCCAGTTTCCTGGCATCAGATCATTGTTATCACGATCCATATATTTGGTGAGATAAATGCTTCGAAAAAAGCCTTTTTATCTCCCCTCAATCCCACTGATTTCCTCCTCAACACCGCCCCGATGGCAACGTAAAGGTCCAAGTTTTCGTGGAAACAATTCCTTCAGCTTTTAAAAAAATGATCTGGTCCCGAAAATAGTGGACACGGTTTAGGCACAGTTTAGTTTAACATTTTCAAATTTGTCCGGCGAGATACCCCCACAAGAGCGCGAAATCCATACTCCGCAACCCCTGCTGCTCCATGCGAAACGTGATCGCTTCCACCAGATCATGGGGGTCGAAGGATGGTGAAGGGCTTCATACGATTCAATAAGCGTAGTGATGACCTCACGTTCGTCGTATTAAGCGGTGTCTTTTGCGGCGTCGATAAACTTGGTTCTAGCAATATTAAAAGGCCTGTTTTCGTCAGAGCGCTTAGTAATCCACGCATTGAGAAAAAAAACCAAAAGTGCACCGATAATGGGAAAAATAAATGGTGCTATTATCTTGATTATCTTAATGACTACGAAAGGAATCTCAGCTTCACGCATGCTTTAATACTCCTATAATGGTGGGGAATATTGCAATATCCTTTTGCTATGGCGTCTTTATTTTTGCTTTGGAAAATCCCTTGGTTTAGAAGTTTTTATGGTTTACTCCCGGAACACCACAATCTCCGCTGGGTCCAAAAGTAATGCCTCGGGAACCGTATCTTCCCCGATCGGAAGATCAAGGAGCGCGTGCATTTTGCTGCAGCACCGCACCTCCTGCGGAATCATGGGGGTGTCGACGATTATTGGCGCTGTCGGGTTTTTATTCACACACAGGTAAACGGGCTTGTTCCCGACGTCCGAAGCCTTTTCGAGAAAGAGATACGGACAACTGTAATCGTTAAGCGGCCGCCAGCTTCCTTCTTCGGACAGGACCGGTACCGAAAGCTTGAACCGGTTCATCGCTGCAATCCATTTTGTCAAATCCCATTGAGGCGGATCGATGTCGCGGGGGGTGCCGTGAACGACGTCGATGCGCGTCACCGCGCCGTACTCGAAGCCCGCCGGCATAAGGAGCGCTTTTGAAAAGAGAGCGGCGAATGCATAGCGGCTTTTCTGCACCGCTTCGGTCCCCGGCCAGACGCTCGCGAGTCGCTCGGTATCGTGCGACTCAGCGAAGGCAATGGAAGGGGCAATATGTTTGTTCGCGACATGCTGGTCGAACACCCAGCTCTGATCGTAATGCCACCACTTGACAGAATTAAAGAGGTAATCGAAACCGCAGCCGTTGAGCGCCTCGATCTGGTCGAGGCGGCACCCAAGCGTCTCGGCATAGAACGTCGCGGCATCGTTCCTTTTCTTGGCCCGGTCGATGAGCCAACGCCAGAGAGAGGCGGAAACCTGATACGCCGCATCGCAACGGAACCCGGTGAAACCGAGCTTCTGGTAAAAACTCACCACGCGGTCCCAGTATCGCCACAACGCATCCCGGTCCGACGACCCTTCGTTGTCTATCGACGCAAGGTCGCCCCACACGGTTACCGCGCCCGGATTGCCGGGATCGATGGCAAAGGGCGAAGCGACCCTGCCCGATTGGTCGCGCTTGTACCAGGCGCCATGCTCGGTAACGAGTGGTGAATCGATCGCGGTATGGTTGATGATGAGATCCATGACGGGCTGCAGGCCTGAGGTGGTGCATGCCGCGATGAATTGCGAGAGTGAAGCAAAGTCGGCTCCATCGGCGCCCGACTCCATGAAAAGCGGATTAAGACGGAAATAGTTTTTTACCGCGTAGAGACTTCCCGAACACCCGGTTTCGTTGAACGAGTTGACGAAAACAGCCGTAAATGCCATCTCCGTGATATGCGATACCGCACCGCACCATTCGTGTATCGTGCGGTAATAGCGCGGGAAAAGATTGTATATGAGCGGTATCCGGCCCGGCACGGTCACCATGAACCTCCAAGGATGATGTTGTCAATGAGTCGCGTTTTGCTTCCGCCGGTACGGCAGGCGACGGCCATGAGCGCTGGATTTGAAAGTTCGGCAAGCGGCCGCAGCGACATCATGTCGACGATTTCAACGTATTCGAGAGTTAAAAGGGAATCGGCCGCGATGATTTTTTTGACGGTTTCGACAAGTTCCGCAGCATTCCGATCGCCGTTGTCGTAACGCGCCGCAGCGGCCGACAATCCTTTGTAAATTATGGGGGCCGCGGCGCGTTCGGAATGCGTAAGATAGGCATTGCGGGAACTTATGGCAAGACCGTCCGCCTCGCGAACGGTTGGACAAACGGTAATTGTTACCGTCACGTTCAGGTCAACGGTCATCCGCTTGAGGATAATTACCTGCTGAGCATCCTTCTGTCCGAAAAAGGCGAGGTCCGGACGCACAATATTGAACAACTTCAGAACGACTGTGGCGACGCCGCGAAAATGGGTAGGCCGCGTAATGCCGCAGAGCGTGCCGCCAAGCTCTTCCACTTCGACAAAAGTTTTATAGCCTGCCGGGTACATCACCGAAACAGTCGGGGCAAACACGACCGAACATCCGGCCACCCTGGCTTTTTCACAATCGGCTTCGAACATGCGCGGATATCTGCTGTAATCCTCGCCGGGCCCAAATTGGGTCGGATTGACAAAAATGCTCAAAACCGTTGCATCGGTGCATCTGCGCGCTTCGGTAACAAGCGAGAGGTGGCCTTTGTGCAGAGCCCCCATGGTTGGGACCAGACCGATCGTTGTGCCGTTCTTTCGTAAAGCACCCGACCACGCGGCCATGCCGGCGGGCGAGGTAATGATTTCCATGAACCGTTCCTTTCACCTGAAACCCGTCGTTGCTCAAGGCATATAACGCGCGCCCCGCGCGCATTCTCCATCCTTTCCAACGGCGGTAATCAGGTTTGCCGATTATTCGGTCTTGTTCCGATCCTTGAGTGCGGCTTTTTCCTTTGTACGGAGGGGACGGTAGTAGGTAACGCCCCGCCGCATGGTCACGATCTGCCCGGCGATTTCTTCGAAGTCGGCGCGCTCCGCCACGAAATCGATTTCGTCGGTATTGACAACAAGAAGCGGTGTTTTATCAAAGTGAAAGAAGAAGTGGTTGTACGCGTTGTTGAGGGCGTCGATATACGCCGCTTCCATGCTGAATTCATAAGGCCTTCCGCGCTTCGCGATCCGCTCCAACAGGACATCGGTTGACGCCTGAAGATATACGACGAGGTCCGGATCCGTCATCTTTTTCTCCAGGATCCCGGCCACGTGATTATACAGCTGGAGTTCGTCGCCGTCCAAATTGAGCGT
>JBEKOX010000058.1:0-18245 GCA_049521335.1 Chitinispirillaceae bacterium
TCCTTTTGCATGGGGTCCAACGGGAGAAAAGGCGGTGGAGACTGCCGTTGCCGTGGAGCTTGTCGCGCAGATGGCGTGCTGCGCGATTGCGGTAAGTCCGCAGCCGCCGGTGATGTCGCGGGCGCTGCTCGAAAAGCATTTCTTCAGGAAGCACGGCGGGAATGCCTCCTATGGTCAGGGCAAAAAAATTACCTGAGGGCGAAAAGGCCGGATCATGAAAGAGTTTTTTACCATTGGGGTCGATTACGGAACCAATTCGGTTCGTTCAATCGTTGTAAACGTCGCTACGGGCAAAGAGGTCGGGTCATTCGTTTTCAACTACCCTTCCGGCCGCCAGGGCATTCTGCTCGATAAAAACGATCACCACCTTGCCCGCCAGAATCCCGCGGATTACATAAAAGGCGCCGAGGTCACGATCGTGTCGGCGCTCAAGCTGGCCAGGAGGCATAAAGGCTTCTCACCCGATAACGTCATCGGCATCGGGGTGGACACGACCGGATCAACGCCGATCCCGGTGGATCGTGATAACGTTCCGCTCGCGCTGCAATCAAAATGGAAGAGGAATCTCGCGGCCCACGCCTGGCTCTGGAAAGATCATACCTCAGCCGCCGAAGCGGCAATGATCACCGAGGCAGCCAGGACCCTCGCGCCTCGCTATATTGAACGCTATGGAGGCGCCTACTCCTCCGAATGGTTCTGGGCAAAGATCTGGCACTGCCTGAATTCAGCTCCCGAGGTTTTCGAAGCCGCCTATTCGTGGGTGGAGCTTGCCGACTTTGTTCCCGCGCTCCTTGCCGGCGTCAAAGATCCGACCGCGATTGTGCGCGGCGTCTGCGCGGCCGGGCATAAGGCGATGTTTTCCCGTGACTGGGGAGGGCTTCCCGATAAGAAATTCTTGGCATCGCTCGATCCGAAACTCGCCGCGCTTCGGGACCGCCTCTTTGCAACCGCGTACGACGCCGGAACGCCTGCCGGCGCCCTGTGTATCGAGTGGGCCGAAAAAATCGCCCTGCGCGCCGGGATCCCCATTGCCATCGGCGCCTTCGATGCCCACTACGGGGCAATCGGCGCGGGAGTCGCGGAAGGGACGCTGGTCAAAATCATCGGGACCTCAACCTGCGACTGCACCGTGGTTTCGCGGGACCATAAGAAGGGTGAAATTCCGGGAATCTGCGGCACGGTACTCGGTTCGATTCTCCCGGATTATTTCGGCGTCGAGGCGGGTCAGTCGGCGGTAGGGGATATCTTCAAATGGTTTGTCGAGGTCGTGTGCGGAAACGACGGATCCCTGCATGCCGCCTTCACAAAGCAGGCGCAAAAGCTGCTTCCCGGACAATCGGGTCTCATTGCGCTCGACTGGAACAACGGGAACCGGACGATCCTGGTGGATCCCCGGCTCACCGGATTGCTCGTCGGACAAACGCTGTACACGAGGCCGGCGGAGATCTATCGCGCGCTCATCGAGGGGACCGCCTTCGGCGCCCGCGCGATTATCGAACGTGTCAAGAAGTACGGCGTGCCGGTCGACCGTATCGTGTGCTGCGGCGGCATCGCGGAAAAGAATCCGCTGCTCATGCAGATCTACGCCGACGTGACCGGCTGCACCATGCTGATTTCCGGCTCATCGCAGACCTGCGCGCTCGGTTCGTGCATCGCCGCCGCGGTAGCGGCCGGGAAAAAGAACAACGGCTACGATACGTTTGCCGAAGCGCAGAAGAGGATGACCTCGCTCAAGCCGGTCAGCTATACCCCGAACGGGAAGGCAAAGGGGGTTTACGATGAACTCTATGCCATATATCGGCTGCTGCACGACGGTTTCGGCGGCGTCACGAGGTCGGCGGATCTATCCCGCGTCATGAAAGATTTGATTGCAATCAAGGAACGGTCCGTTTCGATGGCCGGGTAAAAAACCTGACCGCGCCTCGACGACGCATCTCTCCATGATCGCGGGATTTTCAATTCATCGCAGCAAAATGTATTTTATTGCTCCCGTTTTTTTTTGCACCGTCCGATAAAAACGAAATCGCTGCCGTTCAATAAACCAATATCACCACAAAGGGAGGAGTTGCATGTCTAACATTATCATGTTCAGTCTTGCCGCCGGCCTCGTGGGCGTCATCTATTCGCTCGCGACCGCGGCATGGATCATGAAGCAGAATTCAGGGTCCGAAAAAATGAAGGAAATTTCGGACGCGGTGAAGGAGGGCGCTACGGCGTTTCTCAAACGCGAATACATGAGCGTCGCCATCGTCGCGGTCGTGCTGATAGCGATCATTGCTTTTGTCCCGGAGCTCGGTCTCTGGACCGCACTGGGATTCCTCATCGGCTGCTGCGGCAGCGCGTTGGCCGGTTATATCGGCATGATGGTCACCGTTCGTACCAATGTCCGCACCGCGGAGGCGGCCAAGAGCGGGCTTGCAAAGGCGCTCGGTGTCGCGTTCAAGGGCGGTTCGGTTACCGGCCTCATGGTGGTCGGCCTTGGACTCATCGGCGTCTCCGGATTTTTCTACCTGACCAAAACGGTTGCGCCTGAACATGCATTTCATGCGCTCGTCGGGCTCGGGTTCGGCTGCTCGCTCATGAGCGTGTTCGCCCGTATCGCGGGCGGCATCTATACGAAGGCGGCGGATGTCGGCGCGGACCTGGTAGGCAAGGTCGAAGCCGGTATTCCGGAAGACGATCCGCGCAACCCGGCTGTCATTGCCGACAACGTAGGCGATAATGTGGGTGATTGCGCCGGTATGGCGGCGGACCTCTACGAAACCTACACCGTGACTATCGTCGCGGCCATGCTCCTGGCAAATACGGTTTTCAGCCAAGGTAAGGATGCGGCACATTGTAGTATGTGGGTGCAATTTCCACTGCTTCTCGGCGCGATTTCGATCGTCGCTTCGGTCATCGGCGCCTTCTTCGTTCGTCTGGGCAAAAAGCAGTACATCATGGGCGCCCTGTACAAAGGGCTCGCGGTTTCCGGCATCCTTGCCGCCGCCGCCTTTTATTTCGCCTCAAAATTTTTTCTTTCAGGACTTGGCCTTGATGAACAGGTTTTTTCAGCCGGCCAGGTGTTCGGCATGGCGGTTATCGGCCTTGCGCTTACCGGCCTCATCGTGATGATCACTGAGTACTTTACCTCGACCAGCTTCAACCCGGTCAAGCATATCGCCGAGGCCAGCAAGACCGGTCACGCAACCAACATCATCGCCGGCCTCGCGGTCAGTATGAAATCGACCGCGTTACCAGTGCTCGTCATCTGCGCGGCTATCGTCGGCGCGTATGCTTTGGGCGCGGGCGGACTGAGTGTTACTGATTTTGGAGCGGTCAAACATGGCCTCTTCGCCATTGCGATCTCCGCGGTCGCCATGCTCTCCATGACCGGCATCGTTGTTGCGATCGACAGCTATGGCCCGATCACCGATAATGCGGGCGGCATCGCCGAAATGGCGGGGCTCGATGAGAAGGTTCGCGCCGTCACCGACCCGCTCGATGCGGTTGGCAATACCACCAAGGCGGTTACCAAGGGCTATGCCATCGGTTCCGCAGGGCTTGCGGCGATCGTACTCTTCGCGGAATACTCCCGTTCATTCTCTGGAGCTATCGCGTTTGACCTTTCCGACCCTAAAGTTCTGGTCGGGCTCTTCATCGGCGGTCTCCTGCCGTTCTATTACGGCTCGCTTCTCATGGAGGCGGTCGGCACCGCGGCCGGCGGCGTGGTCGACGAAGTGCGGCGTCAGTTCAAGACCATTCCCGGTATCATGGCCGGCACGGCGAAACCCGAGTACGGCACCTGCGTCGATATCGTGACCAAAGGGGCGATTCGCCAGATGATGCTTCCGGCGCTCATCCCGGTTGTTACCCCGATCCTGGTCGGATTCATCCTCGGCAGACAGGCCCTCGGCGGCGTCCTGATCGGCGCCATTATCACCGGGTTGTTCCAAGCTATCGCAATGACCAGCGGCGGCGGCGCGTGGGACAATGCCAAGAAGTACATTGAAAGCGGCTTTTTCGGCGGCAAGGGGTCCGACGCCCATAAGGCGGCGGTCACCGGCGATACGGTCGGCGATCCCTACAAGGATACGGCCGGACCGGCGATCAACCCGATGATCAAGGTGATCAACATCGTGGCGCTGCTGATTGCCCCTCTTCTCTTGAAATAAAGAAGAAAATTTCTTATTTGATAAGGAGGCCGGGAGGTATCCGGCCTTTTTTATTGCGCACTCGCAGGGCGCACCTCCAACAGGGGAGAGTTGACCGCGAGGTCGAATCTGAAGGGAGGCGGAGGCAGGGGGACGAACTTGGGGAGGCCCCTTGAAAACGATATGCAAAAATCTATATTTGAAGTACCTTTCGTAAAGGTTAAATTGTCCGGAATGTCCACTTTATTACCAGAGAATGTCCACGAAAAGACAAAATCACCTCTTTTAAGGGCTGTCTAAGCACTGAAATATTCGATTTTCTGATAATTTTTACCTGAAAATGTCCAAATGCAAAATCAAAATTGACATTTAAGGGAAGTTTAAAGGAGGGTTAAAGGCGGTTTAAAATTTGCAGGTAGCCGTCCAATTCACGAAAGCCGATTGCAACCCCGGTTAAACTTTCTTTGATGATCGTTTATTATTTTTAAGGAGCAGGTTACATTCAGGGAAAAACAAAGTTCAGACGTGCTTTTCTTTTCCTCCGTGTGATTAGTTTAACTTCTTGCAGGAGGCGGGCGGTACCTGATGCGGACTTTTGTGTGATGAGATACTTGGACGCACGGGATTACACAGCAAAGAGCTTGATAGGTGGGTGAGGCATGGCAAACAAGGCAGGCACTATAGGTTATGAAAAGCGTAAATAATCTATCGTAGTAATGCGTATTAATAATTGAGGAGTCAATTATGGCACGAACAGCTACAATCACCAACAATCAAATTCTTAAAGCCGCTCAAACCGAGTTTCTCGCTCATGGAATTCGCGCCACATCAGCAGCAATCGCCCGCCGTGCCGGCGTCTCATCAGGTATTCTCTTCCAGAGATTCGGTACAAAAGAAGCTCTTTTTGCCGCTGCGATGAATGCAGGAAATAATGCTGGAGAACAACCGCGACAATTTGACCCTCGTGAACGTGCCGGCAAGGGGTCTGTTCAAAAAACTCTTATTGAGATTGGTGAGATATTGCTGGATAGGTTTTTCATCATTGTTCCGAACCAGATGATGGCGTGGGCTAATCCAGGACCAGAGCGTGGAGAAAGCATGGCTGATCAGTATCGAGGAAGGGGCATCAGAGGTCAAAAAGTTCTCGTTGAATACCTGCAGGGGGAAGCTGCTCTGAAGAGGATCCGACTCATCGATCCATTTGTTGTCGCTCAGACGTTTGGAGGTGCACTTTGGTTCTTCGCATTCGAGCAGGTGACCGGCGCGAAGCTTCGGGAGACGGGCAAGCAGCTATCGCGAGGCGAGTTCGTGCGTCGGCTCGTTGCCATGCTCTGGAAGGGGTTGTGCCCGTGAAAAACACCCATTCTTGTTAAGTAAAAATGCAAAATTATTATTAGAAACGCGAAAATGGAACAATGGTGAGAAAATTATTTATTGAGCAGATAATTGTTATTTCGTTGGCATTGGTTTTGCTTCATTTCTATTTGACATTCTTTGGAAAGGACCGCAGCCATGACAAGTCAAGGGAACAAAAAAAAACCTTTTTTAAGCCAATTATTAATTGATCAATCAATTATTAATACTCTATTATTGTTTTTGGTCTTTCCAATTCAGGCGAACGCCCTCCAGCCGCTTCAAGATTTCCTCCAACATGCAACTCAGAGCAACTTCGATAATCAAGAAGCCCGAGCGACAGCAATGCAGCGGGAGCATGAAGCCAGCCAGGCATGGGCGCGCCTCCTGCCGTCGGTGACCGCCCAGGCCGACTACATCGGCAACCAATACCTTGGCGAAGCAAATATTCCCACAGGGGCGCCGGCAGTCGGTGGCACCCTCCCTATCCGGAATGTCATCATCACTCCGGTCGATCAGCGAGACGCATCTTTCTCCGCGGCCCTCACGCTCATTGATGTTGCTGCATGGGACAACATCGGTGCCGCCAGAGCCAACCGTGAAGCACAGAAAGCACGCGTGGCAGCTACCATGCTCGAAGTTCAGAAGACGGTCGCGCAGACCTATTACCAGATCATCGGTGCAGGCGCGGTTGGGCGCGCGGCTCGGCGTACGTTGGCAGCCGCCCAGGACAACGCTCGTTTTATTGAAACACGTGCCAACGCCGGCCTGGCTTTGGAGCTGGATCTGAAACGGGCGCTCGCGGAGGTGGAGCGAGATCGACAAGCAATCCAGGATGCAGACTATACGACAATAACATTACAACGCTCGCTCGAAACCCTTACCGGGCTTGTTCCCGAAGGTGATCCGGGCAACGATTCGACGGCATTGCCGATGGATGATCTCCGTGACGAACAGCCACTCGCAGAATGGATCACCGTGGTCGATTCGTTACCATCGGTGAGAGCTGCATTGTACGACAGGCGCGCGGCAGAACTCACTGCAGCCGCTTCACAATCAGTGTTGTATCCTACTGTTTCCACTCAGGCCAGCGAGCGCGCGACGAACGCGACCGGATTCGGACAATCCCCCTACTACACTGTTGAGGCGCTTGCCACTTGGAAGCTTGTCGACTTCGCCAGCTTCCAGGCATCGCGTGCGCAACGGGCCGCAGCAGAAGTGTCATCTGTTCGCTATGACCGAGTTAGGGAATCGGCGTCGCAAACGATTTACGATGATTGGCACCAAGTTCATACTCAGATCGAAAAGAGCCGGGCGGCACGCAGCTCCCTTGAAGCCTCACGTTTAGCACTCTCTGTCGCGAGAGAGAAATACGCCTCCGGCAAGGCTACGCTCCTTGACGTGGTGCAGGCGGAACGGGACGCGTTTTCAGCCGAGGTCACCGATATCCAGGCAGAGGCGGATCTCGCGTCGGCAAGAGCCTCCCTTCGGT
Source organism: Chitinispirillaceae bacterium (assembly GCA_049521335.1). GTDB lineage: Bacteria > Fibrobacterota > Chitinivibrionia > Chitinivibrionales > Chitinispirillaceae > BOG-1184. The sequence goes on from JBEKOX010000058.1 coordinate 6,979, forward strand.
TAAGCTCCGGTCATTCCCTGGAGGCAAAATGAAAAACCAACGATTATCAAACGCTGCTGGCGCAACCGATGCTTTGGCAATGCATCGTCCGGCGCGCATTGTACGGTTGCGCACCATGCTACACGTCGGAATAAAGATGATGTTCCACGACAAACTAAAATTTGCCGGAACGCTTTTCGGCGTTTTCTTTGCCGTAGTGCTGGCCAACCAACAGCTCGGTGTGTTTCTCGGTCTTCTCTCGAAGAACACCATGTTCATCGATAACGCGGGTGCGGATCTGTGGATTGTGCCCGCCTCGACACAAACGTTGCAGCCGGGAAAGCCGGTAGCTATGACTGCGCTCTACGAGGCACGTACGACACCCGGCGTAGCATGGGCCGAGCCGCTTCTTTTTGGTGGTGGGTCAGTTTCACTACCCAGTGGAGGAAGTGAGCAGGTGACCATAGTCGGGACAAAAGCTCCCTATTGGCATGGCGGACCATGGAACATCGTTGCCGGTTCGGTTGATGTACTGCGCAATCCGGATGTCATGATCTTCGAAGATTCGGAGCGCGACAAACTGGGCGGCCTCAATCTCGGCAGCGTACGCGAGGTAAATGGATATCGCACTATCGTGGGCGGCTTTACCTGGGGGCTATTGCCATTCGCCCCATCGTATTCATTCGCTGAATACGACTATGCGCGAGTCCTTTTGGGTACTCCGTCAGACCAAACGAGTTTTGTTCTTGTTGGTGTTGCCCCGGGCAACAAACCCGACTCGGTTGCCGCCGCCATACAGGCACGAACTCCCGATTATTTAGTTCTGAGCACCCATGAATTCCACAATCGGGTGCTGCGCTATTTGCTGGTGAGTACCGGCATTGGTGCAACAACGGCTATGTCGACGGCGTTCGGGCTTATTGTCGGGTTGGTCATTGTCTCATTGTCAATGTTTTCCGCCGTTGTTGACAATATCAGAGAGTTCGGTACGCTGAAAGCAATCGGCTGTCGTAATGGCGATCTGGCGCTGCTATTGCTCGTTCAATCGACATTTTATGGGCTTTTGGGTTCGCTTATCGGGCTTACGCAAATCTCGGGTATAGCCGGGTTCATGCGTTCGCCAAAATTGGCCTTGGTCCTGCCTTGGCAGACATATGCCAGTACTCCTTTGGTGATGGTCATCCTATGCGGGCTTGCTTCCCTGCTTGCCCTTTCACGCATTCGTAAACTTGAACCCGGGATGGTGTTCCGATGAAAAACACAAATGAACGCCCTCGCGTCGTTGATGTTAATGGGCTCAGCAAAGTGTATGGTTCGGGCGCAATCGCCTTCGAGGCTCTCAAGGAAGTCGACTTCCACGCTGACGCAGGAGAGTTTGTCATGATCTCCGGTCCGTCGGGCAGCGGCAAAACGACGCTCCTGTCGATCCTCGGGTGCGTGCTTCGTCCGACTGCAGGCCACGTAATCATCTTTGGCCATGATGTCAGCACGACACGTGAAAACGAACTGCCTTCGCTGCGGTTAAGCCTGATTGGCTTCGTGTTCCAGGGTTTCAATCTGATTGCGTCGCTATCCGCAAGCGAAAATATTGCTCTCGTTCTCAGGCTGCGCGGGTGGGCGCCTAAAGAGGCTCAAGGCGAGGCGGCAAAACTGCTCGCAGAGGTGGGTATTGCGGAAAAAGCCGACTCGCTGCCACGCGATCTTTCGGGTGGTCAGCGCCAGCGTGTCGCCATTGCGCGCGCACTCGCCGGTCATCCGTCGCTGCTCCTCGCCGATGAGCCTACCGCAAACCTGGACGGTCAGACCGGCTTGCAGGTCACCGAGTTGCTGAAAGACCTCGCGCGCATCCACGGCTCAACCGTGGTTGTCGTCACCCACGATCCCCGTATTCACAACCTTGCAGATCGAATCGTACACCTTGAAGACGGACAAATAAGAAAGGAGTCGCTATGAAACGCAAGTCATGGGGAATCTACATTGGAATAGTGGGGCTTGTACTGATGATATCGTTCATTACTCGGTCGCTGTTGAGCGGACCGTCGACGGCGCCTCAAAAGAAGGATGTTGTCAAAGCCGAACGAACAAGTACCGTCGCAGGTACAGCCGATGAACGCATGGCAGTGCCTGGCCGAGGACTGATCGCCGGCAATGCAATCGTCGAGCCGCGCCAGCCATCTACCAAGGTTGCAGCCGCAGTCCCGGGACGAATCGCGATGATTGCGGTCCAGGAAGGTAATAAGGTAAAACGCGGGGCGGTGTTAGTACAACTTGATGATGCACCAGAACGAGCAGCGCTTAAGGCCGCCGCTGCCGATCTTGCTGCAGCAGAAGCGCGGGCACAGATGTCGGCAGAAGAGTTTCGCCGCACTGAGCAAGCAGCAAAAGGCGGAGCCGCCACCGCTGACGAACTTGATAAGGCTCGGCAACAGTCGGAAATCGATCAACGCACTTTTGTGGCAACTGAAGCGCGTCGCGACCAGGCAAAAGCAAATCTTGACCAGCTGACAGTACGTGCGCCCATTGATGGCAAAATCCTTCAAGTGAAATATCGTGTCGGCGAATATGTGACGCCCGGCGGCGACCCGGTTGTAGTGATGGGTGATATGAGCGCATTGCGGGTTCGCATTGACGTTGACGAGCGCGATATCGGCCACATTGCAGTCGGCGATTCGGCGTTTGCGGTGGCCGATGCGTACCCCGGGAAAAAGTTCACCGGCAGAGTGGTCGAGATCGGCCGCATGATGGGGCGTAAGAACGCTCGAACCGACGATCCGACGGAGCGCATCGATACGAAAATTCTTGAGACAGTAATTGAGCTGGATGACCCTGATGGTCTCGTGCCGGGACAACTTGTAACCGGATACATCAAGGGAAACAAGTAGCTTGAATCTTTCAAGCATTACAAGGAAACGAAAGAGGATTTCCATGGACAAGAGAGAAATATTGGCTTTCATCAATAAAAATCCTGTGGCCTTTATGGCTACCATTGATATAAACGGCGGAAAACCGCATGTCCGTGCCATGAGGACATACTCGGCGAATGATGACGGCATTGTCTTCAACATGGAAACGCCCAAGGACGTATACAAAGAGCTTTCCAAAAATCCCGAGGTCGAACTATGCTATTTCACAGGTGGCACCCAGATTAGAATCAGCGGTCGAATGGAAGAACTGACTGATCCGGCGCTGAAACGAAACCATGCGATAAACCGGCCTATTCTCCAACCAGGGGTGGCTAAGGAGGGGTTGGACTATGTTGGCATCTTCATTCTCCGGCACGGCAAAGCGACCGTTTTGAGGCCGCCTCTGCCTGTACCGGGCTCACCGAAGGTCTACATTGACATGTAATTGCAAAACCTATTCAAGGGAATAATGAACACACTTTTAAAATTATTGTTTGTTGCCCTTGTGTCGTGGTCGTTCGTCGGTCGGGTAAACGCTTCGGACAGTAACTCAACCGTTACTGGTGTCTTGTGTCCAAATTCAATGGGTTAGCCGTGATACTATATATCAAGTTTTCTAGTGCCTAACCACTTCACCATTTCTGGATCACGGTGGTCGAAAAACATGCTTTTCTTTGTGTCAAGCGCCGCGATAGCTGCCATATTTTCACTACTTAGTTCAAAATCAAAGATATTGAAATTCTCGATTATCCTTTCCTTGCGAACCGATTTCGGAATTGCAACGACACCTCTTTGCGTCAACCACCGCAAAATTACCTGTGCGACTGATTTCTTGTAATTTCCAGCGATGGAAACCAATAGCTCATTTTGGAAAATGTCGTTTTTGCCTTCCGCGAATGGCCCCCATGATTCAATCTGAATTTTGTTTTCCTGCAAAAATGCATGCGTTTCGATCTGTTGACAGAATGGATGAGTTTCGATCTGATTCACTGCTGGAACTACTTTATTATGAAGAATCAAATCCATAATCCGGTCTGGATAAAAGTTGCTGACGCCGATGGCTCTGATTCTGCCTTCGCGATACAACTCTTCCATCGCTCGCCAGGAGCCATAAATATCCCCGTAGGGTTGATGAATCAGATACAGGTCCAGATAATCCAATTGTAACCGCATGAGAGCTTTTTCAAATGCGGTCTTCGTTCTTTCATACCCAGTATCCTGAATCCAAAGCTTTGTGGTAATAAACAGGGTATCCCTTTCTACACCACTTCTTTTGATTGCTTTACCTACAGCAATCTCGTTTCCATAAGAAGCCGCAGTATCAATCAGACGATAGCCTGTACGTATCGCTTCAAATACGCCTTTTTCGCATTCATCTGCATCTGTTACCTGAAAAACGCCAAACCCTAATAGGGGCATTTCAACGCCATTGTTTAATAAAATCTTGTGCATAGGTTCACTTCCGATTTGTTTTTATTCCGGCATTACTTCGTTCAGGCATCGTAGTGCATTCAATGCTCGTGGATATCCAACAGACGGCAATAGCCGAGTGACAACGCTCAGCAGGACCTTCCTGCCGTTTCCTGCGTTTACATTGCCCCGTATATGACCTTTCAACTGCGGCTCACATCCTCTTTATGCGTTTTTCCCCATCTCAAATGCTTGCTGCATAGCGGGGCTTCCTGTGATGTCGCCGCTGTTCCAGGCGCCGACGCCATAAATGATCCCCTTCTCTTTTGCTCCGTCAAGGCACGACGTAAATGCCCTGAATCCTTCGAGCGTTCTTTCCATCGCCGGCTTGCTGGCGTCAGCCGGGGTCACAATGAAGTTATCGTTCGATCAGAGGCCCGTTCTTCGCTCCAGCTCTTCAGGGTATCTGGCGCCCTGCACCTCGATCTTTGCCGCGGCGTCCCCAATCTCCCGGAGGTCGCCGGGCGTCAGCTCGACGTCAGCCGCGCTGATATTCTCATCGAGGCGGTTGGGCTTGGTTGTTCCCGGAATCGGAACGATCCACGGCTTCTGCGCAAGGAGCCAGGCGAGCGCTATTTGAGCGGACGTCGCCTTTTTCCTTTCCGCGATCGCGCCGAGCAGATCAACAAGAGATTGATTCGCCTTTCTATTCTCCGGCGTAAAGCGAGGGACGATGTTGCGGAAGTCGGACTTGGCGAACGTCGTGTTTTCGTCGATCTTCCCCGTAAGAAAACCTTTTCCAAGAGGGCTGAAGGGAACGAAGCCGATTCCAAGCTCTTCGAGCGTCGGCAACACGTCCTCTTCGGGCCGCCTCCACCACAGCGAGTATTCACTCTGGAGCGCGGTAAGCGGCTGAACCGCGTGAGCGCGACGGATGGTTTTCACTCCTGCTTCGGAAAGGCCAAAGTGCTTCACTTTGCCTTGCTGTATCAGCTCCTTCACGGCTCCCGCCACGTCTTCTATCGGCACGCTGGTGTCAACGCGATGTTGATAGAAAAGGTCGATGGCATCAACCTTGAGTCGCTTCAGCGAGGCTTCAGCCACTTCCTTGATGTGCTCCGGCCGGCTGTCCTGGCCCGATTGCCCTCCCTGGGGGCTGAATTTGAAACCGAATTTGGTAGCGATGACCACGCGCCCGCGGAAAGGGGCGAGCGCTTCGCCCACAAGCTCCTCGTTGGTGAATGGCCCGTAGGCTTCAGCGGTATCGAAGAAGGTGACACCGCGTTCGAGGGCCTTCCGAATCAGCAAGATCATTTCCTTTTTGTCGGGGATAGGACCGTAGGCAAAGCTCATGCCCATGCATCCGAGCCCGATTGCCGAAACCTCCAGATGACGGTTTCCGAGTTTGCGTTTCTGCATAATTTCCTCCTCTTATAGTGGATGGGCCGTAAGGACGAGTTTCATCTCAGGTTAATAATATAAGCCCCAAAAAATATATTGGGTTTTATCAGGGTTTCGAATTTACTATCTTCAATTATTGCTTTAATTCTTCCATCTTTATCCAACAAGGCCCAACTGCTAAAAAATCCAAATTCGTTTTTAAGCTGTAGTAAATTAGAGTTCATAATTGATTATAACGGGTAAACTTGAAGTAATTGCCAATGCTGCGAATACGATTCATCGCGCGCAAGGACCCACGGGGCAGCTTCTCACATTTGCAAAAGGCGGCACTCCGATTCAAAAGATCGGTTCCCTGTTTCCCTTTATTGAAGAGACAGCACGATTTGTTCTCAGCGGTACAAACATTAAGGGAAAAAGTGTCTCTCCTTACGGATGAAACTTCCTTCCCTCGGCGAGCATCGTCAGAATCTGCTTCATCCTCCGTTCCCGTGTTTCGGGCTTTCGTGCGGTCTGGAGGCGGTAAGTAATCGAGTAGGTATTCGTTTTGTCCAGCGATCGAAAGAAGGCCGCGGCCTTCTTGTCTTTAGCGAGCTCTTTCAGGAAATCTTCCGGCACCGTGGCGTTGCCGAACGAATCGTATGCGGCGCTCCATCGGCCGTCGGCTTTCGCCGCCTTGATCTCCTTCAGGCCTGCGAGGCTCATCTCCCCTGATTTGATCAGCCTTCCCGCATGTCTGGTATTGATTTTCGACCAACCGCCTTTCGGCCTTCGCGGCGTGAATTTTTGAACCCAGGATTGATGGTCGTATGTTTTTTTCTGGCCGTCGATCCAACCGAAACAAAGAGCCTGATCGAGCGCCTCCGGATAGGAGATTGACGGCTCGGTTGAGCCTTTCTTATAGATACGGAGCCAGATACCTTCGGCCTGTGCATGGTTCTTCTCAAGCCAGGCCCGGAAATCCTGCGCCGATTTAAAGGCTATGGTGTCCATACGCATGCCCCTGTCAACAAGCCCCGATCTCTTGACGAATCCCCCTTAAACTGGAATCCTCCATTGAGACCTGAAAAATAGAAATCCTGCTCAGGTTGTCTTGCTTTCCCTCGTGAATGTAGGTCATTATCATCTTGCTGTCAAATAAAAATTGCCGTCAAATTTGCTTCTGAAGTCATAACACATCTTCTTGATGCATGAATTGCAAAGTTAACTCGTTTTTGTCGACACCTCTCCCCTCAATGTTTAATTGTGCAATTCATTCTGAGCCAAACTCCATCGTCTCAGCGCCTCAATCTCGATCGAGTCGAGCCGGGCATCTTTATGGATGAGGAGATAGTTCGGTAGCGGCATCAGAGACGCGGAAGCGAGGGCGTAACACCGGTCGCGCATGGTGTCCTGTCTCGCTTTTGTATAGGTATCCCACCGGGAAAAGTTCAGGACCAGCCGCCCCTTTCTGACATCGGCAGCGACCAGCCAGGAGACCGGGGCAATATAACTGTAAAGCGGCCACCGGGTTTTATTGGAATGGCAGTCGTAGCAGGAGGTACGCAGGATCGTTGCCACGTTCGCCGGAGCATCCACATCCTGGGTCACCGGCGGATTTTTACGGTTTACAGGATATACTTGAATAAGTGCCGCGAGGATAACGACGGGAATGAGAATTCTGAGAGCTATTTTTTTCATGGTTCGTGTTCGGCTACCCATTATTACTCCCGCGACTAAACTATGATTAGGAAAAGCCACGTTTTTATTGAAAAAGCATGCTACCCTTTTACGGTATTTAATTTTTGGACTGATAATGATCCCACGGGAGTCATCCTGAATAGTTCTTACGCCCTTATAGTAACGACCAATAATTCTGCAATCACGAACATCTTTGCAATGCTCATGTCAACTGCGGTTCGGCGCCTCCCGGAACGTAGGGGTTATTGACGATTCAACTTGAAAAGCCGCTTAATCATAAACCCGATCCGCAGCTGCTTATCGAGGGTTCCCCGCATGAGGTTCTCGGCGCCTATCTCGGTCGCATTGCCGGCAAATATGAAAAACTGGTGACCGGCTGTGTTGATTTTGACGCCGAAAGAGAATGGATTCTGGATTGCCACGCTACCCTCTTCGAGGCTCGTACTTGGATTTTTGTCCACCCAGGGAAAGTATTCGCCGTAGAGATCGAACACCTCGGTCACTTTTACGTCAACGCCCGTTCCCAGTCCATAGCGGTTTATGTCGAAACTGTAGCCTGTATTGACCAAGAATACTACCCGGCCCGCCAAAGGATCGTTCTGCAGGCTGAGCTGGAGATAGGGCTTGGTGATCCGCTCGTTATCGCTATACCTGACATAAGAAACGAACTGCCCGTCGAGCTGCGCTCCGAAGTAGAGGGGGTGGAAAAACGCGCCGTACGAACCGCCGAAGATATATTCCCCATATGTATAGCTCGGATATTGGTGCGTGTCATAGAAGGTGAAGAGCTGGGCTCCCGGTAGAATGGTCGCGCGGATGCCGAAATGAACATCTGCGCCATCGGCGACACCGAAGAAGTTCGATGCCGCCTGGAATTCATTGACCGTGCCCTGAAACTGGTGCTGGATTTCCGCCTCCAGCGCCGGGGATTCGATAAGCGTGGGAGCAGTGAGGTTGGGCATGCTCCACTCTTCGTAGGCGCAAATTGCCCCGGCGCACGCCGCGACAATACCCGCACTCGTCATCATCCGGCTTACGATACTCATGGAGCGCTCCGTTTGCAGGGCATGCCTGCGGTTAAGGCATGGTGAGACGGCCGACCGGTTAGGATTTTTTCTGGGTGATGGTAACGATGGACCCATCCAGCACTGCGTCAAACTGATAAAGATTGGTCTTCGCCGGCCCCTTGGTCACCTTGCCGGTCATATCAAAGGTTGACCCATGGCACGGACACGTGATGATCCCGTTTTGCGGAAGCCCGACCTTGCAGCCGAGGTGAGGGCATATGACGGAAAATGCGGCAACGGTCGCCTCATCTATTCTCGTAACCATGATCGGCTTGTTCGGTGCCATCGGATGGGGAACCTTAACCGCGCCGCCGACAGCGGCGAGCGCCCGATACTCCGGCTTATTCAAGTCGAGAACGATTGGATTCAAAAGGGCGGGTATCGATTGGCTCATTGCATGAACACCGAAACCCGCCATAGGCGCCAGAAGAGCCGCCGTCAAGATCTTCTTGCCCGTATCTGCAACAAATTCGCGTCTTGAAATATGCTCGTAATCCATTACATCTCCTTGGTTGCACCCGAAGTTGCCTCATGGCAAAAATTACCGGAGCAGTGAAAGGGTTTGCGTTACCGTTGCCTCGTTGGCGATTAATTTCAGATGGTAGGAACCGCTCGGAAGGGCGGTCAGCGGAATGACATTGGCTCCGGCCTTGAGCCGCAGGCTGCCCAGGGACAGGACCTGCCGCCCGGCACTATTGAAAATCTTGAAGGAAACGATTTCAGCCTGCGGAAGGGTCAGCTGCAAGGAGAGCCTGCCTGAATGCGAGAGCGCCTGCACCGAAATGGAGTTTGCACTGTGGGGGGCAGCGGTGGTCGGTCGAACCGCGGACGCCGCGGTGACCGTGAAGAGGCCCACCATGCCGAGTGAAACATGAAAGGTACACTCATAGTGGTAGGTACCCGCCACCTTTATAACATAGCTGAAGGTAGTATCTGATGTCGATCCATAACTCCAGGGAGCCGCGCCCGCCGGAATCGACTCCGACGTGGTGTTGTGCATGGAAAAGTCTCCTTGCCAGGTTACCGTGTCGCCGACTTGGGCGGAAAATGAGTTGGGAGAAAAAAAATAGTCTCCAAAATGAACGATATGGGTTGTGGCAAACATCTGGACCGGCATCATGAAGAGCATTATGCCGCTTGCAATTGCCAGGTGCTTTTTCACCGAAAATGCGAAATGTTTAATCATACAAACAAATTTCCTCTCTTTGAAAGTTATGAAATGCAATTTTTGTTCTTAGTGAGCAAACATCGTGCCATTATACAGATATAGAAAAGACTTAAGGAAGGGCTTACAATAGCGGAGCTTTTGTGCAGATTAATGAGCTGTTTATGGCCTGCGGCCTACCTGTCGCAGATATATGAGAAAGAAATTCTTATTTTAGCGAAAGCACCTATTTCTGATAAGAAAAGGGACTTATACCGTTAACTTTTTAACGGCTTAGGCAGAAACTATTTTCCTTCCTTGGCACTAAACCAAGGGAGGGAAAATGAACAAACTATTTGAAGAATTATGGGAGCAAACTAAAATGAACATTACCTTTTATACAAGAATATATCTTGCCCTTGGAGTTGTATTAACCATTCTATTTGAGTCATTAAGAACCTTTCAAGAGTTTGATTTTTTAAAACCAATAAATATAGGGCGATTAGGACTTCTGTCTATTTGGAGCATCATATTATTTCTAATACATTTTGGATTTCCTAAAAATAGATGGGTTATCGCCTATAAGGCAGGGAATCAAGTCGCTATGCCTTATCCAACATTGATTGATTACAATAAAAACGTGAAAAGAAAGGAACAATTAAAATATAGAGAAGTGACAGAAGCGGATTATGAAAAATATCCGATATGCCGAATGAATACAGGAACAGATAAAAAATCAGTTAAAAATAGAAAGTATATATTGAAGAACCATAAATTACCACCAAATTGACAGGCTTACTCATATCAGGATAAAACCAATTTCTTATAAGTGAGTGTTTTTCCTATGAATCTATCAAAATTGGTAATAAAAAGTTAACGGTATAAGTCCCTTATTTTACCTGAAATACTCCACCCCCGATTCAAACAGAAGCTGGTCCTTCACTCCCGGAACATTCTTCGACACATTCTCGCCCTTGCGCTCCGAGTGACCCATTTTTCCTAACACCCGTCCGTCCGGGCTCGTGATGCCTTCGATCGCGGCATGGGAGCCGTTCGGGTTGCCGTCCATATCATCGGCGAACCTGCCGTCGGCGTTGACGTAACGGGTCGCGATCTGGCCGCGCGCGAAGAGTGAATGGATGCAGGCCTGGGGCGCAACGAAGCGCCCCTCGCCATGCGAAATAGGGATCGTATGCACGTCGCCGACCTGCGCCTTCAGGAACCAGGGCGATTTGACCGAGACGATTTTCGTATGCGCCATGCGCGAGATATGGCGGCCGATGGTGTTGAAGGTGAGGGTGGGGCTCTCGGGCGTCGGGGTGCGGATCTCGCCCCAGGGCACGAGGCCGAGCTTGATGATCGCCTGGAACCCGTTGCAGATGCCGAGCGCGAGTCCGTCGCGCTTGTCGAGCAGCGCCGCTATCGCCTCTTTCAGGCGCGGGTTGCAGAAGAAGGCGGCGATGAACTTGCCTGAGCCGTCCGGCTCGTCGCCCGCGCTGAAGCCACCGGGGATCATGAGGATCTGCGCGTTGCGCAGCCGCTGCGCGGCCTCCTCGATCGAGTCGTCGATGTCGGCGGCCGTGCGATTTCGTATGACAAGCGTCGTCACGTGCGCGCCGGCCTTTTCAAACGCCCGCGCCGAGTCGTATTCGCAGTTCGTGCCCGGAAACACGGTGATGAGAACGC
>JBEKOX010000059.1:0-17899 GCA_049521335.1 Chitinispirillaceae bacterium
CCTTGTTAAGTTAAATAGTTACGATTGATAGAAAGATTATATCATTCCTAACATAAATGCTACAGGGATATGAAGATAATATAATAAAATTTAGCGGTATTTGATAGTATTTATGAATAAATAGTACACCAAATAATTATAAAATAGTATCCACGTCGATTAATTCCATGATAACATGAAATAATTCAATGGCATAAAATGCGGCGCTTCCTGTCTTGGATCAGGAATTTCAGAAAGGTGAAGACATTGTCCCATCTCTTTCCTCGCTTACCATTCCCCGACCTTCCAAAGGGTTCTCCAGTAACAAAAAAAAGACGGATCGGAAAAAATGTAAACAGCCCTTCAGTCTACGGTGCGGTGTAAGTATTTGATTTTATGAGAGATTATTACAGGAATTGAAAAAGCGGGAGACGGGGATCGAACCCGCAACCTTAACCTTGGGAAGGTTACACTCTACCATTGAGTTACTCCCGCGAGAGCATATAAAGATAAATCCGAATTCTCAATGAAGTCAATACACTCTCCTTTTGTACCAAATATGGAGTGGGGAAAAGATAAAGCTTTTTATCACTATCCGTGCTTCAACGATTATTAATAAATCGCTCTATTGTGGGATGAAAAGAGATATTTTTGATTACAATTTATTTTATATGCCTCTCCTGATCAGAACCTTTTCCAGAGGAATCGTATGACAACCCCGTCATAGGTGTTGTGGTTTTTCTCGCGATAACGATCATTTTTGCCATTCTTCCGAAATGAATCCGTCCCGATGAAAACGGAAATTCGAAAATATCTTTTTTTCATAAACGAAGACATAGAGAGAAATTCCTTTCTGATGCCGATCGGCAGAATCCTGCCGATCGGTGGCCACAACAATGGAAGAGAGCAGCGTCTCCTTATTAGAGACAAATGCATGAGAGGCGCTGCTTTTTCATTTTCCCGATTCATCCGAGGGAAGTCCTTGAAAGATAGGGGGATTGTATTTTAAACGGGGGAAACCAGTTACGCAGGAGAAATGTTGAAAAACTCCATTGGTTTTGCCCCCATTTCATGTATGATGCACCCCAAAGATTATCTCATTTTGCGCCAGGATAACCCCCGAAGAGCCGGCCGCGCGCAGGGAATACTGCCGTCAAGGGGAGAATAAAGATTTGATTGCGATAGATGATTGTGAACAATCACCATCAAGCTGTCGTTGACCCGATAACCGAAGGAATCTTCCATAATGAGTCTATTTCAATGTAGTAGAGTAAAACGAAGTGTATTGGCAAGTGTGGCATTTATCATTGCAATAAGCGCTTCGGCGACATGGTGCGCAATCGGGCAGTCGGCAGTGATCACGCTTGTAATGCCACCCGGGGCGAGAGCGACCGGCATGGGGGAAGCGTTTACCGGCCTGGCTGACGATGCGGAAGCGACCTATTATAATCCGGCCGGGCTGGGGCTTGATCCCCTGGCCAACTCCTGGAAGGCATTTATAAAAGGCAAAGGCCCATTTGTTGCCATCGCCACTCACAACAAAAGTTCGGTTTTTGCGAGCCAGCTTGTCTGGGCGGGCACACCTCATGGGATCCTTCGCTATACGGGCAAAACCTGGGAGTCAAGCGAAACCTATCTGGTCGAAGAGAGTGATGAGCTGAAAACCATTGCCCGGCGATATCTCAATATCGATGATGATAAGAGCATCAGTAATGCAGCTTGGAAAATTCGCGTTGAAAACCAGATCGAAATGAAGCGTTTCAATGCTATCGCGGCGGAGTTGCATACCGGCCTTGTCGATTCACTCCTCGCCAGGCACCAGACTACTGCGGATCAGCTTGCCCGTACTGTCATGGAGCTGTCGCCGGGCGACCGGACAGCGGCAAAAATTTATTTTATTTTAACTCTCTTCGTCGATTCAATTGCCGCTGATCGCATGTCGGACCAGATCGTTGATCTCCTCAAGAAAAACGATACTGAACTGAAGGATGTGGTGGAATTGCAAATTCCTTTCTCAATTGCAATCAGCGACAGCGTTACCGCCATGGCGATGGATGAGTCGGAGCGGCTATGGGTGGGCACGCCGCACGGACTCTGGTCCTGCAGTGAATCCAAATGGAACAAGATAACCGTTGCGGAGGGATTGCCATCCAATTTCATTACGTCCATCGCCTTGGGAAAATACGGCGATGTTGCAGTCGGGACCGATGCCGGAATCGGCGTGTATAAGGATGGAAACTGGATGAAAATCGGCCTTGCCGACGGACTGACTGAAACAATGATCACTTCGGTTGCCCTGGGAACAGATTCCAATACCGTTCTCTATGCAGGCACCGCCAAGGGCCTTTTCAGGTGCGCCAACCTGACCAAACCGGCAATTACGCTGATCGACTCCACCCGTGGGTTGCTTTCCTCTCACGTTCAAGCGCTTTTCTACGACTCGCAGGGGAAATTATGGGTCGGCGGAGAAAATGGCATTGCCTTTTTTTCGGGAAAATCGTGGAAGCGGTTCAGGTTTCCGGGAAGCACGGTGCGGTGCTTTTCCGAACAGTCCAATGGAACGGTCTGGATCGGCACTAATAAGGGAGTCATTACCTACAAGGAGGGCAGCGCGGTCGCCTCAAAGGCGGGGACGGGTGTCGATTATGTGCCGGAGTGGAAAGTATATCATTCGAAAAACGTGCTCAGCGGAGATGTCGTCGGCGGCCTCGCGTCATTCGGCAACGACATGTGGGTAGCGACGGATCAGGCGCTTAATAAATATGAGTGGGCGCAGATGCAGGCGTCGCTGTTTTACGAGCAGCTGCTCCCTGCTTTCCGTCTCTCCGACTTATGGCACATGTACGGCAGTTTAGTCGTCCCGTTGGAGTATTTGGGATTAGACGAGTGGGGAACCGCCGGCCTCTCGTTAAATTTTGTCAATATGGGAACCAATGAAATTACCGATAACTTCGGCGTGGTTACCGGTTCGCTTCACTCATACGAATTTGTCCTCGGCGGTTCGTACGGCGTTTCTTTTTCACAGACCATGTCCATGGGCCTGAACGTGAAATTCGCCTACAGCGCCCTTGCACCAGGGTATGAGGGCGGAGGGGTCGGAACGACCTTTGCAGCCGACCTCGGAATCCTGAAACGGGAATTTCTGACAAAGAATCTGTCATTGGGCTTCATGCTCCAGAATATGGGTCCTGGCGTCTATTATACCGATCCGGATGACAAGGATCCGATTCCGTTCACCCTGCGCTTAGGCGCCGCTTACCAGGCCATTCAGACGCCGGTGCATGATGTAAAGATTCTTTTCGATTGTGACCGTGAGGTGGTAACGAATAACGGCGACGGCAACCCCCCTCCCTTTTATGAAGCTCTCTGGTCCGACCTTCTTCATGACACGACATCGGGCGAAACGACGCCGGCGGAGCAATTACAGGAGGTAGTCTACCATTTAGGGGCCGAATACTGGTACTCGCATTTCCTTGCCCTCCGTACCGGGTTTCTCTGCGATGTTGCCGGCGAACGGTTCGAGTGGGACTTCGGGCTGGGGTTAAACTACGGCAACATGAACTTTGACTGGTCGTATATCTACTCGCCCGAAGGCTTTTTCTCAGGGGTAGTTCAAGCGTTCAATTCCTCGGAACAGGGATCGAGCGGCGCGCGGGACGGCCAGATGCGCTTCTCATTTCTATTTAAACTTTAAGCAAGTGCAGGGACCTTAACCATGCCACGACAGGGTTTTGTCGGCGCCGTTTTTTTTTGCATTGCGGTGAGTTTTTCAACTAATTGCCACGCCGTTGTCCGCGCCGCCAGCGTCCGGGCCGCCAATCTCAAGGCAATCGCCGCTTTGCAGGCGAATGTTACCGGAGGTCCACGGGGACCGCACCCATATCTCTTGAAAACCGTATCAACCCAGAAACTGGTAGTGACCGGCGCCGATTATCAATGGTCCATCAACTTCGTCCCGCCGGCACAGAACGATACGCTCCATATCATCGCCCTTCGCGTCGAGTTCAATAACGGCCAGTGGGACTCTTCGACGTTAATGGCCGGCAACGGGCTCTTCGGCATGGGAAACCAGCAAAACACCAACGACCCGGATGAATTGGCCGACTATCTTAATAGTGATACAACGTACCCGTACGACCGGCTCCAGCACGATTCCGCCTATTTTGCGCTGCAACTCCAGGCGATTGCCGCTTACTACACGAAAGTCTCCCGCGGCAGACTGGTGCTGCAATCGACGGTCTATCCGACCGTTGCTTCGAGACAAGTCTTGAAGGGCGGCAACAGCGAGACGGGATATCACGTGCCCAAGGGCGTTCTCTATTATTCGCCGGGCGGGAAAAAAAACTCGGAGTCCTGGGACCAGTACTATGACCGCAAAACTCAGGGGCTCATGTTTTTTATTCGCGACGCGCTGAGGGCGGCCGCGACCGATTCGGCCGGATCGCCGTTCGCGCAATTGCATTTAAACGCCGCCGACAGTACGATACGGGATTCGAACAATGTTAAGGTCGCGTTCCTCATCTTTCATGCGGGCGCGTCATATTTGACAAACGGCGGGGCGAACGGCACGGGACGGGATAATCCCGCCGATATGATCGACGCCTTTGTCAGCGCGCCCTGGTTCCAGATGTACGCCGACAGTCTGGGGCTCGCGCAGTCCGGGGTACGGGTAAAGGGAGCCGGTGGTGACAGCCTCCTGATTTCCGAAATCATGATGTGCTCCGAAACCTCAAATCAGGAGGGCCTGAGCTGGGGTATCCAAGGAATTCTCGTCAATCAGATCGCCAGGCAGCTTGGCATTCCCGACCTTTTCTCGACCTCCAGTGGAGAATCGGGCGTGGGCGCATTCTGCATCATGGATTTCGCCGGCTACTCGGCCGGGAGCGGTTTCATCCCTCCCTACCCGTCGGCATGGGTCCGCGCGTTCATGGGATGGGACAATGCGAAGGCAGCCCCGCTCGGCGCCAACTCGTCGAGTTCAATTAAAGCGGTGACAACGGTGCTCGATCGTAGCGCAGCCCAGGCGGCTTCCTTCAGCGGAACCGATACGACCATTTTACTCGTGCCGATTAACGACCATGAATACTATCTCATTGAAAACCGGCAGCGAAATCTCCCGGATTCCACGGGACATGTCAATCCA
Organism: Chitinispirillaceae bacterium; assembly: GCA_049521335.1. Lineage (GTDB taxonomy): Bacteria > Fibrobacterota > Chitinivibrionia > Chitinivibrionales > Chitinispirillaceae > BOG-1184. The sequence continues at coordinate 5,123 of JBEKOX010000059.1, forward strand.
GGATTGTATCTGTATGATACCGCAACTCTCGGATCGCAGAACATTCCGGTCGTCGCAGCCTACCCTTTTAACGTGAACTTACCCGCAAACGTTCTTTTGACAAGTGGCAGTGCCGCCTCGAATGTTATTCTGAAGGTCCGCAACAACGATATCAGCCTCCCGGCCGCGGGGATCCTTGTCTGGCATATCGATGAGAATATCATACGAAACCGCCTGTCGCAGGATCTCGTGAATGCCGACTCGTCATATCGGGGCGTCGATCTCGTCCAGGCCTCCGGCGTGCAGGACATCGGCGTGGCATTCTCGAATGTCTTTTATCAGGTAGTGACCTACAATTACGGCGGCGCCGAGGATGTCTGGCCCCATTTCGATATTGAAGCTCCTCCCGCCGTCGACATTTCCGTTACCGGATTCGGCCCGTATACCCAGCCCTCAACTCAGAGCAATGACGGCGGCAATACCTATCTCTCCCTCTCTTTTCCGAAGCCGGCCTCACCGCGGGATACCGAGGTTGATGCAATTCAGGACTTTGTCACCGTCAACTATTGCGACAGCGTTCTGACCGCCGGCGCCTCCTGGAATTATCTCGTTCCCGGGTGGCCCAAGCTGGCGGCGCCGGGAGGTTTTTTCGATCCGGTGGCGGCCAACCTTGACCCGAACGCAAATGCCCAGCAACTCGTGTTGCTTGATTCGTCGGGAAAGCTCTATGCCTTCGGTACCGATACCACGACCGCGAACGATGGGATCACCTATGGCCAGACCATGGTTGCCGTCAATCGCCTCGATGTACATGGCGACACCCTCCGCAACGTCGATACCCTCTTCTGCATCGACAGCACCGCCGGGGTATTCACCATGCCCAGTGTGGTCGCCAACAAGGTTTTTATCCCATCCCGAAGCCTCGGCATCCGGCTTCTTACCGCTCTCTCGCCGACCTCCGCCGCCTCTTGGGATACCGTCAGGCTGGCGGCCGCGCCATCTTCGTATGTCTGCAGCTACCGGAGCGGCGATTCGGCCTGGGCAATCGGCTGCACGGGCGGTCGCGTCGTTTTCGGCAGCGGCATCGATACCGTGCGGTCGGATTCATTGACATCCAACAGTCCCGTCTGCGCTATCGCCGCTATACGCGAGAATCCGCATACCATTGCCGTTATTCAGACCGACGGGACCCTTTCTCTGTGCACCGATACCTCCTCTCGCGTAAGCCATGTCAAACTTGATACAAATGCAATTGGACCGTTCACCCTCGTCACCGGCGATCTCAACCGCGACAGTTCGAGCGAGATCGTGGTGTGCGACAGCCGGCACGGGCTGTGGGTGTACATGCAGAAGACCTTGCAGCTTGCGCCTGGCTGGACGGCCGCGCCGTCAGACTGGCCGTCGAAATACGCCAATATCGATTCCGCAACCCAGATCGCGCTTGCAAAGGGGAACCGCGCTGGCCTGCCAGTCAATAATGCCGCACCGTCGCTTGCCGACCTTACCCAGAACGGCTATCCCGACATCATCGTAGGCGGCACAAACGGTCTCTATGCCTTCAACTACAAGGGCGTTCTTGTCTACGGATGGCCGTCGTATCTTGACAATAGGTTCTGGTACCAGCGCGGCAGCATCACCTCGTCGCCCGTCGTGGTCACCGGCAGCACGCGCAAGCCCACGGTCCTTTTTTCATCGCCTACCGGCGAGAATGCGACTTTCAGCGTCGATAAAATCGTCAAGGCAAATATTGCAAAGGGCATGATCTGGTACCAGGACCCGTCGACCGGCGGCCTCGACAGCATGGGCGAACTCACGCAGAGCCTCATCGATACACTGCTGACGGTTGGAGATTCTCTCGTCACTCCCTTTGTCACGCCGGGCGGATTTATCGATGCGGTCGACGCTGCCGGCAAACGCCCCGGTATCACCGTCACCCTGCCTCCGGGCACCCAGCCGCCGCCATATGCCTCGAACTGGCCGATAACGACCGGTTCTTCGCCGGCCGTCGCCCCGCTGGCCGCGCGCATGACCGCCAACGGCCCGGTGGATCTGTTCGTGCCTGCCATAAACGGATGGATCTATCGCTACCGGCTGGGAAGCGCCATTCTGCCGGACTCACTGTTCTGGCCGCAGACGGGCTACGACAACGGCCGCTCCTTTGCCTTCCGAACCGGCTTGTTGCCGATCGACACGACGCAAACGCCGCCGATTACCCTCTTCAGCTATCCGAATCCGGTCCAGAAATCACTTTACAATCAGGTAACATTCCGGTATCAGTTTTCCGGACCGGCAACCAATGTCCGGCTCGACATCGTGACCTTCTCCGGCTATTCGGTTTTTTCCTCGACCTCCATGGGGACTCCACCGTCGGCCCTCACCGGCAACTATCCTGATTATAACGAATTCCAGGTACCGATTTCCCGGCTCGGCCCGGCACTGTATCGTTGCCGGATGGGAGCGACCATAGGCGGAAAAAAATATGAGAAATTCTGGAAACTGGCGGTGACGCGATAACGATGCGACCGTCGCGCCTTGCCCGAATAACCGTCCCCTGCCTGCTGCTCGCCATCCTGGTTTCCCGCGTTGCCACGGCTACATCGTGGAACGGATACGCCATGCAGCGTTTTACCGCAGAAACGCCGCATTTCACGATCTACTATCATAGAGGCATCGAGCATCTGGTTAAACCCGTCGGCGACAAGCTTGAGCAGTTATACGTCATATACGAGAAAATCTATAATGTTCACCTGCCGAACAAGACCCAGATCCTCCTCCAGGACGGTGACGAGAGCAACGGACTCACTTTTGCCAATCTTAATTTCATTATCCTCTGGACCCACGATTTCGATTTTGACCTGCGCGGCAGCCACGCGTGGTTCGACGATGTCATCACGCATGAATTCGCCCATCAATGCTCGATCCCGCTCGCGCTTAAGTTCCCATGGTGGATGTACGGGATCCAGTTCGGTTATTTCACGCACCCGAACGAGCCGGTCCAGATCAACTTTTTCCAGATGTGGCCGCCGGATATTCTCCCGCCCTGGTTCGCCGAGGGAATAGCCCAGTATTCAAGCAGCAAGTACGGTGCGGACCGGTGGGACAGCCACCGGGAGATGCTGCTGCGATCGCTCACGCTGTCGCATCATCTCATCACCTGGGATCACATGCAGACTTTCGCGGGTAAGGGCGACGACTTTGAAAAAGCGTACAATCAGGGTTTTTCCATGGTCTCCTATATCGCCGACAAATACGGCTATGACAAGATCGTGGCAATGGCGCGCACGAGTTCAAGCCTTGCCTATTTTAACTTTGACGACGTGATAAAGGCGGTAATCGGCATTCCGGCCCGCCAGCTGTACGCCGAGTGGAAATCAAATCTCGAAAAACGCTATGGCTTGCAAAAGGAAAGGCTCGGGACGCTCGTTCCCGGCAAAAAAATCAATAAACTCGGGTATGAAAATTACTGGCCCCGTTTTTCGCCCGACGGGAAAAAGGTCTATTTCCTCTCAAACGGCGCCGCTGATTACGGACATAAAATTCTCTTTTCCTACAAGTTGGATACATCGCTCAAGGAGGCAAAAAAAATAAAACCGGAGATGAACGTCAACGGTTTTTACGATATTCATGCGCCAAGCAGCCGCATTGCCTTCTGCAGCCCGAAATCGGAAAAATCCGAACTTCCGCCCGATCGCGGCGGCTATCGCACCCTCGATCTTTTTACCGATGCGCTGCCGCCCGATAAGGAGCATTTCCGGCTGTTTCCGAAGAAAACCGAACGGCAGGTCACGGCTCAGAAGGGAATCTTCAGCGCGGCTTTCTCCCCGAGCGGCGATCGCCTCGTTGCTGCAAAGCGCGACTACGACCGTTTTTTCCTGGCAATAACCGATACCTCCGGAAAGACGTTTAGGATCATTTATCCGAACCGGGATTCATCCGCCCGGAACATCTACTTCATTTACAGCGTGGCATGGTCGCCCGACGGCAAAACCATCGCCTACAGTTATTTTGATAAGGACTACCGCAAAATCGGGTTTTACGATACCGCCTCCCACGAAACGAAACAGTTTTTAAACTTACCCTGCGATATCCGCGATCCGTATTTCAGCGGCGACGGCAAATATCTTTACTTTTCCTCCGACAAAACCGGCATTTTTAACATTTATCGCTATGGATTCGAAACCGGCGCTGTCAGCAGGGTAACGAATGTCCTCGGCAGCGCTTTTGCACCGGCAGTCTCTCCGGATGGGAAGCGCCTGGCTTTCGCCAGCTATGACTCCGCCGGGTATGGCATCTATCTTCTTGATTCCATCGCCTCTCTCGGCGACACCATTGTCGATTCATCGCTGATCGCACGCTCTCCGCTGCCCCGCCTCGCCGGCGTAGATCTTCTCGCGCCGACCCACCGCCCCTACTCGAAACTGCCGCGGCAGTTCCTCATGACCCCGACGGCGCTGATTGAGCAGCTCAATACAAAGGCGAATAACGTCTACTCCGGCGCCTCGGCATTCAAGATTGGCGCCACGTTCAATCTCATGGACCCTTACTCATGGCTGGGAATGGGAACGGAACTCGATGGCTTGTTCCTCTTCGTTCCCTACGAGAACCTGATCAACCTGAACGATGGAATTCTTGATATTCGGCAGAGCTTCGACGTGTGGCTGCACGGCTCCACCCAAATTCTGCCGGTTACCCTTTCCTTCGACTATTCCCTCCTGGGTATAGCGGGAGTTGACTCGGCGTACGACGCGACCAATCTGGTGACCGATTACATCCCTTACAACATACGGCTTCAGAATCTCGATTTTCTGGTTTCCCATTACCTTGAAGGATCAGGCGGCGGGATGGACGCGGGTGAAGATCAGCTCGCCGTGCACCTTCTTACCGGGCTGAACCGCTACGACGTCCTTGAGGATATTCCGGATTATGGGGGTTTCAATTATAACCTGGGAAAAGAGTACCGCGTCGGCGCCATGATAACAGCCATGGAACAGGCCAAGGACTCCCGCAGTTCGATCTCTCCGCGGGGCTATGCCGCCAAGCTGCAATACAGTTATTGGCAGCTTTTTTCAACCAATCAGGATGACCCCTTCACGACCGATGCCAACGGTGAAGCCGAGGAAAATCAGTACAATTTTCAATATCATGAAGTGGTTGCCCATATAAAATATGGCACCGCGGCTCCCTTTTTCGGCGATCTGCACTTCGATCTGCGCGGCGATGCGATCGATGTCGTTCATCGTGATACGTCCGCCTTCCCTTCGTTCTACCTGCCGGTCGCCTGGGTCCCGGGTTACACATTTTATTATCAAAATACGGTCACGCAATATGCCTATCACGACACTATTAAAGAACCAAATGATACGGTTCTCGTCACCGGCCCAATCGTGGTCAACGGAGCGGTTTCCTATCGATTCCCGCTCTCTCCTCCGCTCATCGATAAAAAACTCTGGATCTTTTACTTAGAGAAACTCTATGGCTGTTTGAACTTCAGCGGCGGCGCCGGCGCCACCAGCGTATCGCAGCTCCTGGATTTAAGCCATTGGGTGTTCTCCTACGGTACCGAACTCCGTTTACAGGCCACCATGTTCAGCGGCATTCCGCTGGCGGTCAGCCTGCGTTGGGATCGCGGGTTTACCAAAACAATTGCTGACCCGGAGCAGAATGGCGGGGACCGATACTCCCTGTCCGTGGGATTCGATTTCGACGATTGGGGCAATGTGATGCTGCCGGATTTTCGCGATCCGGAGACTGGAAGAATAAAGGAATAAAAAGTCAGAGATTTTGGTCGGCATTAAATTTTATTTTCTCTTGATTTTTCCAGCTAATTCAACCGCCGAAAGCTGGCCCGGCGCGACCGGCTTTGAAATATACCCGTAAGTAAATAGTGAGCCGTTTTCGCAGGCAAGCACGCGTGAAAAGGCTCCCTCCTCCCCCATCGCGAACGCGGCGATGGGAAAACCGCAATATTTGACAAATCGCAGAAGCCGCCGGGCATCGTCCTTGTTTCGGGCCATGGCCGCGATCTTGACAAGATCGGCTCCTGCGGCTTTCGCCTGATCGACAATCGATTGCAGCGCCGTATCCGAGGGTGTTTTTTCAAAGTTGTGCTCGGAAACGATGACCGTTTTCCCCAGCCGATGCGCTTCAGCAACTACCTCGGGCAAAATAGCGCACCCGAGTTCGATATCGATTCCATGGACAAGGGGCAGGATAGTCCGGAAAATCCGCAGACGATCCGGAGCGGTTTTTGTGTTTTCACGCACCGTGCCGATGAGCGGCAGTCCGACGTGTGCGGTAAGATCACCCATATATTTAACTATACATGCGAGTGTGGTTTCAATGAGATCGACTCTGATTTCAAACAGGTCAATCCCTTTGCGTTTTAGTTGAATGAGGTCAACGATAGGAACTATGCTATCGACAACCGCGACGACACGCGGCTTCGATCCCCTTTCAAGGGAACCGATGGCAGAGGCGGCGGAATGGTTTCGGGGCTTCAATCGGGTTTCCATTATCATAAAATATGTGAGTTTGGCCGTCTATCTCCGGGCCAGCATTCTTTCGGCTTGCCGGTCGAGGTAAGCCGGCAGTCCATCCGGAATGCGCATTGCCATTCCAGATGCCTCCCAGACCTCACGACTTTCCATGCAGAGATAAAGGGGGGCATCGGGATGCTGCCGGGAGAACTCCTCCTGCATGGCCCTGAAGAGCCTGATCCGCTGGGGGCGAAAATAACGCAGCTTGCCGTCGAGGCCGACGATCATCTCACCGGCGAAAAGCGGCAGGTGGGTTCCGAACCTGCGCAGATATTTTTTGAGCGCAGGATTGGTACGAAATCCGCCGAGGCTGATCCAGGCGATGGATCGAGGCTCCCTCAGGTGAGAATATATCGCCCGGACCACCTCTCGATATTCCGTCTCCCACCCTTCGTAGACGAACATCGGGTCGAAATGAAACGCCACATGAAATCCCATTGCTTCGCATCGCGCGGCGGCAGCGAGCCTTTGATCGAGTGGCGCAGTCTTCTTTTCGTGCATCGTGATCATCCTGTGCGTATTGACGGAAAAGCCAATGACGATCCGCTCCGGACGTGCGATGTCCGCAAGCCTGTCTACGTTTGTGCTTTTAGTCTTGAACTCCACGACGGCGTTGGCATACGGCTCGATCGTTGCGGCAATTCGGCGGGAAAGACCAACCTCCGGCTCAGCATAAAGGCTATCCGTCAACTCGCCGGTCCCGAACCGCACTACCCCTTGCCTGCCAGTCATTTTCAGAGCCACCTCTCGTTCGAGGTCCTCGTAATTTGAAAAATTCACCGGTCTGGGATCGTCGAAATATACTTGCAGAATGCAATAGCGGCACTCCATGCCGCACCCCTGCGCCGGGGAAAGAATTTGGTACCCGCAGCAGAGGTACCCGCCCCGGGTTCCCGGGCAGGGTTTCCAGAAGTCGCCCTTAAAGGAGACCGATGGAGGAACTTGAAAAGTATTAAGAGACGCCATGGATCATTCCCTGCCCTCTGTTTCCTGCACGGGCGGCCGTTATCCGGTCAGCCCTCTTGCATCCGTGTCCATAGGTGAAAAATACCTTCCGTTTCCGGCTACTGCGTTTATCATATCCGCTTTGCATCCTCGAAGCAGGCTTGCACGTCTCTTCTGCGTTTCTTGCCTTTCCCTTCCATGCGGAATTATTTTTAAAATCTTCAAAAATCGGTTAACTTCTATTTTTCAAGGTGCAGTTACCCTTACCCGGCAAGGAGTTTATTAATGAAAAGACACAAATCGGCGGAAAAAGAGGCACGCAAAAACGTTAGACATAACGCCGCGAATCGCGAAGCGCGTTCCCGTTTAAAAACCGCCGTGCGAAACGTCCTTGATTCCAAGGACAACGCAAAGGCCGCCGAAACACTCAAGACCGCGTATTCGGTCATCGACAAAAGCGTGAAAATCGGCCTCATTCACGCCAATAAAGCAGCCAACAACAAAACCAGCTTGACAAAGTTTGTCAGCAAGCTCGCAAAATCAAAATAGGCTTTATCAAGACCTCGGTGGCGGATCTCTCCACGACTATGCCGGTTACCATGCCGCATACGTGGTCGGGGTGTGGGTATTCCGCCAGTTTCCACGTCCTTTGGCATAGTGGCCTTCCTTGATCTCGGCATACCAACGTCCTTTATACGAAATGCAAACTATCTGCAAGCTTGTCACCGGAATCGCTTTCCGCCATGGAGAGCCGCCTCTTGCCTGAGATAAATCTTACAAACTATATTCAAAACAGTTATACGAGAGAACGGGTGGGATCGACAAAACGCGGCGGTAATCCAAAATCAAAGGATAATCTATGGCATCGATCAATTACGCAGCGCGGGAAATAAGTGTAAAAATCGTTTATTACGGTCCCGGATTGAGTGGAAAAACTACCAACTTGCAAGTTATACACCGGAAGCTGCCGATCGAGCATCGAAGCGATATGGTCTCGCTTGCTACGGAAACCGACCGGACCCTGTTTTTTGATTTTCTACCGGTGGACTTGGGGACAATCAAGGGTTTTGCCACCAAATTTCAACTGTATACGGTTCCGGGACAGGTATACTACAACGCTACACGTAAGCTTGTGCTGCGCGGGGTCGATGGGCTGGTTTTCGTCGCCGACTCGGCGGTCGATAAAATCGCCGAGAATCTGGAGAGTTTTCAGAATCTTGAGGACAATCTCGCCGAATACCACTACAATCGCGAGGAACTTCCCATCATCATTCAATATAACAAACGCGATCTTCCGAATGCACTTCCGATCGAAGATCTGCAGCAGCAGATAAATCGCTATAACCTTCCGTGGAGCGAGGCAATTGCAAATAAAGGCATCGGTGTCTTCGATTCTTTGAAACTGATCGGCAAGATCGTTATTGACGGCCTCAATAAAAAATATTCCCACATCAATCGCGCTCCGGCCGCAGGCGCTGCCGCTCCGAGACCGGCGTCTGACATAAAGCAAATGGGCGCGCCGTCTAACGCGGCTCCTGTTGCCCCTGCCGAACCGCAGACCGCGTCGGAGCCGATCGTCCAGGAAGCGCAACCGGTGCCACTACCGAAGAAGCCAGTAACCGCCAAAGCTGCCCCGAAGCCACAACCGGTCGCAAAGCCTGGAGGCAAAGCTCAGCTTCCCGTCACGGCAGGTAAAACAGTTCGCGCAGATGGTGCAAAATCGACAAAATCCGCTCCGGCTTCCGTCACCAAGCGACCCGAGCAGAAACGAAGGGGCTTTTTTGCCCGGCTTTTCGGAATCGGAAAGAGATAACTAATGAAAGACATGATTATTTTTCCAGAGGATATTGAGCGGCTTGATGGCATTCTGTTACCGCTATCAAGCAAAGCAAAACTCCTTTTAGCTCTGCTCATCAACCGGGATGGCAGGATAATAACCCATCAGGGCAGCCTTGGGAATGTGGATGTGCAGTCGCTTGCGGCGCTTGTGGCCGGAGCCACCGCCTCTACCCTCGCGATTGCAAACCTTGTCGGCGAAAGCGAATTCTCCGCCATGCTTCATCAGGGACGTGAGCGGAACATTTTTATCGATGCGATCGATGAAAATACCTATCTCTCCGTGGTTTTTGACGGGCAGACCAATATCGATCGTGTCAAGGTGTTTATCCGCCAGTTCGAGCGGGAGCTTAAAGAGGCTCTCTACGCCGTCTATAATAAAAGCGACGACCAGGTCGATCTCGACCTAGATTTCGGAAATGATTCGTTCCACACCTTCCGGAACGAAGAAGCCTTTACCGCCTATGAAGCCTCAGGAGATGGGGCGCAGCCATCTGGCGATGCTGCACCTCCGCATGTATCGCAAGATGCCTACCAGTACCTTTTCAACAAAAGGAAAAGGCAACCGCCAGGAGGATAATCGCCGACAGTTTTTTGAAGATCCAGAAGGATAAGAAGTGACCGACACGATTTTCCATGTGTAAAATAAATCATCGACGCAACATCAAAATCAACCCAAGTCCACTCAGGGCAAGAATGACGAGCGAAGTAACGTAGATCCACAGTTTCTGGGGCGGCCGGGACGGTTCTTTCCCGAACTCCTTCCCAAGCATCTCCTCGTAAGAAAAATCGTCATCCCCGAGATCGATGCCGTCGAGATGGCGATTCTCCGACCACCCGGTTTCCTCATCGGAACCGCAATGCGGGCAGGACATGGCTCCCCGCCTGATCTCTTCACCGCAGTGTGGACAAAAGTCCCCTTCCAATTGTTTCACGTCCGTTCTCGGTATTTCGGAGCTGCGTGGGCATCAGCATCCTTTAATGGTGGCGTAAATATTTTTTGGAGTTGCGCATGAACTCATCGATGCGGAATGGTTTGAAAACACCTCGTTAGAACCAATCTCTTTATAGTTCCGGCACATCGAATCGTTTTAATATACTCTTTGCAAAATATAACGGTGACTTTTAAGGATAACGTTACCGCATCCGGCAACGGAAATCCAGGAGACTAAAAGCAGACGGGACCGTTACGGCATGGTAAAGGTATGCCGGATCGCGAATTGCTCTTTGGCCGGAGGAAGACGCCATTCGCTGATTTCATGGATCAGCTCATTGACAAACATTTTATCTGTTTCGGGCGCGCCACTGACCTGTATGTTGCCAAGGGACCCGTCGCGTTCGAGGAAGAACGATACCGTGATTGCCTTCGGCAGTAACCGTGGGTAGGAGCGAAAATGTTCGTCGATGAGAAGCGGTTGATAGTACCGTTCGAGAAGTGAATCCACGCTTGCCGGGCTGCATGATACTATTTTCTTAACTTTATAGGTGTAGAATAGTTCATCTTTCAATACCTCGCAGAGGTTGGTAAGGTTGAGGCATCCTGGAATAGTCATTGCATTGCGGGAAACAATTTTCGTTCCGGAATCCTTGATTCCCTTGATCGAAGCGGTCAACTCAATCTCAGAACCCATCGGGTTCTGAGTGTTCCGCTTGAAATACTTGTTTTCCGAGGTACCGCCGGTGCCAACCAAGTCTACGAGACCGTTGGGGAAAAATAAGGAGGGTTCCCCTTTATATGCGGCGTATTTTTTCCGGTTGATGACGAGCGAATCGCCCGATTTTGCAATGTTCCAGAGATCAATAAAATTCCATCCGCCAAAGCAGGTATCGTTCGCCCTGATAAAAGTTTGATGGATTGTATAGGCATCGTTCAGCGTGTCGTTTTTCAGGACGCCGTAGGGTACCACATAGGCGGTGCGGACCTGGATCAATCGGACGGGAAGGGGCGCATCAGGGCCGGGCATGGCAACATCCCACTCCGCGACCTCCCAGATGATGCCGTTACTCTTGATTTCAAGAAGGTCGGACCTTTTGAGCGGCATGCCGTCCGCTGTGACTTCCGATGTATACACCCACAGGCCGGCATGCGCTTTGAGAAAGCGCATTTTCTCTTCCGGTGTAAACCGTTTCGTATTTCGATAGTAGAGGTCAAGTTTCTGGGGGTTACGCGCTATAAACCGTGGCATATTCATGGCAAGATAGTAAATGATGGCGCAGCACACGATCGCGAAAATGGCAAGCACGATGGCCAGAGCTCTGCTGTTTCGCTCAGGCTGATTCTTGTAAATGGTTTCCATGGTCTGTCTCCAGGTCTCCTGCGGTCCCGAAGAAAATATATATTAAAAAATTTGACATTTCCCTTCAGCTTGTAGAGGAATAATATGGAACAGGCAATACGTCGGATACTTTCCGCAATTGGCGAGAACCCGGACCGCGAAGGACTCATCAAAACGCCTCAACGGGTGCAGAAAGCCTACCAGTTTCTCATGAAAGGATACTCGGAAGACCCCGAAGCGATCTTGAAGAGTGCAATGTACGAAGAAGAGTGCAATCACATGATCATCGTTCGCGACATCGAGGTCTACAGCATGTGCGAGCACCATTTATTGCCGTTTTTCGGCAAGTGTCATATAGGTTATATCGCCCGGAACAAGGTGTATGGGGTGAGCAAGCTGGCGCGGCTTGTGGAGTGTTACGCACGACGGCTCCAGGTCCAGGAGAGGTTGACACAGCAGATTGCGGCCTCGCTCATGGGACCGATGGATATCGAGGGAGTCGGCGTCATCATTGAGGCGCGACACCTCTGCATGATGATGCGCGGCGTTGAAAAGCAAAACTCCCGCATGGTAAGCTCCGCAATGCTCGGCAGTTTCCGTAACGAGCACTCGACCCGCATGGAGTTTTTAAACCTGGCCGGGGTAAAATAACTCCGTAAAAGCGAAGAATAAAAGATAATCTATCTGCAGAATAATTCCGTTTTTTTAAAATCGTTAAACTTCAACTTCCGCCGGCAACTTGGATAGGACATCTCCCAGAAGTCTCTTATTTAAACTCTTGAGCCATCGTGACATGTCATCGGTCGAATCAATAGCATCGATATGCGAAATGCTTTCTGCCGCCTCCATGTAGTTAATATGTGAGATGATCTCCTTGATCAGCGGAATGTTGCGCGGGATCACGCTGAAGCGACGCAGGCCTAAGCCCGCCAGGAGCACCGTATGGGCAGGGTTTCCCGCCATCTCGCCGCAGATAGAGATTGGCATACCGTTGTCGCTTGCCGTCTTGATGGCGCTTCGGATGATGCGCAGGAAAACGGGTTCGACCGGGTTGTACAGGTAGGTTACTTTTGCGTTGTTGCGGTCGGCGGCGCTGAGATACTGAATCAGGTCGTTCGTGCCGATCGAGGCGAAATCGACCTCCTTCAAAAACATGGCCATGCCGAGAATAGCGAGCGGCACCTCGAAAAGCACCCCGCATTTGG
>JBEKOX010000060.1:0-16971 GCA_049521335.1 Chitinispirillaceae bacterium
TTGCGGTCGGCGGCGCTGAGATACTGAATCAGGTCGTTCGTGCCGATCGAGGCGAAATCGACCTCCTTCAAAAACATGGCCATGCCGAGAATAGCGAGCGGCACCTCGAAAAGCACCCCGCATTTGGGCATCTCCATGCCGAGACGCGATGCGACTCCGGCGATGACCGACTTGGCGTCGATCCACTCCTGAAGCGTGGTCACCATAGGCGCCATGATCGAATACGAATATGATTGACCAGCACGCATGATCGCCTCGACCTGCGCCTCGAAATATTCGCGCTTCTCCAGAAAGATCCGGATAGCGCGCCACCCCATGAATGGATTGAACTCCGGGGGCATGTCGAAGAATTGCGGCACCTTGTCGCCGCCGATGTCCATGAGCCGGATAACGCAGTGCTTCTTGTTAAGCTTCTTGAAAATGTTGCCGTAATATTCTAGCTGCACCTCGACAGGCGGCATCTCTTTTCGGTTCGAAAGCAGGTATTCCGTCCTCACGAGGCCGATGCCGTCGGCGCCATACTCATTGGCCATGTCTACGTCGTCGGGAAGCGAGATGTTCGCCATGACCTCGATCTTGACGCCGTCGCGCGTATAGACCGGTCGCTGCCACTTTTTAATGAGTTCTTCAAAGACTGTATTTTTTGTCAACTGCTTCTGGAAATGGGTCACCACCGTCGTCGGTGGATTAACATGTACAAATCCTCGGTCGGCATCCACGAGAACAGTATCGCCTGGCGTGATATTTTCCGACAGATGCGAAATGCCCGAGATGACCGGAATATTGTAGGAACGGGCGAGGATTGCGGCATGCGAGGTTTTGCCGCCGCTGGCGGTCACCACGGCCTGCACCTTGGACTTTTCATACGCGAGAATATCGGACGGCGTGAAAGTGCGTGAGACGATGAGCACCACCGGTTCCAAGAATTTAGTGATGCGACCGTCGCCATCATGCAGGTAAGCGATCAGCCGTTCGCAGATCTCCACCATATCGCTCGCGCGTTCCCGGAAGTACGAAGTTCCGGCGGCATCGAACCGCTTGATAAAATCGTCAGACACGAGGCGGATGGCGGTTTCGACGTCATAGAGCTTTGTCGAGATCGTTTCGACGACCTGTCCGATAAAAGCCGGGTCGTCGAGGATGTGCTCATAAATATTCAAGATTGATACGTCGACCTTTGATGATTTATCAATCTGCAAGAGGTGCTTCCGGTACTCCTGCTTCGCGCGCTCGCGAATAGCGTTGAACTGCATGATCGCGCCGCCAAGATCCTGCCGAGCGATCGAAATAGTTGACGTGTCCGGCACGACACGGCCAACGAAGTAGGCTTTCCCCATCCCCCAGCCGGATACGATTGGAATGCCGGCAAGTTTCAGCTCTTTTTTCATACGGCCGCTACCTTCCAGATGTCGCGCGCATATTCCTGCACTATGCGATCGCTCATGAACCATCCTATCCGCGCGAGATTGGTCAGACTGGTTTTAAGCCAGGCGATCGGGTCGCGATAGAGCGCATCGACCTGCTTCTGGCGCGCGATATAGTCGTCGAAATCAAGGAGGACGAAATGGCGGTCGGAATCTCGAAGCGCGGAGAGCAACGGGTGGATGGCGTGGCCGTCAACGGTGCGCGGAAGGACTTCATCTTCCAGAAACGAAAAAATCGTTTTAAGCCGCTCATCCCGGGCCAAAAGATCAGTAGGACGGTAGTCGTGCAGGCTGGAAAGAGCGGGAAGGTCGTGACCAAAAGTAAAGATGTTCCCCTCCCCGATCCGCCGAGCCATTTCAATGTTGGCGCCGCTGCGGCTCGCAATCGTAACGGCGCCGTTCAAGGCGAATTTCATGCTGAATGTCCCGCACGACTCCATTCCAGCGGTTGACAGTTGCTCCGACAGATCCACCGCCGGCGCAATACGTTCGGCCCAGCTGAGCGCGGCGTTCGGAATGAACGACACCTTCAGGAGTCCCCTCGCCGCCTCGTCGGCGTTGATCCGTTCCGCGACCGCCCATATCAGATGGATGATCTGCTTGGCAAGAAAGTCTGATGGCGAGGCCTTGCCGCCAAAGATATGGAATCGGGGCACGCATGGCTTTTCTCCCTGTCGGATCGCCAGGTAGCAGTGCAGCACATAGAGCACATGCAGAAGCTGTCGCTTGTTTACATGAATCTTGCCGAGTTGCACATCGAAGAGCATCGATTCATCCGCCGTAAAGCCGTCCGTCTGCTTCAGCGCCTCGGCAAGCCTCCGTTTCGCTTCACGTTTGATGGTAGAAAATGCCTGGAGAAACCGATCGTCATGGAGGTGTTTCTCGATGCCCTGCAGCTGGTCGGGTTTCGTAATCCACTGCTCGCCGATATACTTCGTCAGGAGCTGGCTCAAAGGCCGGTTGCAGTACATGAGCCAACGACGCTGCCCGATGCCATTGACACGGCAGGAAAACCGATCAGTAAAGTAGCCGGCAAGATAAGGAAACACTTTATTTTTGAGGTTCTCCGTCTGCTCTCCCGAAACGCCGTTGATCGAATTGGATCCGAGCACCGCAAGGTCGGCGAAGCGAATGCGCTTGACTTCCCCCTCTTCGATGAGCGACAGCTCGCGCACAAGGTTGGAATCGGATCCGCACCGAGTCCGCACCTCATCAAGGTGAATCTGGTTGAGATCGAAAATAATCTGCAAATGGCGCGGCAGGATCTGCCCGACCTTATACACCGGCCATATCTCAGTGTCTTCCTTGAAAAGCGCTTGACTCGTGTATGAAAAAATCACCCGGGTCATCTCCCATGCCTTGCCCCAAGGAACACCCTCCTTGTCGACCAGGAGACGCATCATCTCCGGAATAGCGAGCGCGCAGCAACTTCCGCTGATATGGACAGCAACTTTTTTGTCAAAATCCTGAATGGCATTACCATCCTGTTTGAATCGACGGATGATATCCTGCAGCGAGGCGCAGATGAAGAAATACTGCTGCTTCATGCGCAGATCAGTTGCCCGCCGCACATCCTCGTCAGGAAACAGAAGCTGGGTGATGCGGCCGTATTTCGATTTGTCCTCGAAGGCGCGCTCATAGTCGCCGTGATTCAGGTAATCGGGCAGAAACTGCTCGGACAGACGTGCCGACCAGAGCCGGAGCGTATTCACCGTGCCGTTCCGGTACCCGACAAGAGGGAGGTCGTAGGGAATCGCGTGAACGATTTCACTGTTGTTCCATTCGTAAGGCCCGAGGGGCTCCGAAGGGTTCAGGATACGGCATTTACCGCCGAACTTTACCGTGCAGGTATATTCGAGCCGCAGGATCTCCCATGGGTTGCCGCGCCGCATCCAGTCGTTCGGCCTCTCGGTCTGGACGCCGTTGCGGATCTCCTGGTTGAACTGGCCGTAATCGTAGCGTATCCCATAGGCCATGGCGGGGTAGCCCTGCGAGGCAAGCGCATCGAGCAGGCAGACCGTAATCCGCTCCTCGCTGACATTGCCGAGCTGGTAGTCGTCCTCTTCGGCATAAAGATCTTCGATTGAAAAACCGAGAGATTTGACCGCCTGCGTCATCCCGCTTTCGATGCCGAGATGCAGCATGTTCTGCAACAGGTTTTTCCCGAGATTGTATTCGGTTGACAAATAATACAACCGCCGTACGTTGCGTTCATGATATCGTTTCTGGGTCTCTATCCATTTTTCCATGAGTTCGCTGCGGACCGCATAGGCAAGCGCCAGATAGCGATCGTAGGACGTGGCGGTCGCCTCATCCTTGGCCAGGAAATTAGTCAGGTAGCGGTTGAAATTTTCACGCAGGGTTTT
Source organism: Chitinispirillaceae bacterium (assembly GCA_049521335.1). GTDB lineage: Bacteria > Fibrobacterota > Chitinivibrionia > Chitinivibrionales > Chitinispirillaceae > BOG-1184. The sequence continues at coordinate 3,791 of JBEKOX010000060.1, forward strand.
GCTGTCCATAGGTTTTTGTGCGCTCGCCCGAACGAAGAGGAATTGGGAGTACGCCTTACGCTTATGACGTTAATTACAACAAAGCGGCTATTCCATCAACCTATCCGTACATAAACCGTCAGCGCCGAAGCTTTACATGAAGTAGGGATAGACATCCCCTAACCTACTAATTGTTGGTAAAATAGCATATGTGCCGGTTTCGTTGTTACAATTTTCTCGTAATCCTTTCCCTCTCATCCGGTGTTGACCGGAAACTCACCATCGCTCAAGGCATAGTAATGCGACTGCCTGCTACCTCCCGTTGCTCCGTCTTGTGCGTGGTAAGGTCGAAAAGTATATTCAATGGTTTGTTTAAAAAAATCATGTTGGAGGGGTGGCCGAGCGGCTTAAGGCACAGGTTTGCTAAACCTGCGTACTGGCAACGGTACCGGTGGTTCAAATCCACTCCCCTCCGTATAAATGCCCCGTAACATTTTGATTTTCATGATGTTCGGGGCTTTTGTATTTAAGGGTTTTTTAGAATTAAATTTCTTCCTGTCAACTTTCAAATACGCTGAAATACCGGACAAAACCCCCTAAAACTGGACACTTGGCCGGACGCTTTGACCTCATGAGCGTGGTATACCCCTTTAAAACTTTTTCGAAGCGGGTAAGCCTAAGCGTTTTTTCTTAATCCTGACGCCCTACGGGGCGCTGAAAGCCGGAAAGGGCAAACGACCCCGCCCCAGAAACACATCGGGCCGGAATGTGGGCTTTAAGGGGGAGTGATGCCCCCTAATGGCACCACCGAGGGGGGCGTGAATAGATTTCGATGGGTATGGTAGACATATATGCCGCGAGAAAGATTTTCTGGTTTTAAAATTTACATTATAAAATATTCACTTTTATTCAGGAGCCCTGAAGGGCAACAACGATTTCCTTTTTCGCATAACTAGAAACGCGGTGGGCAAGGGCAACTGAACCACGACATCAATAACCTGCTGCCGTGGAATCGGAAACCCCAGCTATAAAAATTATCCTTATAAATAGGTAGGCAATACACAGTTGGTAGGTAGCTTACGCTTTATAGTAATTGAAGGTAAAGAAATTTCAGATATTTCGAGAAAATACTGGAGAGAGATACGAGATTTGCTCTACTCGAACAGGCCGTGCTACATAGTGGCTATCGAATAATTGTTGCGCTTAAAAATCTGAGATTCATTAATCCATTGAAATAATGGCAGAGATAATTCTATCATAAAGGCCTGTTTCAGCTTCCAAATCAAAAGCGATCTTCTGAAGTAGCTAAATTAGGTTTAACAATTGTAGCGGCGCATTTAATTAAATCACCCCATAAAGGCTGTCCATTCCACTCTTCCGAAAGTTTGGTTTTCTGTTTGGTAAAAGTTTCTAGCAAAAACAAAATATCTTTGGGAGTTAGGGTTTTAATTGCCTCTGGGCGAGTAATTAACCAAGATACAACGGCGGGAACTATTGATTCCGGCGTACAATCATGTTCTTTGGGATCAAAGCCGGACAAATCAGATATGAATTTTTTAAAGATATGCCCTTTGGGAACTAAACCTAACCATTCATGACAAACGCTTTTTTCCGTATCGTTTCGACTCTGACCAATACATATTCCCAATTCTAATGGCATATTAAATCTTGCCAAATTTTCCTCACCTTCTCCACGACATATGGACAATTCGTGAATTGAGTATTTTGAATGGAATATAGCACTTTTGATTTTGTTTATTCTAAATTCCGAAACGGTTTCATTTTCTTTACTAGATCGCGGCACAAATCCACAGCAAATAGTCGAAAAAAATATACAATCCAATAGTGGCTCATAGTATTTGTCAAATGGGCAATTTATAAATACCGAATGTTCTCGCCGCAATTCCGTTGTTGGGCTAGGCATTTTCAATGTCCCAGGCGCCAAGTTTATTAATTTCTTCTGCTGATTGAAATAATTCATCAAAGCGAGATTTAATTATGTTGGGTTCAAAAGATAATAATTCCAGTTGATCATCAACCGTACCCGCATGACTGGAAATAATACGCACCAAGGAATCAAGAAGAATGTTGTCTACATATTCGAGCGATTTACATTTCAAGATTGGCCTATCTAAAAGAAAGGCTGGAGCCGCTACATCGGCAAATAATATAGGCAATATCTTCTTTTTAGGATTCTCCCATGACTTTTCTAGAACAAGTTGCCACTCATGCCTGACCCAACTGCTCTTTATGGATGAAGGAGTCAATAACAAGATCAAATATGAGGCATTATTGATTGCCTGTTCAATTGAATCATCAAGATTTACGTAATAATTTCCTTTTAAATCTGCATCCCTAGCCCATACAGAAATATTGTTGTGAAACAATCGGTCTAAAATCGTCTTTGCAAGTTTTCTATCACTATGACAATAGGAAATAAATACCCCAGATAAATCTTTTTTAAAATCTCGGGTTATTCTGGTTGCCATCTCGCCCTCGGGATTGGAGATCGAAGAATCCGACTGCATGCCTATCATTTCCTTCCTTACAGCATTCCAATCCCATAGAACAGCTAGTGGCGTTTTGAGAATGATCTTTATATCCAGCCATAACGACATGTTTCTGACATAAGAAATGTCGAGGCGCATCATTTGTTGGAATGTCAACCTGTATTTGCCGCTGACCTGCCAAAGCCCCGTAAGGCCAGGAGGTACATCGAACCGCTCGTGGTACCAGCTTAGGTATTTTTCTTTTTCATAAGTGTAGCACGGCCGGGGTCCTACGATGCTCATGTCGCCCCGAAGGACATTGAACAGTTGCGGCAGGTAATCGATGCCGGTTGCGCGCAGCATTTTTCCAAACGGGATGATACGGGGATGATCCTCGAGATTTACCAACGGAGCATCAGTATCCATGAGATTTTTGACATGGGCGCCATGAATCGCGGGATTGTCGCTGAGATGCGTGGTCCGGAACTTCAGGCAGTTGAATAGTTTACCGCCGACCCCCACTCGTCTCTCTTTGAACAAGATAGGGCCGCGGGGTGAAACGATCTTTATAACAAGCCCTACGACGAGGAAAATTAAAGGGAAGACAACAGCGATGTAGGTGAGTGAAATAAAAATATCAATGCACCGTTTCCAGAATGGTAAACGCCGGGGCGTGATGGTTTCCTTCAGCTTTGCGGTTCCTGAATTATCCTCTCTAGGGATGTTCGATTCATGATTGGAATCATCTAAGAAATGGGTTGTTTTGTCAACGTTTTTCATATCTTATTGAAGACTCCCGTAAAAGATCTAATGATAGGTAGATTTCGAAAAGATACTTAACAATTATACTTCAAATCAAACTAATTAATATAGCAATTTCATTGTATGGTAGATTTTCCAACCCTTTAGAATGGGACACCCCACCGCAACTTTGATGATTTGAAAATAAAGGGAGCCCCTGCAAGGGACGGACAGGATGCGCGGCGCTTTGACCGTCGCATGAAGCGGAGTCTCGTGTCCTGGAATGCATTTGACCCGCATCACGGCGAAAACTATTTATGATCTATCTGGAAAAGTTAAAAAATGCTTGAATAACTGGATCCGCGGAAGGACCAGGGCAACATCTGCCCCGCTGATGGGAAAACCTGCCGCTTGTGCGCAGGGAGCCCAGAAGCTTTTGATTTAAGAAGAAACACATTTTTATTGTAAAATATTACCATGCTATGAAATAGGGAGGTTGCTGATGCGCAAGCTGGCGTTTCACCGCCAATTTCCGATGATGGTGCGTGGGCAGCCGTACCGTGCCGAGAAACGGATTTTTCGTTGGAATTATGAGGGTGACCCAAAAACGAAAAAAGCTTCAGTAATCTGCACCGCATTGTTGATCGGGATCGCCGCCATGGTTATTCTGGTTACAGGATGTTCGAAGAACACCAGCACCGGAATCGATTCTAAGCGTAGTACTGATACCATTTCGGTGGCAACGGGTATAAAGATGGTAATGGTGAGCATTCCTGCCGGTACATTCAAGATGGGCTCAACAAATGCATCTATTGACTCAAGTGGCGCAAGTCCCGTGCATAGCGTGACCCTGGGAGCATTCACCATGTCGCAAACATTGGTGACGCAGGAGCAGTACCAAGCCGTTATGGATACTAATCCAGCCTTTTTCGATTCCGGCGGAGAGTGGCCGGTCGAAGAGGTAACCTGGTACGATGCCGCGCTTTTCTGCAATGCACTCAGTAAACTGAGGGGAAAGGATACGGTATATACCTTTACGTTTATCAGCGGAACGCTGAGCACCGGCTGCACTGATCTTGGGAATCTTAACATTGATTACACCAGGAATGGCTATCGCCTGCCGACCGAGGCGGAGTGGGAGTATGCTTGCCGCGCCGGGACAACGACCGACTATTATTGGGGAAGGAATTACCCTCCGATAACGACCGCGGATACCCTTGCGATAGACAGCAATGCCGTGTGGTCCCATAATTCACCGCACATCACGCAACCTGTAGCGAGTAAGAAGCCAAATGCATGGGGGTTGTATGACATGAGCGGGGACCTGTGGGAGTGGTGCAACGACGTTTACGGGAGTTATAGCGATAGCAGCCAGACCAACCCCACCGGGGGAACGAACAACGGTATTAATGTGCTGCGCGGGGGCTCGTGGAGCGGCTTCTACCCCGCCTCCAGTCTGTGCTCGGCCTACCGCAACAGCGACGAGCTCGACGATCTGGTGCCAAGGGACAACATCTACGGTTTCCGGGTAGTGTGCGGCGCCCGGTAGTTTTTTCCTTTGACCCTTTGCACAAATCGTACCATGGCTCCGGACGGAATCACTACACCCAATAACCTCCACTAAGGAGATCTTTATGTGTCTTCCAAGGAAATGCTTACGTGCGGTTTTGATTTGCGGCACGCTGTCTTTATTGGCTATGGGTGCAAGTGGCCGGGCTTTTGGCCAGACGGTAATTCCTATCAATGGAGCCGATTCGGGAAGGAGCTTCGATGGCATCGGAGGAGTCAGCGGAGGCTGCGCAACGTCGTTATTGTTGAAAGATTACCAGGAACCGTACCGCAGCCAGATTCTTGATTATCTATTCAAGCCGGATTTTGGAGCCTCTCTGTCCGCTTTATACGTTGAAGTCGGCGGAGACGGTTCAGTCAACGGCACGGAGCCCAGCCATATGCATACGCGGACCGATACGAATTTCCAGAGGGGCTATGAGTGGTGGATAATAAGCGAGGCAAAAAAACGGAACCCCGACATTACGTTGGATGGCGTTGCATGGGGGTGCCCCGGTTGGGTGGGAAATGGGAATTTCTGGTCGCAGGACATGTGCGACTATTATGCAGGATGGATAAAGGGGTTGAAAACCAATTACGGTTTTGATATGGATGCCATAGGATGCAGAAATGAATCGGGCGTGGATACTTCATGGGTCACCATGTTCCGGACCACGCTCGATAATGACGGCCTTTCGCAGGTCAAGATACATGCGTTCGATAATTACACGTCAACCAAGTGGGACTTCGCGTCGGAATTCGCCAGTGACCCGGCATTGAATGATGCGGTGAACATCGTCAGCGCTCATACGACCTGGAAAAACACGACGATGGAAACTATTACGCCCACGGTGAAGAGTTGCGGTAAGCCTATCTGGGACACCGAAGAGCACGCCGGTAATACCAACGGATTTGACTTCGCTCTGAACGTCGTGGATGCGTGCAATGAAAACTATATTGATAGCAGAATCACCAAAATACTTTTCTGGTTTCTTGTCGGGTCAATGCCCCCGATGGTGTACGAGATTGAGAATGGAAACGGCCCGGACTTTCTCGATGCTGACCGGCCCTGGTGCGGATACTATAGCGTAAGAGGCAGCCTCTGGGGATGCGCCCACTACGGACAATTTACAAAAGTCGGCTGGCAGTACCTGGATGACGCATGCGGCGATTTTCCGCAGGGTGGCACCCATGTCGCGCTGAAATCGCCGGATGATTCGGATTTCAGCATCATAATTGAAACAATGAACGCGACGGCAAGTCAGACCGCGACATTCAACATCAGCGGGGGCCTTCCGACCAATAAAACGCTTTGCGTGTGGATGAGCAATGCAAGCGCCCAATTCGTCCAGCAGGCCAGTATAACGCCGATAAATGGATCGTTTACCATGACCATCGCCCCCAGTTCAATTTATTCCATTTCGACCACGACCGGTCAGCAGAAAGGCAGCTACCCGACCCCTCCAGCCTCGGCATCATTCCCCTTCCCGTACTACGAGAACTATGATCACTACACCGATCCCGCAGCATGGGGTTATCTGCCTCATTATCAGGCGGACAATTGCGGCGTATTCGAGATTACGGAACGTCCGGATTCAACGGGAAAATGTCTGCGGCAGGTTCTAACGACAAAAGCATCAAGTTGGGCGCCTGAATGGATGCCTTATACCGTTATTGGCGATCCAACGTGGACCAATTATGATGTAAGCGTCGATGTGTATTTCGATGATGGCGGATGGGCCTCGGTCATGGGACGCGTCCCCACAACCTCGACCAACGGGGGGTATGGGAGCATTCCCGAAGGTTATTATCTGCGATTGGCCTCGACCGGCGCCTGGGCATGTTACGCGGCCCCCGGGGGTTCAAACTACAACAGCTACGGCACCTTGCTTTCCTCGGGTACGGTGACGCTTACCGCAAAACAATGGAATAATTTAAAGCTTCGGTTTTCGGGGACGACGATAACAGGGTTTATAAATGCCGTACAGGCTTTCAGCGTAACGAATACCTCCTATGGCGCCGGAGCGGTCGGCCTTGGCACGGGCGATTTAGGCAACACACGGAACAGCGCGATGTTCGACAACCTCATTGTTACTACCGTCGGCGGGGCGACCCCGCCGACGACGGCTTTTCCCCAGGACAGCAACCCTCTTTATCCTGTCGGCGCCGTTGCAGTTATCCAAAGGGCATTACCGACTTCCTTAGCAATGCCCTCTTCTATGACCTTCAAAATCTTTGGCGAACAGTTTTCAGTCCCGAAGGAATTTGCTGGAAAGAAGGTCGTTTTCTGCGTTTATGACCTGAAAGGCAGGCTTTTGCAAAAAGGAATAACCAGGGGCGATGCTCCGGTCAATCTGAAAAAAAATTATGGCGTTATCAATGAGGTGCGCCTGATAAAGCTGAGTGCGTCACCGTAAAAATCTCTCTCCCGCTGCTGCAACATACATGCAATGTGGCGTCTGTTGGCGCAGCTCTCTGTATTGTAACGTGTTAGGTAAAGCTCATTAAAGCTCTGTCAGAGGTGGAGGCTGGCGGAAAAGCATTAAAGGAAAGTCTTCCTTATCCGTGTTCGGTGTTATTTTCGCCAGATTATTTTTTCTTCGTTGCCTCGATGCCGCCTGAAAGGCTTATCCTTGTACTCATGCGATAAAACAGAGACACTCCCTACATTCCAATCACGACCCTCTTCACCAGTTTCTGCGACGGGCCGGCGCATTCCACCACATAGCTTCCGGCAGGCAAGGCGGCAAGAGAAAGCGATGCCGACGGCCTTCCTGTTACCAGTCTTTCAAGGACTTTCCGGCCGTTTGCCGCAAAGAGTTTGACGGCAAAGCGCTCGCCGGCCGGCAAGACGAGAAGAAGATTGGTTCCATCGACCTTGGCGCTCAGCACCGCGCGGGCTTGGTTTTTTTTCTCCGGCTGTATGGAAACGACGGTATTTGTCAATTGGATCAACGCGACGCTGTAGTACTTCTGGGCAAATTTCTTGGTGAAATTTCCGCCGCTGAGCGTTACCGTTGCGACCGAGTCGTAGTAGCCGAGTTGCGCCGCGTTGCTGATCGTCGTCCACTGGGCGGCGGTGGGATTCGTCGGCTTGCCGAGGCCGATCCACGCCGTATAGGCATTGCTGTGGGTGCTGTCGATAAGAAAATGCTCCTCACGTGCGCTGGTAAAGGGAATACCGCTGATCGAAAGCGTCACCGAGTCGGTCGTCGCCGAATTTCCAGTCGTTCCATCGACGTGGCTGTACACCAGAACGCTGACCGTATCGTTCGTCGCGGATATGGTCGCGAGAGCATTAACGCCCGGACTGGCGGTGGTTCCGCCGGTACAGCTCAACTTGGTCGCCCCGAGCCGGTGCAGCAGCATATACGCATTGAACGACGGCTTCGCCACGTCCCATGATTGCGGAATGCTTGCGACCCCTCTTGTCAGCAGACCATAGCAGCCCGCGAAGGCAGGCGATTCGCCGGTATTATTGGTTTCTTCATAAATATCGGAAATGACCCACCAGCTGTATACGTAAGGCGGAGGATAGGCGATGGTGTCATTCGAGTTGAGCAGATATATGATTTTGGCGAGATAACTCGCGGCCTGATTGTTATCGAACAGGGCGAGTCCCTGCGTAAAGGACGGCCCCATCTCGGTATTGAGAAGAAGACCTGAAAAATTATTTGCCTTGCATGCCGCCACCCATTGCATGTGAAAGGCATTTTCTCCTATTGCGTTGAGATTGCCGGTCTCATTGTTTGCATAAGCGTGGTAGTCGACAAAAGCCAGTTTTCTGTTGTACGTTTTGCAATGCTGTATCAATTCCGGCACAAACGTTAATGAGGTGCTGCCCCCTTCGTCCGGTCCACCGAGTCGTAAGAGAGAATCCTGGGCCATGAAAGCCGCCGAGGTGGAATCGAACAGGGTAAGCCAGCCATTGTCGCCTCCCCCCCCTCCATAGCACCAGTTCGGCTCATTCCAAAGCTCGAACAGCCAGTTGTTCCTGACCTCGGCCTGGCCGTATCTCGTTTCAAGATGCGCGAGAAATGCCTGGATAAACGCCTTCCATTTGTTCCAATCCTTCGGCGCATTCCAGTTTCCATCGAAGCCGTTGTACCAGACGCTGTTGATCCACGACTGGGCGCTCGCCAGGGCATTCGGCATGTAATCTATTTCCACCAACGGCCTCATTCCGGCGGCTACCATCGAATCATAGATTTTATCGACGCTGGTCCACCGATATACCGCATTGCCACTGGCATCTTCGGAATATACCGAATCGTCATCGTCAAAGATCCCATGCCCCCGCACATATTGGAAACCCGCTTCGTCATGCGCTTTTTTCAAGGCATTGCAGGCATTTCTACCGTATGCAGAGCTGATAAAGGTATGCATGTGGTCGCTGGCAACACCCCGTTCATAGAACCTGTTCCATGATCCGGTCTTCGTCGCGGCATTTACCGTGATAGCATAATTGGCTGCCTGAACAAAAGAAAAAACTGATGCCACCCCCGTTATCAAGAACGTTAAAAACCGCTGCTTCATAAATTCTCCCCATGATCAGAGATGTTTGACTTGAGTAGACGTCTATTGGCGCAAATGACTGCTGAACAAGCAACAATTTGTTCAACTGAACTTGTTGAAGGCATCATAGGAGTTGATCTGTTCTCATATCTCATGATAAATCGTATTTATTTGTCCATGAATTTTAATGGTACCACCTATGAAAATCCAATTTGAAAACATCATTACCGCATTTTATAATAATTCAATATAAATGCAATCAAGGCGAAAATCACCTTTTTCTCACTCCCCCGCAATCTTAATGATTTAAAAATGAATCGAAGCCCCTGTCGGTAGGATTGGGTAGATCTGTTAGGCAGGAGCTTGAATAATCGTGAAGGCGTAATAAATTGGAAGAGGTAAAACTTCTAACACCTTTATTTATTTGAGAGTGCCGAAGCTCGGAATTGAACCGAGATGGTGTTGCCACCGCTGGATTTTGAGTCCAGTGCGTCTACCAATTTCGCCACTTCGGCAAGAGGAATCGCCAGTAGAAACTACATTTTCCGAAGAACAATTTGCAACAACAGGATCGAGTTGATTCGGCTTCGGTGCAGCTATTACAAGTCCGCTCATTTCATTTGACTGCCTGACCTGCCGCTTCAAATATCCGTCTTGCCTCAATCGCCCCCTCCCGGAGAACTTGAACGGTGCCATTCAGGCCGACTTTGACCACCGTCGAGGGCAGCGATTCCGGCAGGGGACCAGCATCGATCATGAAATCGACTTTTCCGGCAAATAAACCAGAGATTATTGCCGGGTCGTTGACATAAGCTTTTCCGCTCAAATTCGCGCTCGTGGAAAAAAGCGGAGCGTCCAGATAGCGGAAAATCGCCTCGATAAAGGGGTGTTGCGTAACGCGGATTGCGAGGCTTGTCGCGGCTTCGCGAAGCGGCAACACGAGCGTCAGCCGGCCGGGCCAGAAGGCGGCCGCCAACGCCTCGGCGGATAATGGCATAATAAGGGGGATGGTTGAAAAAAAAGATCGATCCGGGGCAATGAGAATCAGTTCGTTTCCCGCAGCGCGCTGCTTAATCTCAGAAATGCGTTTTTTGACGCCGAAGACGGCAGAGGAACCGCCCAAGCCATAAATGGTTTCCGTGGGGTAAACAAAAATTGCACCATTCTTGATCCGGTCGGCAATGGTACGCAACCCTGTTTGGCACTGCTCTTTAAGAAGCCCGGCCAGTGTTATGCGTTCAGTTGGCGTCATCCTCGAACCGGTTTCGATATTCCCGCATCTGTTGGCGCACGGCGGGGTCAGCGCTTCCGATAATTTCGACGGCAAGAAGGGCTGCATTAGCGGCATTGCCGATACCCACGCAGGCTACCGGAATACCGGCTGGCATCTGCACGATGGAAAGCAATGCATCGCGGCCATGCAAAGGACCGCCGTCCACCGGGACGCCGATTACCGGCAGGGTCGTCATGCTGGCAATCACTCCGGGCAGATGCGCCGCGAGCCCGGCAATGGCGATAATTACCGAAAAGTCAGCGGATTCGGCGCTGGTCGCGAATTTCCTGATCTTATTTGGCGAACGGTGCGCTGAGATGATAAAAGTTTCGAACGAAATTCCGAAATCATTCAGAATGCTTTCCGCTTTTGCCGCAACAACGCTGTCGGATTTCGACCCAAGGACAATGGCAATTTTTCCCGCCACAAAACCCTCCCGGTTTAACGATTGTGTCTATGGTTGCCGTGCCCGTTTAAGCCGCAGGAGTCCCTTTGCTCCGATATCCTTGCGAAATGTTTTCCCCTTAAAATCTATCTCGGCAACGCCTTCGTAGGCGAAACTGATGGCATCGGGAAGTAAATCGGCCCAGGCGCTTACGCTCACCACGCGTCCGCCATTCGTGATGAAGCGTCCTTTACTATCGAGACATGTGCCGCTGTGATAGACATCGCGGTTGGGCTTTGCATGCTCGGCTTCCTCGATTCCATTGATCGGTTTTCCCCGCTCAAAGGCTCCGGGATACCCTTTCGAAGCGAGCACCACATTCACGCAGAAACCGGGCTTCACCGTCCAGGTAACATTGCCGAGCCTTCCGACCGCGCACGCTTTGAAGACATCGTACCAGTCGCACTCCACGAGGGGAAGAACCGATTGAGTTTCGGGATCGCCGAAACGGCAGTTGAATTCAACCACTTTCGGCCCTTCCAGGGTTACCATGATGCCGCAATAGAGCAGACCACGATAGAGAGACCTCTCCGCTTTCATGGCGGCGAGAGTCGGCATAACGATTTCGGACTCGATCTGCTTCAGCACTGCTTTATCGACCATCGGCGTCGGCGCAAACGCGCCCATACCACCGGTATTGGGACCTTGGTCATTTTCAAAAATCGCCTTGTGATCCTGCGCGACGGGGAGAATCTTGTAGTTATTCCCGTCGGTAAGAATGAAGACCGACGCCTCCTCCCCTTCCATTTTTTCTTCAATGACCACCTGTGATCCCGCCTCGCCAAAACTCTTTCGATCGAAAATTTCATCGATCGCCCTGCGAGCCGCCTCCATGGTATCGCAAACGATGGCGCCCTTTCCGGCCGCAAGCCCGCTCACCTTGACCACAATTGGAGCGCCCTTCTCCTCAAGATACGCGAGCGCTTTCCTTTTATCCGAGAAAACTTCGAAGGCAGCGGTGGGAATGCCGTGCTTTTTCATCAGATTTTTTGCAAAGACCTTGCTCCCCTCGATCCGGGCGGCGGCCTTCGACGGTCCAAAAACGCAGAGGCCCCTCTTTTGGAAAATATCGGAAATCCCTTCCACGAGCGGCGTTTCCGGGCCGACAATCGTCAGGTCGATCTCGTTTTCTTCAGCCCACGAGGCAAGATCTTCCCAGGTATCTATTTTTTTCTCGACAAGCGTGCAGCCATCCCGCTCCATGCCGGGATTTCCAGGGTAGGCGTAAATGCAGAGCGGGCGCTCCGAGCGGAGCAATGCTTTAAGAAGCGCGTGTTCCCGACCTCCGCCGCCGACGATAAGCACGGTATTCAAAAAATCCACAAGCACCTCCCGAGCTCGAATCGCAAAGGATGATACTACAAAATAGCACGTGTAGCGATATTCCGCAACCGCATTTGCAGCGGTCCGCGCAACAACGGCCGTGCAACAAATTATTAATCAAGCTGATACGATGAACGAACGCATGTTCTGCAGCATCTCTTTCAACGCGGGAAAACTCAAGAGAGAAAGCGTCTCATCAATGGTGCAAAACCGCGGCTGGCGCCCTGTCTCGCCCTCACCGGAAACAGAGGCATAACGGACCAGAAAGTAGGTTACCCGGTACGTTTTATCCCTCATTGAAAACTCCGCCACCCCGGCTGGACGGACGATGGCACCGGTAACGCCAGCTTCCTCCGCGCATTCACGGATGCCGGCATCTTCCGCCCGCTCTCCCGGATCAATGTGGCCCTTGGGAAAGATCCAGTGCGAAGGATCTTTTTTCGCCCTGATAAGGAGGATCAGCGGACCGGCCTCGGTGTTTTTAAAAACAATTGCGCCCGCTTGTTCTATGATGGTATTCTGCATGTGACCTTTTTATCGTCCTTAAAAACTATTTTTCCTGACAGTAGAACTCCCCGATGACTCTTCAGCCGTCAAACTTCCCTATCCTTTCAAATATTTTCCCGAATGTATCGCTCACATTGCGGAGTTCTGACTCCTTGTTTCTCTTTCTCCAGAGCCTCTCGAACTCCCGCAGCACCATTCTCCCCTCTTCGAGCAATTGCGCCGCGCTCCCATACAGTGCAGGACACCCCGCCTGACGATACTCGCGTTTTTTCTTGAAAGCAAGCAAAGCGAGCGTCCATTGCACGGCGCGGCTCCCGCAGATAAATTCATCGAGATCCAGGCCGTTGCCCGCAAAGGAGCC
>JBEKOX010000061.1:0-16840 GCA_049521335.1 Chitinispirillaceae bacterium
ATTCTGGCGGTGCTCGAACGCCACGGCGGCCACTCACTGGGAGATCATGACGTATTCTTCAATATCGCGGGCGGCCTGACCGTAGCCGAACCGGCGATCGATCTCGGAATCGGTGCCGCGATTCTCTCCTCGTTCCGGAACCGTCCCATGCGGCGCGATGTCGCTTGTCTCGGCGAACTCGGGCTCGGCGGCGAAATCCGGCCGGTCAACAACATGGCGGGACGGTTGCGGGAGCTTGGCCGCATGGGGTTTAAAGAGTGCGTGGTCACCGGCTCGGCCGACGAGGCCGATTGGACCAAAGGCTGCATGGGCCTGACCTTGATCAGGTGTATAAAAATCGGTGATCTGGATGGGGTGATTTTTTGATTTTCCTGCTGAGAAGAACATTTCCGAGGTTGTATGAAACCTAAAATCCTCGAACATTGCGTGGCAGTTGTATTTGTCACTATTGCATTGCTCATCGGTCTCATGCTGGTCAACACCCTCTCACGGCAGGGGAATAAAGCTGAATCTGCGGCAGTTCACGCGTTCGGAGACCTCCCCTTTGTCGATTTCAGCAGCCCGTTCGACCTGGCTCTGTTCAAGGATGCGATTAACCTCTACTATCCCGGCCGCCACGACCTGAATGATTCTCTTATCAATGTCATAGTGCAGTTCCATGAGCGGCAATTCACCGCGAAGCTTCTTGATTCGCGAGTTTCTCAAAACCTGACCTGGGAGCGTTTTTTCGACATTGTGCTCATGTACGTGAAATTCCTCCTCGTCTACATATTGGTGATGGCTCTGACTTGGTACGGTGTCCAGACGCTCGCCTCGATTCGCTTTGTTTATAAAAAAGGCGCGTCGTCGCCGCCCTGTTCGATGAAAACTATGATCAGGCAAAGACTGGTTCTCTTTGCGTCGAGCACCGGGATTTTTTTCCTCTTCTGCCCGGCTTATGTAATCGCCTATGCGATTAGAACCGAGTTCAATACCGATACCATCGTTTTCATGATTCTCTTGGGTGTCGTTTCGAATGGCGTTCTCGTTACCTATGCAAATAAGTTCTATTCCTTCCTTGTCGCCGAAAGCAGGAAGGGGTATGTCGATACGGCGATCGTCAAAAATTGCCATTCGTCGTACCGATTTCGCGGGGCGAACGGCATTTCGCTCAGCGCGCTCCTGCGACCCCGTAAAAAATTTCGGGGCCATGTCTTCGACCACATTTTCAGCAATGCGCGGTACCAGTATCTACCGACGATAAAGGAGCAGGCCTCGTTTCTCATTTCCGGCCTCATCATCATCGAAATGGCTCTCAATATTCACGGTCACCTGACATATGAAATGTTGCGACAGTTACTCTATAAGAATTATTCGACGGTTGTGGTGATGATTTTGCTTATTTTCTATATGGTTAAAGCGACAGAGGTGGTGGCGGATTATTTGATGTATAAAGCGAATAAGAAATTAGAGACCTAGAGGGTTGGAGAATTGGGGGTTGAGAAATCATTTGAGATATTTGCCTTTAACTCGCTAATCCTCCAACTCTCGATCGCTCAAAACTTTCCTGAAAACCCCTTGGGCGCTCAAAATTATTATTGTTTAAGGAAACAAGCATGCATCTATTAAGGAATAAAGACTCCCGCTGGATTATTATCTGGATAACGGCAATTATAATTGCTGGTCTCTGGGACCTCGCCAATTTAAACCGGCCCGCTCTTATAAAGGTAGTCGCCGGGTTCCGTAACACGCTTATCATCGCGCTTCTTGTAGTTGCCTTTACCCTGCTTTTCGGCTGGCTTTTGACGCTCCTGTTTAATTATCTCGGGATGCGATCGAACCGGACATGTTATTATATCGCAACTTTTTTTCTGAACCTGATTCGCTCGATTCCGCAGATTGTCGGCATACTCTTTGCCTATGTGGGGGTGACTCTCCTAATCCAGAACGATATCGTCACTTCCCGGATCGTCCTGTTTCTCATCATGTCGTTCTGCATGAGCCTTTTTATCGTGCCCGAAGTAGCCGACCTCATGCGCGAACGAATCGAGCATTTCAAGCGACTCGATTTCTACAGCGCGATGCGGGTATGCGGCATTCCCGAACGCCGGATAATAAACTTTGACATCCTCTGGAAAAACAGCCGGCTCCATATTCTGAACAAGCTCATCGCTGTACTCGGGTATGCGGTGTTTCTCCAGTGCAGCGTCGATTTCATCATTTCGGTCGGACTGTCGACGGATGTCAATGAAACTTCGTTGCCGGCGACTCTCGGCGGGCTTCTCGCGACCATTGACAGCAAGCAGGATATTCTTGCAGTCGGCTATACACTCACCCATCCCGACTATATCGGGCATTTGTTCTTCGAGCATTTGCAAGGCATGACGGTGGCATTTCTCATCGTGTTCTCGCTGTTTTGCATCTATAACATTGCTAACGGCTACGCGGAAAGGCACCGGCTATGAACGGGCAGCCAACGCGTGTGACCATCGCATCGGGTGATCGGATCATCGCAGCTACTGATGATTTCTCTTTTGTCCGCAATGAAATTACCTTCCTGTTCGGAGAGTCGGGAATCGGTAAATCCATGCTCTGCAAGGCGGTCTATGGTCTGCTCGACCCCACTGAACTCGACATCACCGTGGGAAGCATGTCCTACCGCCATTACCTTGACATAAATGAAATCGAGGGTATTTCCCGATTAGGGTTCTTTGTGTTCCAGGAGCCATCATCCCATCTTAACCCACTCATGCGGATAAGTGCGCAGCTTCGGGAAGGGACTATTGACGGAACAGAAGACGAAAGGGAGATCTTCGAACGTCTGTGGGAAAATCGTGACACGCGGAAGGTCGAGGAAATTCTTGACGTATATCCCAAGCCCTACCGGCCGAGCGGCGGAGAGAAACAACGTATTCTTCTTGCCATGGCTTTCAAAAAAATCAGACGTTTGGCTGTGCACCCCCGGGATGTATCCGCGCTGTTTATTTTCGACGAACCTACTGGAAGCCTGGATAATCGGTACCGCGATCGTTTTCTCGCGTTTCTCTTTGAAGAGTATATGCTGCGACAATTTACCGCACTTGTCATCACCCATGATTACTCCATCATAAGTGAAATTTACTCAAAGAATAACGGTCTTCTGGATCGGATTCATTTTCGGGAGTTGCGACATAAAGGCGAAGGGCGGGTTGAACTCGTAGATTTCCATGCGGACGACTACCTCACATGGCTGCGTTCAACTTCCGGAAAGAAAAATGTGACCATGGCCGGGGAGCCGGTTCTGCGTTTGTCATCACGATTTACGATTTTCGGCCGAGGACACCGCATCTGCCGTGACGAGGAGCATGCCCAAGAAACCGATCTGCTCATCCGCGCCGGCGAGATGGTGTATGTCAAAGCACCAAGCGGCACGGGCAAAACCACGCTTGCAAAAATCGTCATGGGGTTGTACAAAGCAGAAACATTTTCCATGACACTGGTTGGTTCTTCTATTTCGCAAGCTACGCCGCGTTTGTTTTTCGAGCGGGAAGTCTGGGGAAGGCGGGCAGGTATGGTGTTTCAGCATGCGGATGAGGCGCTTGACCTCGAGGCAACGGTTACGGAGACCTTTGCCGGGCTTCCCCACGGTCGCGCTTTTTCCCACGCTGAACTGATTCGGTTTCTCGGCGAGATTTTCGAAGGAAACCTTGATGAAACATTCCTGTCGCGCCAGATCAAGTTCCTGAGTGGCGGTCAGAAACAGCGTCTCAATTTGCTCCGCACGATTATCATGCATCCTCCCCTTATTATTCTTGACGAACCGCTGAACGGGCTCGATTTTGATTCCGCCCGAAAAATCATTGCAATGCTCGATCAAATGAGAAAACAAGGGAGCGCGCTGCTGCTGATTTCCCATAACGAGGAGATCTTCGATGCGCTCGTGGAGAAGGAATGCGTGTATTACCTAACGTAAGGTTGACTCTATCTGAAATGGTACTATCACCCTAATAGATGATCGCACTTTGGCTTGTTTGAACCGCGCGGCCTATAGGATCGTGTGACCTGTGGTTTTGCCTGAGGCACACATGAAAAAATTGCAGGATAAGGCAACTATCGGTTGCTATATATTCTGTAAATCATTTCACTACGTATTACCGGAAGTATCATGAAAAGAATTATTATAATCACCGGATCACTTCTTGCCACATTCCTCATTATCGGTGCCATTTTCGTCGGCATAGGCTATGACAAATTCATGACAATTGAGACTGTCGAGCACGACCCGCAACTCGAAATAGTGCTCGGCGGCGGCGGCAACTCGATCATCCTGACTTCAGAAGACGGCTTCAGGGCGCTCGTTGTAGACACCAAGATGGGCAGCGCGGCGAAGGCGTTGCGGAAAAAGGTTCGGGCGGCGGAGATCATCATCGTCAATACCCACGCTCACCCTGACCATACCGGTGGCAACGCTCTCTACGGGAGGGCGCACGTCATCTCCAGCGCCTATACGATCGAGCAGTGGCATTCTATGGCCGGGAAAATTGCTTTTCCGGACGAGACCATTCCGGTGGGTGGTGAGAAAGTGCTGCACATCGGCAGCGAGACCGTCCATGTCCGTAACATAGGAAGGGCGCATACCTGGCAGGATATCGTCGTCTACCTAGAAAAAAGGAAACTGCTGATCAGCGGCGACCTCCTGTTTCTTGATATGCACCCGGTTCTCAAAGCCGGGGACGGATGCAATACCGTCTCATGGACCGGTGCGCTTGACACGCTTCTTCACGACTACGATCCGGTCATGGTTATGCCGGGCCATGGGCCGCTGACCGATAAGTACGCGCTGGCCGGCATGAAGGAATACTTTACTTCCATTCACAATGCTATCAATGATAGGAAAGAACTGGCTTTTCTCAGGAAAAAGTATACCTACTACCATTCGCTACCGCTCATGTCAGGGTTTGACATGACCATGAAGTTTATGCAGGAAGAGAGTATGCAAAAAAAATAATACCGAAATGAAATGATAAAAAGGGATACTCCAAATTACTCTTTTTCAAGACCGGAATATTGAATGCAGCGTCGGCCTATTTAACGACGCTCGGCAATCTCTGCGTGACCTTCATGAAAATCGGGAAAGTGGATATAGCCGTTAGGGGTGTGGGGAAAGCTATGATGCTTGCGAACTCGACGGGTCGGGAGGCTCTGGCGCAGGAAATCGCAGGAAAAATCGAAGAGCGCGTAAAGCGACGGCGAACACCCGATATGGGGAGGAAGCCAGAGCGTCAGAATAATTATTTGTTATTAACATTTGGCACCTCTTAAAAATCTTCTTTTGCAATTACAGCAGCTTGAAATGTATATTCTATAGCTTTTTATGGAAACCATGGTATAATTCTCAACTCGACACATACGGCGTCGGGAACGATAATCACCCAGCACGCAAGAACCAACACTCATTCCTTTATGGAGGATGCATTTATGGCTATGGCCAAGTATGTCTATTTCTTCGGCGGCGGGAAAGCCGACGGTAACGAATCGATGAAGAACCTTCTGGGCGGTAAAGGCGCGAACCTGGCTGAAATGGCCGGCCATCCGGGCCTACGGCTCCCGGTTCCCCCAGGCTTTACCATCACGACCGAAGTCTGCACGTACTACTACGACAACAAGCGCACCTATCCGAAAGAGCTAAAGAAGCAGGTTGAAGATGCCCTCTCCAAGGTCGAGAAACTCATGGGCAAGAAGTTCGGCGATGCCGGGAATCCGCTTCTCGTTTCAGTCCGTTCCGGCGCCCGCCGCTCAATGCCGGGTATGATGGACACGGTTCTCAACGTTGGGCTCAACGACGTTACCATTCAGGGACTCATCGCAAAATCCAACAATCCGCGTTTCGCCTATGATGCGTATCGCCGTCTGATCATGATGTATGCCGATGTGGTCATGGAAAAGGCCGAGGGAATAGAACCCAAGGGCGGCAAAGGTATCCGTAAGCAACTTGATGAGCGGCTCGAACAAGTCAAGAAGGAGAGGGGATACAAGAGCGATACCGAACTCACGGCGGACGATCTCAAAAAGCTCGTTGTTGAGTTCAAGAAAATCGTAAAAGATGTTCTCGGCAAGCCGTTTCCGGAGGATCCGATCGCACAGCTTTGGGGCGGTATTGGCGCTGTATTCATGAGTTGGAATGGTAAGCGTGCGATCGACTACCGTCGCATTGAAAGAATTCCCGACGAGTGGGGAACTGCGGTCAACGTCCAATCCATGGTTTTCGGCAACATGGGTGATACCTCCGCAACTGGCGTGGCGTTTACGCGCAACCCCGGCAATGGTGAGAACCAATTTTATGGCGAATACCTCATAAACGCACAGGGTGAAGATGTCGTGGCGGGTATCCGTACACCGGCGCCGATCAATGATTACTCGAAAAATGACCAGAGCGCGCACTTGGCTACGCTCGAAACCCTGATGCCGGACAACTACAAAAAGCTGTACAGTTTCCAGAACCGGCTCGAAAAGCACTACAAGGACATGCAGGACATCGAGTTTACCATTGAGAGCGGCACGCTGTATATGCTCCAGTGTCGTGTCGGCAAGCGCAACGGCGTCGCCGCCGTTCGCATGGCCACCGAGATGGCCAAGTCAAAATTGATTACCGCCGAAGCCGCTGTCATGCGCGTAGGGCCGAACCAACTCGTTGAACTTCTTCTGCCCAGGCTCGATCCGGCGGCGGAAAAGGTCAATGTACCCATCGCCAAGGGGCTTCCGGCTGGACCGGGCGGCGCTCGGGGCCGGGCAGTATTCACCTCCGAGTCGGCGGTAGAATGGGCGGCGAGGGGCGAGAAGGTTATTCTTGTTCGTGAAGAAACCTCGCCGGAAGATGTCGACGGCATGCATAAGTCACAGGCGATCCTCACCTCCAAGGGCGGCATGACTTCGC
This sequence comes from Chitinispirillaceae bacterium, assembly GCA_049521335.1. Lineage (GTDB taxonomy): Bacteria > Fibrobacterota > Chitinivibrionia > Chitinivibrionales > Chitinispirillaceae > BOG-1184. The sequence continues at coordinate 6,893 of JBEKOX010000061.1, forward strand.
ATGCAGCGCTTGTAGCGCGCGGTTGGGGCAAGTGCTGCGTGGTCGGCTGTTCCGAGATCGAAGTCGGCGCGAAGTCGTTCAAGACAAAAAAAGGCGAAGTCATCAGCGAAGGCGATTGGATTTCCATTAACGGCACCAGCGGACTTGTTTACAAGGGATCACTTCCACTTGTGGATATCGACCTCGAACACAACCAATCCTATAGGGACCTCATGGCGCTCTGCGACAAACTGCGCGTACTGAAGATCCGTACCAATGCCGATACGCCCAAGGACGCAGCCAAGGCCGTTCAGTTCGGCGCCGAAGGCATCGGGCTCTTCCGCACCGAGCACATGTTCTATGGCGAGGGCAGTGACAAGCCCCTCTTTCTGCTTCGCAAGATGATCTTGAGCAAGACCGTCGAAGAACGAAAAGCGGCGCTTAGCGAACTCTCCGTATTCGTCAAGAAGGATATCAAGGCGACCATGGAAGTTCTGAACGGACTGCCAGTCACGATCCGCCTCCTTGATCCTCCGCTTCATGAGTTCGTTCCTCACCAGCCGGAGAGAATGGCGGCCCTTGCTGCCGAGCTCCTGATTGATGCCGCAGAGGCGAAAAAACGCGGTGAAAGCTTGCATGAAACCAATCCCATGCTTGGGCACCGCGGCGTGCGTCTCGGCATTACCTATCCTGAGGTCTCCGAAATGCAAATTCGTGCAATTTTCGAAGCGGCGGGTGAGCTGATCTTGGCCGGCAAAAAGGCCTATCCGGAGATCATGATCCCGGTTACCTGCGCGGTCACCGAACTTGATCACCAGAGGAAGATTGTTGATAAAGTCTATTCCGAGGTCTGCAAGAATCTCGGACTTAAAAAGATCCCGTTCATGTACGGTACCATGATCGAGATCCCGCGCGCGGCGCTTTTGGCCGACAAGATGGCAGAGAGCGCGGAGTTCTTTTCGTTCGGAACCAACGACCTGACCCAGATGAGCTTCGGCTTCTCTCGTGACGATATCGGGACCTTTTTGCCCGACTATCTGGCAAACAAGATCCTTTTGGCCGACCCGTTCCAGACTATCGACAAGGATGGCGTGGGCCAGTTGATCCGAATGGGCATTGAGCGCGGTCGCGCTACGAAACCCGGCCTTAAGGTCGGCATCTGCGGCGAGCATGGCGGCGATGCGGACTCGGTCAAATTCTGCCATGTAATCGGCATGAATTATGTATCCTGCTCTCCATTCCGCGTACCGATCGCACGTCTCGCGGCGGCCCAGGCGGCGGTTGAGGACAAGCTTATGGCAGCGGCAAAGACTCCGGCGAAAAAAGCCGTGGCGAAAAAAACCGTAGCAAAGAAAGCTATTGCCAAACGGGCGGTAAAGAAAGGGAAGAAGTAAAAAAAATGACAGAGTGACAAAATTGTAAAGTCACGGATTAAAGAGTAAAAAAGAAGTAAGCGAATAGAAAAGAGGACGGAACTCGAAAATTAGCTCCGTCCTTTTTTCAATTTAGAAGATTCATTCCATGATGTTGTCGTTTCCCTTTTACCCAAAAGATAAAATGAACACATTGGGAAAATGTCATCCAGTTTTTCTGGTGTTGATGCCATAAAACTCTATATGTATTCATCGGCATGACTGCTCCGATTCAATAATGTATTCGCAAAAGCCTATGCTTCCGAGAGCAATAATTTTCCGGCTCAATAATTTTTTGCGGAATTGGAACAAGTTTTGCTATTTATCAGAATAGTTTTTTGTAGATATATAAGAATTGCTGTAACGGAAGGAGCACTGTTATCGAGACCCAGATGAAAGCATTTGGTTATATGCGAAGGTGCTGCGAAACAAATAAAGCGAGTGACAATGAAATTTCTTCTTTTCCTAAATTTAGCCATGGCGATGGCCATTCTTGCTTCGTGCCAGAAACGGGAATTCGCTCCTCCGGCGATTGCCGTTGAGGTGACGACGGTCTCGAAGCAGGATGTGCCGATCGAGCGGGAGTGGGTTGGCACGATAGAAGGCTTCGTCGATGCGACGATTCGCGCGCAGGTACAGGGGTATCTCATCAGCCTGAACTACCGTGAGGGGGATCCCGTAAAAAAAGGTCAGCTACTGTTTACTCTCGATGCCCGCCCCTTTCAGGCCTCACTGGACCAGGCGGAAGGTCTGCTGACCCAGGCGCAGGCGCAGCATTATATCGCCGAAACCAACCTCAATCGCGTCCGGCCGCTTGCCGAAGAGAAGGCGATCAGCCAACAGGATCTCGACAATGCGGTCGGCACCGAGCGCTCGACGCAGGCGGCGGTCGTTTCCGCGCAGGCGGCGGTCAATAAGGCTCGTCTCGATTTAGGCTTTACAAAGATTACGTCCCCGATCGATGGCGTCCCTGGCTTCGCCATCGCCCAGATCGGCGACCTGGTCGGTCCCGCGCAGGGGGGTGAATTGACCGTGGTTTCAAAGATCGACACCATCAAGGTCGTTTATTCAGTCAACGAGCAGTTCTACCTTTCCTGCATGAAAAGTATGCAGTCCCCGGTCTCTGCCGCTTCCGGGCAGACAATGGAACACGAGCTGATTCTGGCCGACGGGTCCCGCTACTCCTATAAGGGCCGACTCTATGCCGTCAATCGCCAGGTCGAAGCAAAAACCGGCACGCTGCAGATGGAAGCGATTTTTCCAAATCCCGGCAACCTGCTGCGACCCGGACAGTTTGTACGGGTCATCGTCACCACCGGCATCCGGAAAAACGCCCTCCTCGTGCCGCAGCGAGCGGTGATCGAGCTTCAGGGAATATACGAGGTAGCGATCGTGCGGCCCGACCTGAGAATCGAATTACGGCAAGTTAAGCTTGGCGAGCAAATCGGCGACCGGTGCATCGTCGATGAGGGCGTGGAGCCCGATGAAACCGTGGTCACCGAAGGAGTGCAGAAGGTCCGTGAAGGGTTCCTCGTGGCACCCATGCCTTCCGAGGGGCCGCCTTCACAGGACCAATCCAAGCAGCCCGACTCCCCAAGCCTCAGGTAGCCTCCCATGCCACGTTTCTTCATTAACCATCCGATTGTTGCACTTGTCATCGCCATCATCACGGTCATCATCGGCCTCGTGTCGCTCGTCGGCCTTCCGGTCGCACAATACCCGAAGATCATCCCGCCCGAAGTCAACGTGGTGACCACCTATGTCGGCGCCGATGCACTCGCCATCGAGCAGTCGGTTGCCGTTCCGCTCGAGGAGCTGATGAGCGGCGTTGACGACATGAACTATCTGTTCTCCATCAACAGCAACAGCGGCTCCATGCGCATGACCGTAAACTACGACGTGAAAACCGATCCGAATGTCGACCAGATGCTCGCGCAGCTTCGCGAATCGCAGGCCGAGCGGCAGTTTCCGCCGGATGTGCGCAACCTCGGCATCACGACGCAGAAGTCGCTCTCCACGCCGCTTGTGCAATTCGCGCTCTACTCGCCCGGCGGCACCTACGACGCGCAGTTTCTTGCCAACTACGCCTATATCCACCTGAACGACCTGCTCACGCGGGTACGCGGCATCGCGAGCGTCACCGTGTTCGGCGCCGGGCAGTACGCCATGCGCTGTTGGGTGCGACCCGATCTTCTTGCCAAACTCAATATCACGGTGCCCGAAATTATCGCGGCTATACAGAAGCAGAACACGGTGAACCCCGCGGGCCAGATCGGCGCCGAACCGGCGCCGCCTGGTCAGCAATTTACCTATTCAATACGGGCGCAAGGGCGTCTCGTGACCCCGGAGGAGTTCGGCCGGATCGTGCTGCGCGCCGACTCCGGCGGCTCGTTCGTCCGCCTGAATGACGTGGCGAGGATCGAACTCGGGGTGCAGGACTACTCGGTCCGGGGCAGCTTCAACGGCCATCCTTCGGCCATACTCTCCCTGTATCAATTGCCGGGCAGCAATGCGCTCGAAGCGGCAGACGGCGCCAGGAGCGTCATGGAAGAGGCGAAACGCAGCTTTCCGGCCGATCTCGATTTTGCGGTGGCGCTCGATACCACGCGGGCGGTAGCGGAAGGCCTGAAGGAGATCGTCCTGACGCTTTTCATCGCCCTGCTCCTCGTGATCCTCGTGGTATACATATTCCTGCAGGGGTGGCGCGCCACGCTCATTCCGATCATCGCGGTGCCGGTGTCGCTCCTCGGGACCTTCGCCTTCTTTCCCCTGCTCGGCTTTTCCATCAACCCCATTGTGCTCATGGGCATGGTGGTGGCGATCGGCCTCGTGGTTGACGATGCAATCGTGGTGGTCGAGGCGGTCGAGCGGCACATCGAGGAGGGCCTGGCGCCGCATGATGCCGCGATTGCCGCCATGGAGGAGGTGCAGGGGCCGATCATCGCGATCGCCCTCGTGCTCGCCGCCGTGTTTTTTCCCACGATCTTCATTCCCGGAATCACCGGCCGGCTCTACCAGCAGTTTGCCGTGTCAATCGCGATTTCGGTGTTGCTCTCGGCTTTCAATGCGCTCTCGCTCAGCCCGGCTCTGTGCGCCCTGTTCCTGACCCCGAAGAGCGCCGCCGCATCTCAGCGAGGGTTTTTCGGGGTCTTCAACCGGCTCTTCGAGCGGACGCGGGCAAGGTACCTTAAATTGTCAAGCATCGTCATCCGCCGCTCTGGTCTTTCGCTCCTTGCCATCCTCGCGTTCACCATCGCCATTGCGTTTCTCGGCCTCCGGCTTCGCGGCGGCTTTCTGCCCGAGGAGGACCAGGGGTACATTTACGCAAGTCTCCAGCTCCCGAACACCGCCTCGCTTCAGCGCACCTCGGAAGCCGCGCGAAAGGCGGAAAAAATCATTCTCGGCACTCCGGGCGTCAGGTACTGCACGTCGGTTGTCGGATTCAGCCTCCTGAGCCTGGTGCGGACCACCTACAACGCCAACTTCTTCATCCGGCTCAAGGAGTGGTCGGAGCGGGGGAGCGGCGAGCGGGCCGACGCGATCATCGCCATGCTCAACCGTAAACTTTCCGGGTTGCCCGATGGGATTGCCTTCGCGTTTTCGCCGCCCGCCATCCAGGGGGTGGGGAGCGCGGGCGGAGTTACCGCCGTGCTCGAAGACCGGGCGGGCAAGGACGTTGAATTCCTCGCAGTCAACACGCAGAAGTTTCTCGCAGCCGCCCGTAAACGCCCCGAAATCTCCCTCATCTCGACCACGTTGCTCCCTTCGGTGCCGCAGTATTTTGCGCGGGTCGACCGGGACAAGGCGCTTGGCCAGGGGGTGGATCTCAGCGACGTGTACACCACGCTCCAGACCTTCATGGGCGGCTATTTCGTCAACTATTTCAACCGTTTCGGCAGGGCGTGGCAGGTGTATGTGGAGGCGGACGGCGACTTCCGTACCGACCCGTCCCAGATGGGCGATTTTTACGTTCGCAACAGCGACAACAATCCGGTGCCGATCTCCTCCATGACGAACATCGAGACGCGTACCGGTCCGGAATTTACCATGCGATACAACCTGTTCCGCTCGGCTCAGCTCAATGCCACGGCCGCGCCGGGGTACAGCTCGGAGCAGGCCATGGCCGCGCTCGAAGAGGTCAGAAGGCAAACCATGCCGCCGGACATTGGCCTCGACTACCTCGGCATGTCGTTTCAGGAGAGGCAGGCGGCGAAGGGCGTGCCGGCTTGGGCTGTATTCGCGCTCTCGCTCCTCTTCGTCTACCTTATCCTCGTGGCTCTTTACGAAAGCTTTACGCTTCCCTTCAGCGTGCTCCTCAGCACGCCGATCGCAGTGTTCGGCGCGTTTGCCGCCCTCCTTCTCCGGAACATGCCGTTTTACATCTATGCGCAGATCGGTCTCATCGTGCTGATCGGGCTCGCAGCCAAGAACGCCATTCTCATTGTTGAATTTGCGCGAAAGGAGCACGATCGGCACGGCGGCTCCCTGCACGATGCAGCGCTCGCCGGGGCCAAGGTCCGGTTGCGGCCGATTCTCATGACTTCGTTCGCGTTCATCTTCGGTTGCATCCCGCTTGCGATCGCCTCGGGCGCCGGGGGCATTGCGCGCCGCGTGATGGGAACCGACGTCATCGGCGGCATGCTTGCCGCGACCTGCCTCGCCGTTTTCTTCATTCCCATGATGTTCTACGTCGTGGAAAAAATTGCACATTCGGGCGCAGACAAAAACAACGCGCCTGAGAGGTCCGCATGAGAGCGGGATCTTTCACCGGAGCGCTTTTACTTGTCGCATGCGAGTGTATGGTGAGTCCGGCGTATCATCGTCCAACCATCGAGACCCCATCGGCATGGCGCTTCGTGGACAGCAGCGAGAAAGAGAGTATCAACGCGGTCTTCTGGGAGCAGTTCGGCGATACAACGCTCGATTCGCTTATCGTATGGGCGCTTCGGAACAATGAAAATGTCGCGATCGCCGCGGGCAGGGTGGAGGAATTCGCCGGCATCCTACAATCGACCCGCTCGGCGCTCTTCCCCCAGATCGGTGCGGGAACCGACGACGGACGAGGGCGGTTCTTCAATGAAGGGACCTTCCTTGGCCCGGTGTCGAGCTATGCGCTGGCGCTCAGCGGCAGCTGGCAGCTCGATCTTTTCGGCGGGCTTCGTCGCGCGACCCAGGCAGCCCGCGCCGATCTTCTCAGCTCGCGCGAGGCGCAGAGAGGGGTGCTTCTGAGCGTAGTCGGCGCGGTTGCTGCCGGATACATGCATCTGGCTGTGCTCGATGAGGAGCTCGCCATCACGCAAAGCACGGCGACCTCACGCAAAGAGACTTATGAGCTTTTCACTCGTCAATTTGAGCGAGGGGTCATCTCAGAACTCGAGCTCAGGCAGGCGGAATCGGAGTACGAGCTGGCCCTGGCCGGGATTCCGCAGCTCGAAAAGGCCATCGCGCAGCAGGAGAATGCTCTGAGCGTTCTTCTCGGCAGAAATCCTGGACTCATACCGCGCGGTAAAAGGCTCCAGGAACTGGCTCCACCGGTCGTTCCAACCGGCTTGCCTTCGAGCCTTCTCAAGGATCGGCCCGACATCCGGCAGTCGGAACAGGATCTTATAGCCGCGAATGCCCGGATCGGCGTGGCCTACGCGAGCTACTTCCCTTCCCTGTCGCTTACCGGTCTCTTCGGCTGGGCGTCGAACGAACTACGCAACCTCGTCGCCAAACCGAACATAATCTGGAGTTACGCCGGGTCGCTTGATGAGCCGATATTTACCGGTGGCGAACGGCACGGACAGGTGCTGTCGGCCAAAGCGGTTTACCGGCAGGCGCTTGCGCGCTACCGCTTAAGTATAGTGAATGGTTTCCGCGAGGTTGAGGATGCGCTCATCGATCAACAGAAAACAAAGGAGGAGATCGAAGCGCTCTCCGCACAGACCGAAGCGCTGCGGAAGGCCGCCTACTTAGCGAAATTGCGCTACACAAACGGCTATACGAGCTACATCGAGGTGCTCGATGCGGAGCGCAGTCTCTTCAATGCGGAGCTGACGCTTGCCCAGGCGCGGGAAACCCTTCTCGACGCGCTCGTGAACCTTTACATAGCCTTCGGCGGGGGGGGGTGGGCAGGGAAGGCCGAACAACTATTAAAGGGTGCCGAGGAATATACGAAATAGGGGAGCTTTTTAGTACGATAATTTACGATAAATATAGTCTCTGTCTCTTTGCACCGAGCGTTTCCCTTGGTTATTTCACTTCAAGCGCTTTCCGCGCCTCGCTGAGCAGGACGTTCGGGTCAACGCGTTCCTTAGGATCAGTATTGGAATAAGCAAACCTGATAATCCCTTTTTTGTCGACGACAAACGCTGCCGGAACAGGAAGCATGTGGTGCTTTTGTCCGGAGGCTTTTTCAAGATCGACTCCGTGTAGCTGCATTTTTGTCAGGGTTAAACTATCAACCGTATAGGCCAATCCAAAAGCCTTGGCGGCGATCATGGCGCTGTCGGAGTACAGGGAATAGGTGAGATGGTGCTTATCAATGGTTTTGTCCAATTCAACGATCCTGTCCGGACTTATCGCTATAATCTGATATCCAAGATGGATGAGGTTCGGTTCGATCTGCTGAATTTTCACCAGATGCGCATTACAATAGGGGCACCATCCACCCCGATAAAAAATCACAATAGTTGGTTTTTTGGAAATCAGTCGGCGAAGAGATGTAACTTTCCCCATTGTGCTTGTAACGGTAATATTGGGAATTGTATCTCCGATCGCCAATGGTTTTTGAACATCCGCGCTGTCTGATTTATTCCCAGGATTTGAATTCACTGTTGCATATACCTGAGTTCCAACCGCGCTATAGATGAAAACGATAATGATAATAGCTATGATTTCTCTAATAGACATACTAACGTCGCCTCCTGTGTGCATGTTTTGTATTCCTTGTTTCTCTTTTCTTTGGGGAGCGTTGCATTGTTTTATTTGCCTACGTCGTCCATTTTGTTTATTACGGACTCCGTAGATTAAAATTGCATTTTCGAGAGTTGTAAAATACACAAATACTATTACAATAGGATCTCATGGCACCTTATTTTAGCCGTCTACTAATTGGTGAAGGACCGTTTTTCACAATTGTATAGCCATCGATGCGTGTAGTCAGATTATTGGTTATGGCGTAGGTAACGATGGAGAACGTGTCGCTGCTGATGGTAATGTCGGAGAACGTCGGTTGGTTTTGCTGCCAAAAGACTGCTGACCACGCCGGGTACGTGGTCACCCCGTTTACCGTGTACGCTGGGTTAAGCTGATAGTACTTGCTGCCGCTTCCGGAATTGAGCGTCATATAGAGGGTACCTCGGGGATTCACCGCTTTGATGCTGTCTCCGGCCCTCGATACGGGTATTCCGCCGAGCATCTGGTATGACCTGGTGTATGAATGGTCGTGGCCCGACAAAACTACGTCGATGTTGTATTTATCAAAAACTAGAGGGTATGCGCTTCTTCTGAATAGGATATCAGAAGTATGGTAGCCATCGCTATACAGGGAGTGGTGGAAGCTTACAATTTTCCATGTGGCATTCGGGTTGGCGGCGATGGCTTTTCCGATAAAGACATCATGAGTAGCGGCGCTCAGGGTATTACTGTTCAGCACCATGAACAGCGTATTACCATAGGTAAACCAATAGTCGCCGTCGTTGCCGTACTTGGTGACGCCGCAATCCGATGATTGGTTAGCCAGATTATAATGATAGCCGAAATACGGGCCCAAACCATAATCATGGTTGCCGTCTATTGCGACCACGGGAAGGCTCAGCAATGGCAGGGGGTTGAAATAGACGTTGTATTGTGAATCCACGCCCGACTGTGAAGAGGTATTGTCGATCTGATCACCGGCTGACAGCAGAAAGCTCGCATTCGGAATCATTTGCGTGGCCACGGCTATGGTATTCTGCCAGCCGGCGCTATCGTATCCAAGAACATTACCAGCCTGCGCAGGTGGCGCGGGGTTCGTGGCGGCGCCAAGCTGCGGATCACCGACGGCGATAAAACTGAAAGAGGCGCTCGGATTCCTTGTTTGGAAGGCGTAAAAGCCGCTCCAGACGGTATCGTAACCGACACGATACTTATACCTGGAGGAGGGTGCAAGCCCCTTCACCGTTACCTTGTTTTGAAACCAACCAGCCGCTACAGTTCCGGCGGAGGAGGTGTAACAAGCTTGGATCGTCACTCCAAAAAAAGTTGTTGTATCGCCGGTGCTTACATTGATAATTTGAACCTCCGGCTCCTGGATCGGGTATATGCCATGGGTACGAATGTAGGTTGTATCGGCATGCCTGGTGGCCCACGAAAAGTTGAGCTGTGTCGCGTCGCTTCCAGGGGAGATGTTCAGCCAGGAGTTGGGGGAATGGACGGCATCCGGAACATCAGCAAATACGACCCCTACAGTTACGATTACTATTATCAAAAACGACGCTGAAGACCACGGGCGTAAGCCCGTGGATGAAAGCGTTTCGTATTTTTAATGCATGGAGACACGATATAGCGCCCATGGTTGTTACCGACATGAAAA
>JBEKOX010000062.1:0-16837 GCA_049521335.1 Chitinispirillaceae bacterium
GCTTCGAAAACAAAGCCGACGATCTCTTTCATATGGGAATGGCCGAGCTCTTCAGCGGCAACTATGCGCCGATCGAGGTGATTAAATTCAAAGAGGTTTACGAGCACCTTGAAAACATCGTGGACTCCATCGATTTTATCGGCAAACTTGTCCGCGGCATCATGGTAAAGCTCGGCTGAACCTCTATGTCGAGTGTGATGCTCGTAGTTACGGTTATCGTCGCCAGCGCGCTTATCTTCGATTTTCTCAATGGGTTTCACGACGCCGCGAATACCATCGCGACCATCGTCGTCACCAGGACCCTCACGCCGCTCATGGCCGTTCTCCTTGCCGGAGCGGCTAATTTCATCGGGTATTTCACCTTCGGCAACGCGGTGGCCAAAACCATCGGCAGCGGCGTCGTGCATATGGAAATGGCATCCCTGTCGCTTATCCTTGCCGCGCTTATCGGGGCGATTATCTGGAACCTCGCTACCTGGCTTCTCGGCCTTCCCACGTCGAGCAGCCATGCGCTCATCGGCGGTCTTATCGGCGCGGGACTCGCCGCCATCGGCCTGAAGGCGATCATGCTCCGCGGCGTTATAATAATCCTTCTTTTCATTTTTATCGCGCCCATGCTCGGCTTTGTCGGCGCATTTCTGGTAACCGCCATTACCCGATGGATCGCCCGTCCCTATCGTTCTTCCCGGGTTAACTCGCTTTTCAGATATCTGCAGATCGTCTCGTCGATCGCGGTCAGTACCGGACACGGGACGAACGATGCGCAGAAAAGCATGGGCATTATCGCCCTGACGCTTTTTGCCGCGCACCTGACGCCCGTATTCCAGTTGAAACCCTGGATCGTCATCGCCTGCTACAGCGCGATTTCACTCGGCACCACTTTCGGCGGGTGGCGAATCGTGCGCACCATGGGCACGCAGATCACCAAGATCGGCCCTACCGAGGGGTTCTGCTCCAGCGCCGCCGCTTCGGGCGCGCTCTTTTTCGCCACGCATCTTGGCATTCCGGTCAGCACCACCCATGTGATCTCCGGCAGCATCATGGGCGTCGGTTCCGTGAGCAGCTTCGGCAGGGTCCGCTGGATCACCGCGCGAAAAATCGTCTGGGCGTGGTTCCTGACCATTCCGCTCACCGCGGCCTGCGCGGCATTGGCCTATTTTTGTCTGGCGTCGTTGTCCTTCGGAAGGTGAAGCCAAGAAAAGATCGCGTGGCCTGAACTTCGGCGCTCTTATGGTTCCGACAGGACGGTCTTGAGCGAAGCCGAAGGGATCACCAACCACCGGCCCGCGAGGGAAAAATGAATTTGACACGGGGACGGGCGAAGCATAAATTATGCATTTAGGACATTCTGAGGTACTACAAATAAAAACAAGCCATTCCATGCCCAAATTTGTGCATTTTTTCACTGAAACAAGGGATAAGTAGCCTAAAGGTATTTTTGGAAACAGTTGATTTGCATGAAGCAAAAAAAATTCGAGTAATCATCATTGGAGATTAAAATATGACAACTAATATTCTTAGGCGGTATACAAGTATTCCATGTTTGTTGGAGTTATTACAGAATAAAAAAATAACTTTTTTGGATCCCGAAACATGGGACGATGAAAATGATCGTTATTATTTAAAGAAATATAAAGATTATCGAAAATTAGCTTCTGTGCTTGTCCTTTGTTTTACTATAAAAGAAGGGACTTATCATCACTGGAAAATATATTCAGCTGGTAGTAGTGGTGTATGCATTCGGTTTGATAAGAAATTATTATTATCTTATTTTCAAAAAGAGCCGGGTATACATATAAGAAAGAACGTTGTTAAATATCCAAAACAAAATACTATTAAATATTTTAAAAAAAATGAATTACCATTTAGAAAGAGATTTGCATTTACAGATGAGCTGGAATACCGTATAATCTGTGAATGTGAGACTGCTAAAATTAAGCAAAAAAGTTTTAATATTAATATATCCTGCATTAAAAAGATAGTATTAAACCCTTGGATGTCTAAAAATGTGGCTATTTCTATAAAAAATACTATATTGAATATTAAGGGTTGCAAAAGTCTAAAAAATAAAATAACCTTTAGCAATATAATAAACAGTACTACATGGAAAAAATACGCCGATAATGCGATTTAATCAAATATATAGATTCTTCAATGTCCAACCACGTCCTATCCATCAAACCCGAAATCTCTCGTCTCTCCCTGTTGGGAAATCAAATACTTCCTCTTGCTATATAACTAATGAAAATCTATCTCTCTTGAAAAAATTATGCCTATGACTACAATAATTGACCCAACCCCTGATGAGCATGTATGGCTTTCAGAAACATTGATCTCCTACTATCAACATTTTTATCTCGCCGATCTCCTGAAGCACCCCTTCACATGATCATCCACCATCCCTATCGCCTGCATCAAGGAATAACAGATGACCGTTCCGACAAATGAGAACCCGCGTTTTTTCAGGTCCTTGCTCATGGCGTCGGATTCGGGCGAATGAGTGGGGATCTCCTTTAAAGAGCGGTATCCGCGCCGCTTGCGCAGGGTTTTGTAATCGGTAAATTGCCACAGATACCGGTCGAACGATCCGAACTCCGTTCGTACGTCGATGAATCGCCGCGCGTTATTGATTGTCGCGGTAATTTTCAGCCGGTTGCGGATTATCGACGCGTCCCGCATCAGGCGTTCGATATCGTCCAGTGAAAAGGCGGCAACCTTGTTCCAATCCCATCCGGCGAACGCACGGCTGAAGTTTTCGCGCCGCTTGAGAATGGTGAGCCAGGAGAGCCCCGCCTGGAAAGATTCGAGAGCGAGCATCTCGAAGTGCTTCCGGTCGTCATGCACCGGCACTCCCCATTCATGGTCGTGGTAGGCAATATAGGCGGGATCGCTCCCGGCCCACTCACATTTTTTCACGGCGTGCAAGCACTGCCTCCGCAATGGCAAGGTCGGTCGGGGTGGTGATTTTAAAATTCGCCGGGTCGCCGCTGGCGATTCCCACCGGGACGCCCATACGTTGCACGAGAGCGGCTTCATCGGTCGGCGGGAAGGATGGGTCAATCGGAATTGTGTAGGCTTCCAGCAGCGTGGATCGCTTGAAAAGCTGCGGAGTTCCTATTCGAACCAGCTTCGAGCGGTCGATGACCTCGCCCGCTCGATCCCCGGCATGCATCCGGATGGTATCGACTTCGGGCGTCGCCGTGATAACGCAATCGAAGGCCGCGCGTTTTTCGAGTACGGCGTCGATGACCGTACCGCTGACCAATGGGCGGGCGGCGTCGTGGATCAGCAGCCAATGCGCCGAGGTCGCGTTGACGCCGTTCCGCACCGATTGCCACCGTTCTTTACCGCCGATAATAATTGAAACCTTCGGCGCGCATCCGGCCTCTCGCAGGATCAACCGGGCAGGGGCTTCAAACCCGTCGGGAATCACCAGAACCGCATCCCTGATCGCATCGTGGCGCAGGAGAACCAGCAGCGAATGAAGAAAGAGAGGTTTTCCGCCGAGCAGGACAAACCCCTTTGGCGTCGTCGTACCAAGCCGTGCTCCGGCGCCGCCGGCAACGACAATTGCGGCGATCGATTCGTTTTTCATTTTACCAGTGCGTGGTCGAGCGAGTGCAGCGCGTAAGCATAGGCGCCTACCGCAACCGCTCTGCTCGTACCGAGCCGCGACAAACCTATACCCACCCGTTTGAGCGGATCGTACGAAAGCTTCCTGCCGCTACCGGGGACCGTGATCGTCCCGGGCTCTCCCTTGAGAAAGAGCGAGCGCTCCCCGGCATCTTCCAGGTTGAACGCCCTGGTTTCCATTCTCGGGACCGTACCGCCATTCAGGCTCTTAAGGACGCCGTTCATCTCTTTAACTATGGCGGGCAGGAACAATTTTGCCGCCCCTGAAAGCCCGCCGCCGATCACCACAAGACCGTCGACCAGCGTAACCGCATTGGCCAGCGCATCGCCGATTACTTCGCCCATCGTGGCGAATGCCGCTATGGCCGCCTCCCTGTCGCCGGGCCGGCTTCCTTCGGCGATCCGGAAAATATCCTTTGGCTCGCCGACCTCGGCAAGCGGCGTCCCGCTCTTTTGGGCATACACCCGTTTGATCGCCCGGATGCTCACCCCCTCTTCGGCAAAGCACTCCCGTTCGAGCTTATGGCGCATGAGCCAGATCTCGCCGGCGGCGGAATTGTCACCGATGAAAAGCTCATTATTGCGGACTATGCCGCCGCCGAACCCGGTCCCGAGCGTGATCCCGAACAGCACTTTATAGCGCTTTTGACTGCCCGCTTCCGCGAGTTGTTTATTTACTTCAGGTAATAATCCCGAAATGGATTCGCCATAGGCGAACAGGTCGCCGTCATTGTTGATAAACACCGGAATCTTGAATGTGTCTTCAAGCATGGGGCCGAGCGCCACGCCGCCCCGATAGCCGGGAAGGTTGCCGAGATCGCCGATGATCCCGGCGGGATAATCGGCAGGGCCCGGAAAGGCGAAGCTTATCGCCTGCGCCACGCCGCCAAGCGCATCGTTTATATGGGCGAACCCGCTTTCGATGGCGGCAAGCGATTTGTTAAGGTTTTCCGCCTCGGCAGGCAGGGTAAGGGGCGGCACGATCTCCTCACCCCCCCGGATAGCGGAGAACACGAAGTTCGTTCCCCCGGCATCGAGCGTCATTACTATTCGATGGTCATTACCGTAGTTCATGCTACCCCTTTCATGAAAGCTTCACCCCTCCGCTTACCGTGCTGGAACAGCGGCGATGGCTTTTTTCCCTCCCCTGAGCGAAAGCAGGAGCAGGTAGGCAAAACAGATTACCGGTACGACAAATGACATGGATTTCATGTTCAGGTCCACGAGCCGACTCATAACGAGGGGAATCAGGGCGCCGCCGGAAATGGCCATGCACATGAGACCGCTGAGCTCGTTGGCGCACTCTGGTTTTTCCTCGACCGTGATGGAAAAGAGCAATGGCCAGATATTGGCGAATCCGAGGCCCCCCGCAATGACCCCCGCGATCGCCAGCGGCGCCGATCCGGTCATGAGGAGAGCCGCGCCGGCAAGGCCGAACAGCGCGGAGATGCGGAAAAAGTTACGCGGGTTGACCGCCGTAAGGACCACCCCGCCGAGAAGACGCCCAACCGTGAGCAGAAGGAAAAACAGAGCCGGGCCGAACTTGGTTGCCGTTTCGGCGCTCATGCCGATGCTCTCCTGGACGGGTTTCAGGAACCTGGCCATGCACACCTCGGCGCCGACGTACAGGAATATTCCGAGCACCGCCATGAAGAATACCGGACTTTTCAGCAACCCGAGGCTTGAACCGAGGCTGGGTGGAACATCGGCCTTGGTTTCCTTGACCTTCAAAAAGGCGACAAACAGAAATGAAACCGCCATGAGGATGCAAAACAAAGGGAACGAGGCGCGCCATCCCATGCCCGTGAAAAGGGCGATGCCGGTAACCGCGGTGACGAGGTACGTAGAAACCGTGCTGCCGATGCCCTTGATCCCCTGGGCAAAGCTGAGGTTCCGGCTGTAAGCGCCCGCCGGACTCACGTCCCGCATGATCGGATTACCCGAGACTTGCAGGAAGGTTGTTCCAATGCCAAGCAGAAAAATGCAGCCGAGGAGCAGCGGGTACGAATACATGGAGGTGGCCGGAAGCTTCAAGACCCATGGCACCAGGCATGCGGCGGCATTGAGTCCCAGGCCCAGCAGCAGCAGATTTTTCTTGCCGATGCGCGCCGCGAGAAGGCCGCTCGGGACGCTGAACACGGCGAAGGCGATAAAAACGAAAAAAGACATCAGCGTCGCCACGACATTGCTGATTTGAAATTGGGTTTTTACTGCATCCGACAACGGGCCCATCGCATCGGCGATTCCCATTGCCAGAAAGGCAAGAAACACCGGCAGCGTCCTGAACTTCATGCAACTCCTCCTTGGTTGAAGCCTGCGTTGGAGCACCACCCGCGTTTTACGCTGCGCCCCGTTTATTGTTTTTTCCGCGCCACCATCCCCGCGACCTTCATCGGCAGGCCGAAGAGCCGGATGAATCCGGCCGCGTCCTTCTGGTCGTACAGCGGCGTATCGGTAAATGACGCCAGATTCTCGAGGTAGAGCGATTTTTCGGCTTCAGCCCCGGCGGGAACGACATTCCCTTTGTAAATTTTGAGCTTGACCGTTCCGGTAACGTTCTCCTGCGTCCGCGCCACAAAGGCGTCGAGAGCCTCGCGCAGAGTCGAAAACCACTGGCCGTTATAGACAAGTTCGGCATAACGGATCGCCAGCGCTTCCTTGCAATGCATGGTGTCGTGATCGAGGACGAGGCGCTCAAGCTCGCGGTGCGCCGCGTAAAGAATCGTGCCGCCTGGCGTCTCGTACACCCCACGCGATTTGATCCCGACAAGCCTGTTTTCTACCATGTCAACATGCCCCACGGCGTGCTTCGCGCCGATCGCGTTCAGCGTTTCCAGAAGCCCGACGGGCGGAAGCCGGCGGTCGTTGACCGCGACCGGAATACCTTTTGCAAAAGTCACCTCCACGTATTCGGCCTTTTCCGGCGCGGTTTCCACCGTGGCGGACAACGTGTACACATCGTCCGGCGGCTCGTTGCCCGGACTCTCAAGAACCCCTCCCTCGTGGCTGATATGCCAGATATTCCGGTCTTCCGAGTAGATCCGTTTTTTAGACTGCGTGATCGGGACATGGTGCTTCTCCGCATAGGCAATACAGTCTTCGCGCGAACGCAGCTTCCAGAGCGGGTCTTTCCATGGCGCGATGATGCCGAGCGAAGGATCAAGCGCCATGACCGTGAGTTCGAACCGTACCTGGTCGTTTCCCTTGCCGGTCGCCCCATGCGCCACGGCGACTGCCTTCTCCTTATGCGCGATCTCCACCGCGCGCTTCGCGATGAGCGGTCGCGCGAAGCTCGTGCCGAGCAGGTACGACCCTTCGTATACCGCGCCGGCTCTGAGGGTGGGGTAGATGAAATCGGTGATGAACTCCTCACGAAGGTCTTCGATGTAACATTTCGATGCCCCGGTTTTAAGCGCTTTCTCCTTGAGGCCGATGAGCTCTTCCTTCTGCCCGAGGTCCGCGCACATCGCGACGACCTCGCAGTGATAGTGCTCCCTCAGCCAGGAAATCATGATTGAGGTATCCAATCCGCCAGAATACAGCAGGACCACTTTGTCCATCGTGCAACCTTTCGTTGTTCCCATGATACGGGGGCGCGAGCCGTCCTCCTCATCCTTATTCCGGCCGTTGGCCGCGCTAAAATTTACAATTGCCGCAATGCCATCTCGAAAATCGCCGTTGCCTTGTCGATATCCTCCCGCGAAACGATGAGCGGCGGAAGAAAACGGATAGTATTATGCTCGGCTTTGATCAGGAGAAGCCCGAGCTCCCTGCACTTCATGACAATAGGCGAAGGATCAACGGTCGTCCGTACGCCAACCAAAAGCCCCAGACCCCGGATTTCCTTCACTACCGGGTGTTTCGCCTTCACCGCGCATAGTTTTTTTGACAGGTAATTCCCTGTCACCAGCACCTGCTTGAGAAAACTCTTTTTTGAAATCCGATCGAGTACGACGCAACCGAGCGCGCAGGCGAGCGGGTTGCCGCCGAAGGTGGTGCCATGATCGCCGGGTTTGATACAATCGACCATTTCTTCCCGGCATACGATCGCGCCGAGCGGAATGCCGCCGCCGATCGGCTTGGCCACAGTCATGATATCGGGCTCGATGCCGAAATGCTCGTAACACCACAGGGTTCCGGTCCTGCCCATGCCGCACTGCACCTCGTCGAAGATCAGGCAGATCCGGTTCTCATCGGCATAGTTCCGCAGGTTCCGAAGGAATTCTTCCTCAATGACGTTGACGCCGCCCTCGGCCTGAAGAGGCTCGACCATGATGGCGGCGAATTCGTGCCGTTCCAGAAGATTAATCGTCGTTTTCAGGTTGTTGAACGGCGCATAGTGAAAACCCGGAACCATCGGCTCGAACCCGTGGCGATAGTGCGCCTGTGCGGTGGCGGAGAGCGCCCCATAGGTTCTGCCGTGAAAACAATCCGAAAAGGAAAGTACGTGATACTTCTCTTCCGAAAACGTCCGCGCCCGTTTTCGCGCGAATTTGATCGCTCCCTCGTTGGCCTCGGTCCCGCTGTTGCACAGGAAAACCCGGTCGCCGAAACTGTGCTCAATAAGGAGCCGCGCAAGTTTGATCTGCGAAGGCGTAATATAGTGGTTGGAAACGTGCAGGAGGCTCGACCCTTGTTTCTTCAGTTCCTTGACAATAAGGGGATCGGCATGGCCGAGGGCGTTCACCGCGATGCCAGTCCCGAAATCGAGAAATTTCTTCTCCGCGGCATCGTAGAGGTACATGCCCTTCCCTTTGACGAAAGGCGGACCGCTCCGGGAGAAAGTATTGACGAATAATGAATTATAGTTAAAAGTGGTCATATAAAATCCCGTGAGAAAAACAACAACGTTAAACAAAACAGCGCGCCGGTGGCGCTCCCCGATTGCGCCTGCTTCGCTGCGGTTCAGCAGGCACGCTCCATCCATGCTAATCGCGAAATCAAATACAGACTATTATCAAACACTGTCAAACTATTACAAGGCACATCTACCTGACTACTGCGCTCATCACTCCCGTATAACCGTCCCCGACGACGTTTTATTCATCAATTGCCGTTCGAGCGTCGCTCCGCCCTCCCACCCGCAGATATGCACGCGGCCCACGCCGCGGTGAACCGCCTTGGCGGCGGAACGAAGCTTGGGCACCATCCCGCCGGTAGCTTGGGCGAACGCAATGAGTTCTTCGATCTCGGATATCCTGATCTCCCTGCGGACTGATTCGTCGACCTTCACGCCTTCGATATCGGAAATGAAGATCAGGTCATCCGCCCGAAGCGCCATGGCAAGTTCGGAAGCGGCGAGATCGGCGTTGACATTGTATGTATTGCCCGCGGCATCGCGCGAGATCGGCGATACCACCGGGACTATTCCCTTCTCCCGGAAAAGTTCGATGATTCCGGGAGATACGCGGTCGATTGTGCCGACAAACCCGATGTCTTTCCCGGCCATGAGTAACTTCGACGCCTCAAAGAGATTGCCGTCAACTCCGCTGATCCCGACCGCCGGAACCCCTTCTGTCTGCAACGCATTGACGATGCGCTTGTTTACCCCGCCGGAGAGCACCATCTGCACGATCTCCACGGTATCGGCATCGGTTACCCGCATCCCTTCGACCCAGGTAATTTTCTTATTCAGGGAATCGAGAAAGCGGGTGATGTCTTTGCCTCCGCCGTGAATAATAACCGGAAACGCATCGGACTTTTGTCCGGATCCCGGTCCGGATATGAGCCCGGCAATACTTTTACCCAGCTCCTGCAGCAGGCCCGGCGCATCGATAGTCGCCCCGCCGATTTTTATGCACACGGTTTTCATGGTACGCGGTAACCCCGTCCTTATCCATCGTCCCTCCCCGATGCATGAGAGATAACCGGACGAAGAGAAAGTTGAAGTTATATAAAATAATTTTCGTCAACCTCTACCGGGCGAACTCATTTATGAAAGACCTTTCAGAGAACTCCCCCGGATCTCCGAGTCGATGAGAGCGACAATTATTTTTTGATGTAGAGCCGATTCCGCCCCGACGATAAAAGGGGAAGCGTCCATAGTGCGATACCTCATGAAAAAGGGATCGACCGTGAAGTGAAACGCCATGGTTCAAGGCGATGACCCTTCCCCGACGTATTCAGAACGTTGTAACCGAGCTTGGTTTTGACCTGGACACGATTCTTTCATACGGCCTATGATCTTATACCGCTACATTATCAAAGAGCACATCTTTCCCTTCCTTGCCTCGCTCAGCATCATAGTATTCTATTTCATCATGCAACAGGCGGTGATGCTCCTTGAAAGGATTGTTTCCAAGGGCCTGGATGGCAAAATCGTTCTTGAGGTCTTCATCATCCAGCTCGGTTGGATCATCGCTCTCGCGATCCCCATGGCCATTCTTACCGCGACACTGTGGGTTTTCGGGCGGATGTCCGGCGATAACGAGATCACTTCCATAAAGGCTTCGGGTCAGAGCATGCTGACCCTGCTTTCTCCGGTCTTCGCCGCAGCGGCCGTTGTGACGGTGCTCCTGGTTTTTTTCATGGACCTCATTCTTCCTGATGCAAATCACCGGGCCGCGAACCTCCTGTCGGACATTTCACGCAAGCGCCCGGCGGCATTTATCGAGCCGAAAATTCTTATCCGGGACTTCCCGGGTTACACGATCTATATAACGGATGTCAACCCAAAATCCGGCGAGCTCAAAGGGATCCGTATATTCAGCGACCAGCCCGGACAGGATCCCTCTTCCACGGTCGCGGCAAATGGAATCATCCGCATGACTCCGGACCAGGGGTTTCTGGAACTCACGCTTTTTAACGGTGAAACTCACAGCATCTCTCGAAAAAACTGGAGCGACTATTTTCTCTGCAGGTTTGCGCGCCAGGTAGTGTATATCCAGAATATCGACACCAAGCTCGAACGAACTAATTCGAGTTACCGAAGCGATCACGAGATGAGCTCAGCCATGATGCTCGATGAGGTGGCTAAAATTCAGGCTGACAACAAATCCTGCCTCACCGAATACCGCCGCACTCTCGATTCACTCGCGTTGCAGGTACGATTTCTCGACTCCCTGGAAAGAAATGTCCACGATTCGGCGGCCCACGGCATACCGACTCCGCCGGGCACTTTCTCCCAATGGGCTGCGTCGCTCCCCTCCCCGCAGACGCCCTCACCTTCATCGAGCATGGAGCCTTTTCCCAAGGGGCATCCTTCGCCACCTGGTCAATTGATCCATCCTGTGCGGGTCAAGATTCAGTCGACAAAGGCTTTATCGACGCGGGGCCAACGGACCCGAAGCCCATCGAGTCTCGGTCTCCCGCCGTATGGTCCAGTCGTCAAGCGCCCCCCGCCAATCGCGCCCGTTGGCGCGAGCGGCGGTTTCGGCGCGCCGCTTGCCAAAATCCGGCAATCAGAGGAAACCGCCGAGAGCGCTGTCCGCAGAATTCATGCTAATCAATCCGTGATCTGCCCGTACATGGTTGAGGTACATAAGAAATTCGCGGTCCCCATGGCATGCCTCATCTTCGTCCTGATCGGTGCGCCGCTGGGCATCATGGCCCGGCGGGGAGGGCTGACGGTCGGCGCAAGCTATAGCATCTTTTTTTTCATAGCTTATTGGGCGTTTTTAATAGAGGGAGAGGACCTTGGCGATAAAATGGCCCTGCCGCCATGGGTCGCGATGTGGGCGGGCAATATCACCATCGGTTTATGCGGTGTGGTGCTCCTCGTTCTCATGATGCGTGAAACGACTATCCGGTTCGACGGCATTCTTGCCTTTTTCAAGAAAATATTCGGAAAAGGATTCAAAGGTATTGCATCAAGCAGGGCGAGCCGCGTTCCCGCGCTCCTGTTCAAGGGACCGAAGTGGCTGATGAAACGGAGCATCGGTACCCTTCCCATGTATCTCGTCTGGCTCTTTATCGGGTATGTCGTCGGGGTGCTGCTTGCACTCATCGCCATATTCGTGGTGATCGATTACGTCAGCAACCTCGGGCGATTTGAAAAAGCGACGTTCCCCGAAGTAGGACTTTTTTACTGGTACTACCTGCCGTGGATCATCCAGATTTCGTTTCCCATCGTTCTGCTTCTGGCATCCCTGTTCTCAATGGGCAAGCTTGCGAAGAGCAGCGAACTCATCGCCATGAAGGCAGCCGGCGTGGGGATTCGCCAGCTGACCCTGCCGCTTCTCTTTCTCGGCGTGCTGCTTTCCATCGGCACCTTCTACGGCGGGGAATGGATTATTCCTAAGAGTAATTTTCTGCGCAAGGAGCTGGCTGAAAGTTTTAATGAACCCCGCAACGTATCGCAGCGGAATCGCAAGAACCACGATGCGGCGGGCGTCACCAAAGAATTCCGGCGGAATTTTTACTACTTCGGTAATAAGAATACCATGTATATGTTTCAGGAGTTCAGCACGCTGCCGCAATCGGCGCGCGGCATTTGGCGGGAGTCGTTCGATTCCGCCGCGATCCGGGAGCGGATACAGGCGGATTATATGCTTTACGACAGCACCGGATGGCGGTTCATTCACGGCACGGTCCGGACCTTTTCGGCCGACGCCTCGACGGTAACATCCTTCGATACCTTACACGATGCGATTTTAAAAGCGACGCCAATCGATATGGTCGCGCAAATCAAGAGTCCGGAGGAAATGAGCTACTGGGAGCTGGAACGTTATATTGAAGCCGCAGCGCGCCGCGGCGAGCCGGTGCAGAAATACGAGGGCCAGCTTGAATTCAAGAAAGCGCTCCCCTGGATGAACTTCATCGTCATCCTTCTGGGCATTTCGATAACCGCACGCGCCGGGCGCAAAGGCTCGGCCGCGCTCTTTGCCATTGGGCTTATGATGACGTTTGTCTACTGGCTTATCTCGCAATTTGCCATCGTTTTCGCCCAGAACGGTCACCTGCCGGTCATGGTCGGCGCCTGGATCGGCAATCTTATTTTCTTCATTCTGGGTTTGTTTCTTTTCAGAAAGGCATCCCGATGAGTTCCCGGCCCAAAATACTGCTGGTCGACGACGACCATGATACGCTCGATCTGCTGGAGATCATCCTGTACAAGCATTATGATGTCATTACCGCAATGAACGGCTTTGAAGGGTTGAAAAAAGTCGATGAAGAAGCCCCCGATCTCATCATAACCGATATCATGATGCCGGTTATGAACGGTATAAGTTTTTTCAACAGCCTGAAAAAGAGTTCCGTTGCCCGAAACGTGCCGGTCGTGGCCGTCACCTCCTTTTCGCGGGAATATCCTGCGAAAAGCCTTACCAACATGGGGTTCAGCGGCATTATTGCCAAACCATCGGACAAGGCGGCCGTCATCGAGCTTCTGGCGCGGTTGCTGTCCCGCAGCAAAACTCCCGACACCCCCGCGTCCGCCGAAGAGCCGGATTCATGAAAACGCCCGCTGATCGGAAAAGGCTCTTTGTCGGCAAGGAGCCGTGGCTCGCGCTCTTCCTGACGGCAATTATCGGCTGTCATCTGATCGGCGGTGCAGCGGCCGGTATCGGCGTACCTCTCTGTGCCGCAGTCTCACTTTTCATTCTCTGGGGCCGCATGTCGGCCCGAAGAAAAACCCGGGCCGACACCAACATTGCCTCTGAGCAGCCGCTTTGGCGATCCGCCCGGAACAGCGTTGAAACTTCCATGAGAAAGGTCGATGTTTCCGCACTTGGGAGCGCATTCCGCAAAGAACAGTGGGAAGAGGCCGAAACGGGAGTGAACGCCCTTCTCGACTGCTGTCTGCAGGTAATCCGCATGCGCATGGAACCGCACACGGTGGCGGTGTTCTTTCCCACGCCTGACCATGGTTACGGAATGCGGCGGTACTGGTCGCAAAGCAGCCATGTCAATGCCGCCGCCCTTATCCTGCCCGGTCGGGGAGTGCTCGGGGGACTCCTGAAAAATGCTCCCAAGAAGCTTTCCATTGGAGAGATTCTCAACGACAGCACCACCCTATTCTACTATAAAAAGGATGCCGGAGTACGATCGGTCATCGCATGCCCCATTTTCACCGGCGATGCGGTGCGGGGCCTCCTTCTCGCTGACAGCACGACGCCCCACGCCTTCGACGAAGGACAACTTGCTTTCCTATCCGTAATGGGCGAATTGCTCGGAAGTGCGGTTTTCAGCGTCTATCTCGGCACTCAGCATGAGATCGAGCATCGCCGGCTTGCCGCGGTTTCGGAAATTGAAAAGGAATTTTTCAAGCATAGTACGGTCGATGTAATTTTGGACATCCTCACGGAAATCGTCCCCTATGTTGCTCCGTGTGAGCGCATGACCATTTCGACCCGCATGGACGATGGTGAAAGCGGCCAAATCCGCCGCGTTTACGGCGCATGCACGGAAGGACTGCTCCGAGCCAGCTTTTCATTGGTCAAAAAGAATCTCGCGGGCGTCCTCTATGTGAAAAACCTCTGTTTCTCACGTAATTTTGCGACCGACCGCTATGAAGTACGGTACTTCGACAAGGAACCAAAGAGCGACCGGTTTGCCTCTTTTCTCGCCGTTCCTCTGGGCATGGAGGACTGCATGGGAATAATCCTGCTCGAATCATTCCATAGGGATGCTTTCCCCGAGCCGCTTCGCCAGACCATGTCGCGCATTGCAACAAGCGCATCGCTCGCCATGGAGCGAGTCATGCTTTTAGAAAGCGCTAACTCCCTTGCCACGCACGACAGCCTTACCGGTCTGGCCAACCACCGGCAGTTCCTGCTGTTCATGAAGGATGAGATCGTCCGGTCGAAACGGTTCAAAGATCCCCTTGCCCTTGTGCTCTGCGATATCGACTTTTTCAAAAGAATCAACGATACGTATGGCCATCCTTTTGGGAACACGGTGCTCAAAAAACTCGGTAACCTCCTTGAGGAAAGCATCCGGAAACGAGTCGATACCGCGGCGCGCTATGGCGGCGAGGAGTTCGCCTTGATTTTTGTCAAAACCGATGTGCGCCAGGCGCGCGAAACCGCGGAGCGGATCCGCGCGCTGATTGAGACGACACCCTTCACCTCCCCCACCGGCAGCGAGGTGCATATGACCATGAGCTTTGGCATCGCGGTTCTTGGTGACATCGTTGACCTCGATGAGTTGATCGGAAAGGCGGATAAAGCGCTGTATAGGGCAAAGGAACTCGGGAGAAATAGAGTAGAAATATTCTGAATTAAAAGTTCAACAAAGATACCAAGAATTATGACCATGTATAAATATGGTCCATGCCTGAACATTTCCCCGGCCTGCTTTGGTACTATTTGACTAAATCTCCGCAGAAAGCTATTTTTTAGTGTCTAAAAATTATCATTATCGGGATCGGGCGCATGGCTCAGCTGGTTAGAGCGCCGCGTTCACATCGCGGAGATCGCTGGTTCAAATCCAGCTGCGCCCATTTTGTAGCTGCCGGACTTTTTCAACGGCCATATCTTTGAAGAACCCCATGAATATCCGACTTTGCATTCCGGTTTTTCTTCCGGCCCTTGTTCTCCTGATCTGCGAGCGTGTTCCTGCTGAAGATCTTCAGCAGTGTGTCCGTTTCCTTGCGCCCGAGCAGAAGTCCACCATTCGCGCCCCGGTTTGCACGCTCGGTATTGCTGCATCGTGCAAACCCATTTCTCAGGTCGAAATCATGGTACGGTATATTCCGGCCAATGCTAACAGCGCCATCGTCGATACCATCGCCCGATTGAATGGACCGTCATTTCGCTATCTCTGGCGCCTCTCCTCCATCCCGAATCAGCTCACCATGGGAATCGGAATCATCATCGAGGTAACCTTTACCGACGGTGAGATGTTCGGAACCCGGCGTGAAGGCATTTTCCTGGCTCACCAGAAAATCGACTACCCGGCCCTGAAGCCATTGGCCTACGATTACCCTTCGGCGCGTTCGTTTACTCAAGATACTCTGGAAATCCCCGTTGCCGATCTGTCATGCCGTGAATTTGCCCAGATGTACTGGAACGAACAGTCGATTACGGTGCAAGTTACTGTCCGCGATCCCTTCTTCAACAGCGGTCCAGCTGACAACCAACTTGATCGCATGGGAATTCAAATCTGTGCCGACCCGGAAAAAAAGCGAAGTCTCTACCCCTCGGACAAGGTTCTCATCGTCTCGATCCCGCTCTCCGGACAGCCGTTTCTCCAAACCTTTCAGCCGACTTTTAACGACGATGGCACCTACCAACTCGACAGTATAAAAACCCGTCTCAAACTCTCCTACTCCGTTGATAAACAAACCAATAAAGGATTTGTCGTAACGGTCAAAATTCCCGCCTACCTTTTCGGGCAATCGCTGCCATCCGATATGGGATTCAACATCGTCGTCACCACGAACGATGCCTACGGAAATTTCGTCATTTCTTCGCTTGTCGACGCAGAGGGCTATAACAATTTCAGCCCGCTTCTCTGGCCCACGCTCTCTCTTCTGCCGAAACCGATAACCAAAGTCTACTGGATCACCTGGCTGGCGTATTTTCTTGCCGGCATTGTTATCCCCCTGGTCGTTTACCTGATCTTCTCCCTATTTACCAAAGCCCCGCCTGAGGTGGTGCACAGCCGCCGGTCAGATGCAGAACAAAAGGAGTTCGAACGCTTCAGGAAGGTTATCGACTTTTTCATCCTGCAACCCGATATAAAAAGCGCCGAGATTGCCGGGGAACTTCAAATTTCCCTTCAACACTTGACGAAACAGGTCAAACGAGCGACCGGCCTCTCTTTCAAGGATTATTGCGCATACCTCAGAACCGAAATCGTCTGCGAACGGCTCCGCTCCTCCGATGCGACCGACGAAGTCATTGCCGCAACCAGCGGTTTTCGCGATGTCCTAGAGATGCGCCGCTGCTTCCGGCAATTCTATCGCATGTCTCCGGAGGATTTCAGGGAAACGCAGAAGATAGAGCACGTATAACCGGTTTTTCCTTCACGTTGCAAAGCGATGCCTTCGTCAAAAGCAATTAAATTGAAAATTTCGTAAATTTTAATGGGCCTCACTCCAATTTTCTCCTATTCCGGTGTCGACCTTGAGTGGCACCGAAAGTTTAATCGCGGAGTTCATCTTCTTCGCCGCCCATTCGGCAAAGACATCGGCATCCGCGAGCGGCACCTCAAATACCAGTTCGTCGTGAACCTGAAGAAGCATCTTCGCTCGTTGATTTACTTTTAGCATTGACCCGGCGATATCGATCATGGCGATTTTAATGATGTCGGCGGCGGTCCC
>JBEKOX010000063.1:0-16381 GCA_049521335.1 Chitinispirillaceae bacterium
CCGGACGGACGATGGCGCCGGTAACGCCTGCCTCCTCGGCGCATTCACGGATGCCGGCATCTTCCGCCCGCTCTCCCGGATCAATGTGGCCCTTGGGAAAGATCCAGTGCGAAGGATCTTTTTTCGCTCTGATGAGGAGGATCAGCGGACCGGCCTCGGTGTTTTTAAAAACAATTGCGCCCGCTTGTTCTATGATGGTATTCTGCATGTGACTTTTTTATTATCCTTAAAAACCATTTTTTCTGACAGTAGAACTCCCCGATCACTATTCAGCCGTCAAACTTCCTATTCTTTCAAATATTTTTCCGAATGTATCGCTCACAGTGCGGAGTTCCGACTCCTTGTTTCTCTTTCTCCAGAGCCTCTCGAACTCCCGCAGCACCGTTCTGCCCTCTTCGAGCAATTGCGCCCCGTTCCCATACAGTGCGGGGCACTCCGCCTGACGATACTCGCGTTTTTTCTTGAAAGCAAGCAAAGCGAGCGTCCATTGCACGGCGCGGCTCCCGCAGATAAATTCATCGAGATCCAGGCCGTTGCCCGCAAAGGAGCCGGATTCGCGCATGCCGTTTAAAGCATCCGCGATCGCCGATGCGCGTTCATGCCGCAGCGCGAGATCGGCGCAGTCGAGCGCTTCGACCTCCGCTTCCCGATTCCACGCCCCGCCGATATCGTACGCCCAGGCATACTGGTTGCCGAAATGGTAAAAGCAGAGGCTTCCGAGTTCGCGGAGCAGCGAAGCGACGCGGCCGGACGGATCGTTCCATTCGACGAGCGAAATCGCGGAATCGAAGCCGGCATCGTCGGGATAGGACGAAGCGTTCCAGGCGAGCGCGGCGCCGAGCGCCATCCCATGGTAGGAAGCGGCCAGAAAGTTGACATGTCCGCAGTCGCCCCAGTCGGTGTCGAGCACCCCCTCGGCCCGGTTTTCGCGGCCGTGGCGCACCATTGTTCGGATGTTCGCGGACGCGGTTTCTATATCATTTGCAAATCTGCTCCACCCTTGCACGCCGGGACAGACGTACTGCCGCGCGCCGTGCCGCGCGAAGAACCGCGCGGCGTCGCCTGAAACGTCGGCGGCATATCCCCAGTTGAGAAACACGAGATCCTTCGGGAGCTCGGGCAGCAACTCCGGATAGTGGAGCATGACGTCCCCCCACAGCATCGGCGTCTTGTCATGTTCGTGCACCACCCCGACGATTTTCTTCACGAACTCAACGTAGAGCCGTCCCTTCCCGACTGCGGCGGCAAGGCCGGCGTTTTTTCCCATCCCCAGATCGAAGGTCTCGTCGCAGCAGATATTGCAGTAGCGCGACCCGAAGAGCGGCAGGAACTCGTCCAGCATGCTCTTTATCAGAAAGAAACTATCGGGATTCGCGACATCGATGGTATAGTGCGCCATCCGGTCCCACAGGTTGTGCGGCAGGGCGCCTGCGGCGATATCGAGTTCGTTCAGGCGCTCGAAACGCCCGATACGGAGCAGTTCGTACAGGTGGCCGAAGGTGGACAGGGAGGGCGCCAGGTCGATGAAATGCATCGTGCACCAGGCATCAAGCTCGCGGATCTCGGCATGCGTCAATGGATCCTTGTCGCGCCACAATTCAGGGATATTTTTAAAGGTGAAGGAGTGCTCGACGTACAGTTGGAGCTGATTGATCTTATACGACGACAACTTTCCGACCAGCGATTTGAGCGTTGACAGGGTCGGGACTTTCCCCCGCGTGACGTCGTGATAAAAACCGCGATGCGGGAAATCCGGCTCGTCGGCGATGTCGCAGCAGGGCAGCCGGGATCCATGCTGCCGGATCATCTGCACCAGGGTCTGGACGCCGTAAAACAAACCGGCGGGTCCCCGGCCACAAATGCGGATATCCTGCGACGAAACCGATACCGTGTACGATTCCGCCGTCGATGCACGATCGTCAACCGTCAGAAAAATGTCGCAGGAGGCGGGGCCGTCTGCTTCAACAAGCGGGAGGTCGCGGCCGGCTGCTTCGCGAATCGCTTCGGCGAGCCGTTGCGCGGCACAAGTAATCCGTTCGTCGCGGATGTGGCCGATGCCGATGCAGCGTTTTTTTTCGGCAAAATCGAAACTGCCCTCTTTTATCCGGAGATTTTTTACTTCCGGAATGGTAATCATCTCGTCGCTCTTTCAAAGTTAATAGAGGTTCGATCAGAACACGAACTGATGGTTGAAAAGGCCATCGCGGTTCTTCACGCTCAGGATATAAACGCCGGAAGGGAGCTTCTTCGCATCGAAACTCACCTGAACGTTTTTCGAATCCGGAGTTCTGCTCAGGGTCAGATCGGCCGCTTCGCTCCCGGCAAGATTCACGAGCCTGATTTCCGAAGCTTCCGCGCAATTAATCTCGAAAACGCTTCTGCCGAGCCGTTTGCAGGAGAAGAGCGAGGGAACCCCGCCGGCATTGTTTAGAATAACTGCGGTGCTAACCGGCTTCTCGCCGAATTTTACCCAGTTTATCTCCAGATTATTCGACCCTGTGGGTACCTTGAATGCAATCCCGAAGTTATGGGGGCCGGTGGGCAAGGGGGTAATGGTGTCGTTCACGGTGATCGTCTGCCACGTCGTCAGGGAGCCCGTGATGGGAATCGCCATTTTTGCCAGCAACTGCCCTTTCACCGAATCCAGGTAGGCGATAATGGTATCGCCCGCTACGGTAGAGGCCTCTTGAACGGTAAAGGAGACCGGCCCGGTCATGCCGGAATCAGGGGTGAAGTTCACGCTGTCGTAGATGACGGTGGCATTATTGGTGATAGCGTCTATATACCAGCCGGTATCCGCCACATCGTTCGCGCCGGCTTTGACATAATTGTAGGCGTGAGCCGAAGTCGATGCCCCGTTGATGACCCCGCGGTCGATCTGGATTGAATCGGTATAGGCGCTCGGGACCCCGACGCCGCGGTTCGATTTGGTCAAACCCGACGTATCGATCGTACTATCGTTCTTAAAGCGCATATATTCAACGCCGGTGCACCGCTTCGATCCCAAGATATCGCCGCCGAAGGTGATATTATGCCAGAACGCATACCACTGTCCCTTGAAAAAACAAACGCCCGAGTGGATCGTCCATTCGCTCGCATTCGCGGCAAAAATCTGGCCCTTATAGGTCCACGGACCGCTTGCGCTGTGGGAGGTAGAATAGGCGATTATTTCATTTGCATTATTTCTCTCCTCGGCATAGACCAGGAAGTAAAACCCGTTACGCTTGAACATCCATGATCCCTCATAGTAACGCGTCGGTTGATCTCCCGCTCCGTCGCCGGTCGCAACGATGTCGTTATTGATATCGCCGGTTACCGCGGTCCCGCTGTCGTTCATGCGGACAAACCCCAAATCGTCGCCGTCCTGGTGCCGGTAGGACAACCATATGCGGATGGAATCCGTCGTATCCGCAAAAACGAATGGATCGATGACCGTAGCGACCGATCCGGGGAGTTCACCAACCGTAGCCGGGGTAAATGGTCCTGCGGGCGTGGCGGCATGGGACGTAAAATTATATTGCTTGCCATCCGTCGCCTCTTCGGGACAAATCAACTGGTATACCCCCTTCAAATAATAGACGGTCGGCGCCCACAGTTTATCCTGATCGTTCGCCCACGGCACGCTTTTTTCGTTTAACGCGACGCCCGCATCTTTCCAATGAAACATATCAGTCGTGGAATAGCAGTGAATCGTGTCAATCGGGTAATCGCTTCCTCCGACAATTTTGTCCTGGGTACAAAAGAGATAGACCGTCTGCACGCCGTTGCCGTCGGTGTACACGTAAGGAGCCGGATCCGAGGTGGGATGGCTGCGGATAAAGCAGTTGTCCGCCGAAGCCGCGGTCGGCAACAGCATCGCGGTGATAAAAAATACCTTCAAAAGATTCTTATTCATGGAATCCTCCCCTATTTTACTACGAGCATATTTACTAATTTTAAACCATCCACGGTTGTCGTGCAAAAATAAACTCCGGAAGCCGCATTGCCCAGCGCAAGGGTCGTCGCATCGCCGTTCCCCGTTTTTGAATAGATTCTTTTCCCGTTGACATTATAAACACTGACAATCCATTCGGGGTTCATGGCAGCAGCCATTAAAAGCTTGACGATAAATTCGTTCCTGCCGATTTGATTGATGCTCGCTCCCGGTTTTACCGGCCGGAGCGCCTGTTTCTCCGGGAGCGTCGATGATCCGCCTCCGGTAATGGGTATTCTCAGCCACGTCATGGAATAAGCGGGCAGGGAAACGCTGAAGGTAGTTCCCGTGGTTATTTTTTGCCCGGAAAGGCCCTTGATGGAAGCTTGCGCCGGACTCGCCGTACCGTTAATCGTGACGGCGGTGAGTTCCGGTTTCCAACCTGAACCCGATGTCTGCATTGTCCACTTTTCACCGCTCGCGCCTCCGGTTACTCCCTGGAGAGTAATCGTGGCGTTCGATGAATCGCTTAAGGAATTATTCGCCAGGAACATGGTCAGGTTGCCGCTGCTGTCCAGGGCCGCCCATGCCCGCGTCCGGGTGTTTGCCGGAGTGATCGTCGCGTTTACCACCCGAGTGCCGTAATTAAAATTAAACATGGGATACACATACCATGTCGGGTCCCCGGCGCCGATATAATATTCGGCCAGCCAGGGGCTTGCTCCGGCGACCCCCAGCCGGGCGAATTCCATAAGCGATTGGGAGATATACATGGCATTGAGCATCTGCCCGGGATTGGCTTCTGAAACCGGAAGAGCATTGAATTCAGTAACAAGGTACTGAACTTTGCCCACGTTCGAGGCGCCGAAAGCGTTCGTCACCCATGTATTGAAGGTGTCGATGTAGGAAGGCCATAAATCGATGCACCGCCCCGTCACTGCCGTATCGTTTTGCTGGGTAACGCTATCATCAAAAATTTCGTTATAGGGATATTCATGGATAATCAGAAAATCGGGAACGATTTTCTGGGCTTTCATCGAGGCAAGCGCATCGATTGAAAATGTGAGGTCATACACCCATTCACTGTACGGTTCCCTGGGCACGGTTACCACCGCTCCTACTTTTATCGTAGAGTCAACGGCTTTCATGGCAGTGTAGAAAGAACAGTATTCGGCGCCGTACGTGACGCCGTTCGTGTATCCCTGTTCCCATTTGCCATACTCCTCATTGCCGATTTCCCAGTATTTTGCGCCGAGTTTCCGGGTAATGTTGTAATCGGTCACCTCGTCCGCGGCCGCCTGCACGGTTTGCGCCAGCGTGTGCTGGGTGTTGCCCCAATATCCGCTGAAGTTACAAATTGGCTGCATGGTACCGCCGTTCTCCTGAAGCATGCTCAGACTCTGGGCATAGGTGACGCCCGTACTCATGTAACCGTTCCACATCACGATGTCGGCCCACGAACCTCCCGGCCACCGGTAATATTTAATGCCTGAGGAGGTCATCGCGTCGTTGAATGCCGCATTGGTGCCATTAACTTCCTGGTCCCATACCGCGATATTGCAACCATAAAGATGATCCGAAATGATATTGACGATGGTGGTGCAATTGACCGAAACGGAAACATTTTGAGCGTAAGGTTCAGCGGTAACAAAAAACATCAGGAAACCAATTATCGCTAAAGCCTTACGGAACTCCTTTAAACAATTCATTTTTTACTCCTTCGATGAAATGTTTTAACAGCTGTGAGGGAATTTGATTTTTCAGAAGCGAGTGAGGTAGATAAAAAAAATTTACAAGAGCTCTCTTTTTGCCGTTTTCCACCTGTCGTCATAAAAATTCTACCGCCCGGGAAGAAACAATATACACAATTGCCCGGATAATTATCAAAGTGGAGTGGGTCAGTGAGTCTTCTTCAGCAACCATCTTGCCCCCGTTTTTTAATCCATATTCAACCTGTGAACACTATTGAGTCTATTGTTGCAAAATTAGAAAGTCCGGGTGACGTTATTCCGTAGATGATGATGATCATAAAGCCTTTCATAGAATCGGCGGCGATACGGCAATGCAATGCACCGATTCTATTTAAATTATCAAAAAGCAACGTTAATGTTACCTTACCGAAGATGGCGTTTCTGAGCGAATATGGTTCCTTTGCTGAAATCGCGAGAGAGAGTATGAAAATAATACGCAGAAAAGAGGATTACAAGCCGCTTTAACGGGCAATTCATGACTATTTTTAAAAGCTTTACCGTATCTCTTTGCTTCGAGATTTCAGGTGCTGCGCCAAATCTGATTTCGTGATTTTTCGTGCGACCAAATCAAGGGTTTTTTCAGCCAATTCAACATCATAGTGCTCATCAATTTCAAAACCATTAATGAAAAGAAAGGTAAGCGAAGTCGCAAGTGCCGTTCGCTTATTTCCATCCAGGAAGGGATGGTTTAATGCTATCGAATTTATATATGTTGCCGCCATTTCAAAAATATCCATAATAAATTGTCCACCGAAAGAAGCTTGTGGCGCTCCGAGTGCGGATTCAAGGGCTTTGATATCACGAACGCCGGATAAGCCCACTGCGGTTGCAATTTCCTGGTCATGAATTTCAATGACTTCGGAAGTCGTAAGGAAACGAGGATCGTTGGTCATTGTGCAAGTTTATTCAATGACTTCCGGTGCTTCTGAGAAATCTTCCGGTAAGCATCCTCGGCGGACAATGGTTTTAAAAAAAGCCCGTTTTTTTCCTGGGTAATCTCAAAAGCCGCGTTATCGGCGATATGAAGCAGTTCAAGAATGGGTTTGTCGAGAACGATTCCGCGACTATTTCCGACTTTTTGTAAATGTTTAATCATGTTTGGCTCCTTTGTAAGAACATTGTTCTTACAATAAATATACCTCTGAATTCCGGTTCATGCAATATTTTTAGACTTTTTACTCGTCCTTTTTCTTCGGCCGATTTTTGGCATTCCCGAGCATTTGGGCCATTTGGCGCGAAAACCGGGTGGAAGAAATAAAAACTTAGTCGAAGACCGGGTCAAATTGCCTTTAAACAGCGGTGAAATGTGGTTGAAGGGAAGTTTAAAGATGCCGGAATCGGCGTCAAGAGTAACAGAAAGAGCTGTTTCCTGATAAGTCTGGGTTGCTTGTAAGCGTGTTGCATACTAAGCGATAGGATCCTTGGACGCAGATCCAGCCACACGGAATCATAGTGTACACGATGGTTCACCAGAGCAAAAAATTTAAGTCAAATTATCGTAATGGTAAAACCTTATAAAAAAGTAAAAGAGAATCATCATAACGGCCATTAATCCGATGCCAATCATTATTAGTTATTACCCAACAACCAATTCCCAATTGTTGGCAAATTTGCTTCGTTGTTATTTTAAGTACAGCTTTGCAACCATTGGGTATAGGTTCAGAAAAGGTAATACCGGGATTCCACTTTACAATATACTCTCTTGGGTTAAAAGAAGGGTCAACTTCTATTTCAATAGTTAATGTATCACCCGGCCAAAGATTGCATTTCGGCTCATTTTGTAACTCCCCAAATACGCCGCCATTCATGTCATGAAGTTGATTTCGAAAAAAAACATTGCCAAAAGAATCAGCCACCTTTAAAATCAATGGAACATTATATTCTGAATTCATGTTGTCTTTCCTATAATATTCTTTTAAGGATTCTATTATATCTCCTGAATAGCAGATTATTTGTTCCGCTTGATGCATGTTTATTGGATTTGCATGAGCCAATCTATGACGAAGGTCGATCAACCGAAGCATAAAAGTCCTCGCTTCATCTCTACCCTCTGGAAATGCAAATTTAAGTGACTCTTTAAAAAACGTATTATAGAATCTAGGATTACATATTATTTCAATTGCATCTGTAAGGAGAATTGCATCAACTTTTCTTGAATATCGTTCTGGCTCTTTTTCAATCCTTTTTTCAATTGAAGATACCACGCTTTCCTTTATAAGTCGATTCCCCTTATTATCAATATAATTAAAATAGTCACCAAACGATTCAGATAGTTTATCATTCACAAGTCTTCTCAGCCAATATTCAAGAGATTCCAGTTTTTCTTTGCAGATACTCCTTACTTCATTACTATTGAGATCTGTAATCATTAATACCCCATACAAATAATTTACAAAATAGTAGAGTAAATAATATAGTCATTGTCGAGCGAGTTCCAGAGTCTTTCAAAAAGGTTGTCAGCCTTTTCCCCTTAATTTCTAATCTCTTGCGTTTCTCCATTCGATAAACCTACTGCCCGATGCATCTCCCCCGTTGAAGTAGCATTAATTATTCGATAAATCAATCTGGATATACTTGTAGAGTTCGAGCATAATACCTAATCATCAGAAAATCGGAACGCTCTTCACACAGGTATTCACTCCCGCCTGCAATCGTACCGTATAACAACCGGCTGCCAGATTCCGGGTGTTCCACGGTATGCTGTGACTGCCCTGACCGAGATTTGTATTGACAAGCGATGCTATTTCGTGGCCGGAAAGATTATAAATTGAAACAGTTACATGATCGGAATAAGGGAGAGAAAATTCAATGGTCGCGACCGGGTTACCGTGGCTTGGAGATGCTATTCTCAAATTTTCCCGGTTTAACATTGTTTGTTGAGGTTTATCGTCGATTACCCCGCTTATCATGTCTGAAAGCGGCCTGCGCCAGACCCCGGCACTGTCAGTCCCGGCGAAGAGATAGCCGCCGCTCACCGCAAGCGACAAAATGTCAAGATTCGTGAGGCCGGAATCTGCCGCTGTCCAGCTTGCACCGTTATTGACGGAGAGGAAGACGCCGTCATACGTCCCCGCAAAAATCGCGCCCCCGCCCACCGCAAGAGACTGGACGATAGTATTCCTGAGGCCGGCATTGACCGCGGTCCAGCTTGTTCCGTTGTTAGCGGAGAGAAAAATGCCGTTTCCTTCGGTGCCGGCGAAGATATCGCCGCCATTTACCACAAAAGATAGAACGATTGCATTTTTCGGCAATCCGGAATCCGCCGCGGTCCAGCTTGCGCCGTTATTGGCGGAGAGGAAAACGCCG
This sequence comes from Chitinispirillaceae bacterium, assembly GCA_049521335.1. Lineage (GTDB taxonomy): Bacteria > Fibrobacterota > Chitinivibrionia > Chitinivibrionales > Chitinispirillaceae > BOG-1184. Next base: position 8,971 of record JBEKOX010000063.1, read on the forward strand.
CCCGCCGTCCCGGCAAGGACATTGCCGCCGCTCACCCCGAGAGACAAGACATTACTGTCCGTGAGGCCGGAATCCGCCGCAATCCATGTTTTATCGTTACCGGTAGAAAGGTAAATACCGTCACCCCTGGTTCCGGCTAAGAGATTGTCGCCGTTCACCGTTAGAGACGATACCCCGAAATCATGCGGGTCGGTAAAGATTTGAGTCCAGCTTGCGCCATTATTGGCGGATAAAAAGACGCCCTCCCATTCGGCAAAGATAGTGCCGTTGCTCACCGTAAAAGACATGACATAAATATTCCTGAGTCCCGAATCGGCAGCGGTCCAGTTTACACCGTGATTGGCAGATAAAAAGACGCCGCCCATGGCGTTAATCCCGGCAAAGATAGCGCTGTCGCTTGCCGCAAGTGCAACAACGACTCCGTTATCGAGACTTGTCGGCGCCCATTGGGCGCCTGCCGTATGCGCGAATAAGATCGGCACGCCAATGCTCATTGTAACCCGTAACAGAAGTTTTTTCACGTGCGCCTCCCTTCAGTTGCGTTCGTTTAAAACATCAACCTAACAAGATAATTTGCGCATTTTTGGAAAGCACTTTTTTTCGCGAGAGGGATCGACGGAAGAGCAGCTTGAAAAAAGGTCGGTAAAAATGAAAAATCGGCCTCACCATTATTTCATCGGTTCGTCATCCCTTCCATTTCCCCATTCGATAATGCCGCCGCCCGACGCATCTCCTCGATATTTCTCTCGATCTCCCGTTCCACATCTTTCCGTCCGCAGGCCTTTGCCAGAACCATGGCTTGATTTGCCGCATTGATGGCATCATCCGGTTTGCCGATTTGCAGAAAGATGCCGCAGAGGTTGTTGAGTATCGTGAAGTCATCGGGTTTCAGCTCCAATGCCTTTTGAAAATAGACGGCGGCATCGCTTGCCTTCCCGCTTTTCAGGGAAAGCATGCCGAGGTTGAGAAACGCGGGGATAAAGCGGGGGTCTATGTCCAGCGCCTTCCGGTAATGGGCGACTGCCTCGGTTTCCTGCCCTGTCTGCGCGAGCGCTATGCCGAGACTGACCTGCGCTTCGGCACAGCCGGGTTTTCTGTCAAGCGCCATTTGAAACTGCGTGATGGCCTCGTTTGTCCGACCGGTCTGCATCAGAACATCACCAAGATTGAAGTAAGACCCCCAGGAAGCCGGGCTGATCTCGATAGCTTTCCGGTAGCAAGCTATCGCCTCATCAAAGCGTTCGGTGCGCTGATATTCAAGGCCGAGGTTGTTGCAGGCCAGCCAGCATTCGGGATTTCTTTGAATGGCCGTTCGATAGAGAGTCTCTTTATCGGCATACATCCCGCACTGCTTCCAAGTTAAGATCGCGAGGACCGCGATGAGCATGACCGGAACCACGCGCGTAGCGGGAGCGAAGCGTTGTCCCATTCGCGACAGAGCCAAATCTAAACCGGCGCTTGCGAGCGTCAGCGGGCCAATGCCGGCAAGGTATTGAAAGTGATCGGCGACAAATGAGTAACGAAAGGGATAGACATTGATAAATCCCAGCGCCGGGAACAACATGGCGACGAAATACAGCAGCGCCGCTAACGGGGCTTTCGAGCGGCGTCTGAAAAACCAGAGCGCGGCGGCAAGCGAGGCGACGCCGAGCGGGAAAAAATAGTGCCGCCACACCGCCCCACTAACTTCCCATCGACGATAAAAAAAAGTCAGATTCGAGGGATCGACGAGCTTATCCAGATAGAACCAGAACGCCCTGCCGGCGATGAGGCACCGTTCGATGAAAGAATAGTTGAAATGAATATTCTCTTCTGCAATGATAAATCTGCGTTCCACCCACGTGGTAAAAAGACCGAATGAGACTCCCGCCAGAAAGAATGGCAAAAGCGAAAGAAGATCTTTTTTCCACAGGAACCGATCAGCGGTCCCGCGCCGCCACCAGAGAATAATGAGCATGACCGCCGGCATCGGCGCGATGGCGCTCTTCGAAATCAGTCCCAGCGCGAACAATCCGAACGAATTGAGGTACCATTTCAATGTTCGTTTTTGATCAAATTGCAGATAGCTCAGGATAGCGCCGAAGAAAAACACTCCGGACAAGCAATTTTTCAGCTCGGAAATCCAGGCGACGGATTCGACTTCGATGGGGTGAAGCGCAAATACCGCTGCGGCAAGCCATGCACCTGGAATGGTCAGTCTGCGCAGGATTCTATACAGCAGAAACGCGGAAAGCGCATGCAGGAGTATATTCAGCAAATGATATCCGAGGGGTTCATCTCCAAAGAGACGGCGCTCCAGCCAGAAAACGCTATGGGCAAGAGGATAGTACTGCTGGGTAGCGCCAGGCTCCGTCCATATCCTCATCAGTCCGGCCCATGATCCGAGCACGGGGTTCGTTATATGCGCATCATCGTCCCAGAGAAAATCTCCCTGCCAGGCCGGCCTATAGGCAAAAAAGGTAATAATCAGCAACAGCAGGCCGAAGAAAAAATCGCGATTCCCTATGGCTCCCCCTCGAAATCCTTTCCTGAAGGTTTTCCCTATTGAAAATTTTTGCGATTTTTCTTTATAGCGTTTCATCAACCTCCACCACCTTTTTCCGAAAGCGCAAAATTTCAGAAGAGTAAATATATGACTTGAGCCTTCGCCTTCACCCGCTTCAAAGTTCAAGACGGTAAACCAACGGCATCGAAAGCATTTTTGTCCGGATTTTTCCTTCCACAATGGAAGCGCTTAGTATAATTTATAATTCATGAATAAATACTGTTATGTCGATCTTCTGGGATACGCCTGCACTGAATATGCCCGGTTGCCGGCATTGCATATCAAACGGCAGGGACGCTACGAAACGTGGACCTTTGCCGGGTTCCGGCGCGATTGCAACCGGCTCTCCTCGGTCCTGAGGAGGCATGGGCTCGGCAAGGGACAATGCGCCGCGGTCATCGGCGAAAATTCTCCGGAGTGGGTGATTGCCTATCACGCGATTCTCCTGACCGGCGCCTGCACAGTCCCGATCGATCCGGGCATTCCGGCCGAGGAGATCGAAACGATCGTTTCGGTTACCGGGACGGAGATCGTTTTCTGCTCGCCCCTGTATGAGGGGCTCTTTCGGTCTATCGGGAGAAAGCGCGCTTCACTGAAGAAAATCGTCAGTTTCGGCGATGAGCCCGCTGAGGATTGTGAGCGATACCGGCAGTTTATTGACCAGGGCGATGAACGGCACGACGCCTTTTCCGGGGATTTCCATCCCGACGACCCCATGGTGATTATTTTCACCTCGGGCACGACCGGCGCGCCAAAGGGAGTAGTGCTGGCGCAGAGAAATTTCACGCCGGTAGCCAACTACGCCATCCCGCGCATGAAACTCGGCGCCGGGGACACGGTTCTCGCGGTGCTTCCCCTGCACCATGTATTCGGATTCGCGGCAGGCGTCTCCGGCCCCCTGTGCGGCGGTATGGCGGTAGTATTCGTCCCCGCCATCAGCGCGCCGCTCATTCTCGAAGCGCTTCGCGACAAGGGCATTACCATGCTGCCCGCGGTGCCGAAAATGGTCCGTCTCTTTTACGAAAGCGTAATCCATAACGTCAAAAAAAAGGGCGCGGCCGCGGGCATCGCCTTTTCCTCGATGCAGGGCGTTTCATCCCTGCTCGGGAGCGCGGGGATGGGGGCGCAGCGGCTCAGGAAACGAATATTCAGTGCGGTTCACAAGGGGTTCGGGGGCCAGATAAAGGTCATCATTTCGGGCGGAGCAGCTCTTAACAAGAGGTATTGGAACGGTTTCCGGCTGCTTGGATTTAACATCGTGGAGGGGTATGGGCTCACCGAAACGTTCGGGCCGATAACCGTCTGTCCGACCGACGATGCCCGCCCGCTCTCGGTGGGACCGGCATTGCCGCAGAACGAAATAACCGTTCTCCATCCGAACGAGGAGGGGATCGGCGAGGTTCTGGTCCGAGGCGCCTGCGTATTCCTCGGCTATTACAAGAATGATGCGTTGACGCGGGAGGCTTTTGACGAAAACGGCTGGTTTCATACCGGCGATCTCGGGCGGATCGACCGGGACGGCTTTCTCTATATATCCGGCAGGAAAAAAGATGTCATTGTCCTTGATACCGGAAAAAATGTGTACCCGGACGACCTCGAAAACTTCTACGAACAGTCGCCGCTCATCGAGGAGATCGGCATTTTCGGCGTTTTACAGGAGGAGGGTGAGGCGGTCGCCGCAGCGATTGTCCCTTGCGAGGAGATTCGCATGAACAATACGATCGCGCAGGCGACCGCCCTGCTGCGCGACGAGGTGCTGCGCATGGCGAAAACGCTCCCGGTATATCGCAGGATCGCCGATTTCGTGGTTGTCTATCAGCCGCTGCCGCGTACCACGACCCGAAAACTGAAAAAAAAGGATCTTCTCGGCTTATACTCCTCCATCAAGCGCCCCGCCCACGGCCGCCTCGATTTCGACGATCAGCTCTCGGTCGTGGAACTGGCGCTCATGGAGACCCCTGAGTACCTGATCGTCGTCCAAGCCCTGGCCGCCATTGCGCCGCACATCGACCCCCGGTCCGTTACTCCCCGCTCCGGCTTTGAAACGGACCTGTCGCTTGATTCCATGCATCGCGTCGAGCTCCTCGCCGAGGTGGAGAAACGCACTGGCGTCATGGCGCCGGACGACGTTTACGGCACAATTGAGACGGCCGGCGACCTGGTTCTTTTTCTTCGGGAGCGTTCGATCGACCGCGCCCAGGTAACGATCGAGAAAGTGGCGAGCTTCAAGGAGCGGATGCTCGACCTGTCGTTCTTCCGTGTCGACCTGCCGGAGCCAGAAAAGGGGCCTCGACGCCTGTTTAATGCGCTGCTCCGCAAAGCGGCGGGAATCTTTTTGCGGGTTTCAACCCAGTGCACGGAACCGCTTTTCGATAAGAACATGCCGTTCATTTTTATTGCGAACCATGTCGCTACGATTGACGTCTTGCTCATCCTGCACTCTCTGCGGGGCCGCATGGCTTCGAAAACGTTTTTCCTGAAGGAGGCAATCGAGTACCCCAGAACGTTGTACGCACCCTTCAGGCGAAACGGCATAATCGTTTCACACCCCGACGACCCGATCGAGACGCTCAAAACCTCCATCGCGATCGTGCGGGAAGGCAAGAACCTCATTCTGTTTCCCGAGGGGAAAATAAGCAACGACGGCGGAATGGCCTCCTTCCGCCCGGGAATCGGCCTCCTTGTGAGGGAGACCGACGCGCGCATCGTTCCCCTTAAAATCGCCGGGCATCGCGTGATACGGGGCGAATCGTTCTCCTGGAGCGCTCTTGTCGAGAAAAGCGTCGTTTCAAAAACTGCCGCTCCGCAGGAGATCGCCGCCGCGATCAGGGCGCGAGTCGCGGCGCTGTCGTCATAACCGCCGCTCTCAAGGCTTATGTTTCGATCAAGCGCACCATGATCACTCCCCCGGTGGTTTTCAGCGTTTTCAGCGTCGCTTCGCCGACCTTGCCGTCGATATCGATGATGTTGTACGCCATGTCGCCACGGTGCTTGTTGATCATGTCGGCGATGTTGATCTTCTCCGCGGCGAGGATCGTCGTTACCTGACCGACCATGTTGGGGATGTTCTTATTGGCAAGGAGGATGCGTCCGCCGTCGCGCGGAGCCGGCCCCATGTCGCAGTCCGGGAAGTTGACCGCGTTCTTGACATTGCCGTTCTCAAGAAAATCCCGCAGCTGGTTCACCGCCATGATCGCGCAGTTGTCCTCGGCTTCCGGCGTGGACGCCCCGAGATGCGGAAAAGCGACCACGTTGTCGAGCTTCAGGAGTTCCTCATCCGGGAAATCGGTCACGTACACGGAAATCTGGCCGGCGGCGAGCGCCTCGCGCAGGTCGGCATTGTTGACGAGTCCGCCGCGCGCAAAGTTCAGAAGGCGCGCCCCTTTTTTTATGATCGCCAGCCGCTCATGGTTGATAATGCCTTTGGTCTGGTCGTTCAGCGGCACGTGCAGGGTAACATAGTCCGATTCGGCCAGCAGGCTTTCGAGCCCGCGCGCTTTTTTGACATTTCGCGACAACCCCCAGGCGGCATCGACCGAAATGAACGGATCGTAGCCGGATACCTGCATGCCGAGTTCAACCGCGTCGTTTGCGACCATGACACCAATGGCGCCGAGACCCACGATGCCAAGCCGCTTGCCCTTGATCTCCGGCCCGACGAAATCACCCTTTCCTTTTTCGATGAGCTTGGGCACCTCATCGCCCTTGCCGACCAATCCCTTCGCCCAGCCGATTCCGGGAACGATTTTACGCGAGGAGAGCAGGAGCCCGGCGATGACGAGCTCCTTGACGCCGTTGGCATTGGCGCCGGGCGTATTGAAAACGACGATGCCGCGTTCGGAGCACGCCGGGACCGGTACGTTGTTGACACCGGCGCCGGCACGGGCTATCGCCTTGACCGATAGAGGTATGTCCTTGGTCAGCATGTTCGCGCTGCGCACGAGGACGGCATCCGGATTGAGTATTTCCGATGCGACTTCATACGAATCCCTGGGCAGCAGGTCGAGGCCGAGGGTCGATATCTTATTAAGTGTCTGAATTTTGAACATGATGTCCTCTCCTATTTAGTCACGGTGCCTTCGAATTTTTTCATGAACTCGACGAGTTTCACGACTCCCTGCTCCGGCATTGCGTTGTAGATACTGGCGCGCATTCCGCCAACCGACCGGTGGCCCTTGAGATTGATAAATCCCGCGGCCGCCGCTTCCTTGATGAATCGTTTATCGATCTCTTCGCTCGGGGAAGTGAACGGCACGTTCATGAGCGACCGGAATTCCGGCGCCACGGTGCCCTTGAAGACCTTCGAGTTGTCGAGGAACTCATAAAGCAGCGCCGCCTTGCGTTCGTTTATCCGCTGCATGGCGGCAACGCCGCCGAGTCCTTTCAGCCACTCGAAGACCAGCTTCGCTATGTAAATGCAATAGCAGGGCGGAGTATTGTATTTCGATTTTTCGTCGGCATGCACCTGGTAATTGAACATGGTCGGCGTAATGGGAAGGGCCTTGCCAATAAGATCGTCACGGATAATGACCACGGTCAAACCGGCGGGCGCTATGTTTTTCTGAGCGCCGGCATAGATGATCCCGAATTTCGAAACATCGTATACCTCGCCAAGAATGTTGGACGACATGTCGGCGACAAGCGGCGTCGATCCGATGTCCGGCAGCTGCCGAAAGCGTGTTCCCTCAATGGTATTGTTGGTGGTAATATGTACATAGGCGGCCGCCGGGTCGAACATCGACCGGTCGAGTTTCGGGATATAGGAAAATTTTTTATCCTCCGAGGTGGCGACGACCCGGGCGGCGCCGTAACGCTTGGCCTCGGCAATCGCCTTTTTGGACCAGGTGCCGGTATTAACAAAATCGG
>JBEKOX010000064.1:0-16255 GCA_049521335.1 Chitinispirillaceae bacterium
ATATACTTAATTCCCTCGACTCAATTTGGAAGCATAATCAAACATCAAACTTCTCTAAAAAGCGGAAAATATTGAGTTTTTTTAGGGAAGACCTCTATAAGAGATGCGTTTTTGCTCGGTTATTGCTGTAAATGGGACTTAAGTATATAAGTCCCAAATTTTAACGCCTCGGCTCTGTAATTCCAGAGAAGGGCTTCCATAGTATGATATAACATCGAAGCCCGAATCTTTGGGGTCAAGCAATAAAAACTGCCGACCAGGTTTATCGTCTAAGGGAAACGGCATGAGAAAAAGCTTCGGGCATAAAATTTGCATCCTAAAATAGAATGCGCCGGATTATTATTAAGTGACGATACTGCAGGTTGAAGGATATATCTTTATATCCATCGTGCATCTTTTAACAATGGGGGTGTACCGGATTTCGACGGGAGACAGGAGATATTGAGCAGCATGCCGAGGATCATCGGTTGGCCTCGTAAATAATCCGATGACATTTTAATTGCCGAGGATTACTCCTTCGCAATGGCTGCCTAATTAAAGGCAGCCACTCGAGGATGAAGCGCACTTCTTTGTTCCGAGCCAAGCAAGGTGCTGGTCGTTCCGGAGGGTGGCGGTCGGAATGATGACAACTCAGCTACTGGCCCTGTGCAAGCCTGTTCGCCGGCGTGTATAAGGGTGAGTCCCAATTGACGGACTAAGCGTGTAGCGGCTCATATTGATCGCCTTTCGGACAGGGGTTCAACTCCCCTCACCTCCACCATTTGAAAAACAGGCTACCGTGTGAGGAGATGGTAGCCTGTTTTTTATTCCAATACAACTTATTATTCCGATGCCGTTGCCGCCAACTGCTTAAGCGCCTTGTACCTCTCCAAGTTTACCTTCGAAGCATGCTCGATAAGCTGCTTCGATAGTTCCGGATTCGATCGCTGGAGCATTTTGTAGCGATTCTCGAAGCTAATGTAATCGTTCAGCGGCAGGGTCGGATCTTTTGAGTCGAGCTGCAGAGGATTCTTCCCCTGAAGCGCCAGATCGGGATTGTACCGATAGAGCGGCCAGTGACCGGAATCCACGGCTTTCTTCTGTTGATCGTTGCCGTTTATCATGTCGTATCCCTGGTTAATGCAATGCGAGTAGCAGAGCAGAAGCGATGGGCCGTTGTACTGTTCTGCTTCGATAAACGCCTTGACTGTCTGCGCATTGTTCGCGCCAAGCGCGACCTTCGCGACATAGACGTAGCCGTAACTCATGGCGATCATGCCCATGTCCTTCTTGACCGTCGGCTTTCCGCCTGCGGCAAACTTGGCCACTGCGCCCATAGGCGTTGATTTCGAAGCCTGTCCGCCGGTGTTCGAATACACTTCGGTATCGAGCACGAGGATGTTGACGTTTTTGCCGGAAGCGATCACATGATCGAGCCCGCCGTAGCCGATATCGTACGCCCATCCATCGCCGCCGACCGCCCAGACCGACTTCTTCACCAAATAGTCGATCACGGTAGCCAGTTCCCGGCAGGCAGCGTCTGCACACCCGACCAGCTCCGCTCTCGCGAGGTCTACCCTTCTGCGCTGAATTTCGAGCGCTTCGAGGTTCGACTGGTCGGCGTTCACGATCTGGCCGAGAACGGTTTTCAACTCTGCGTCGCACGTTCCGTTCTTGATCACCTTTTGGGTGAGCTCGTTTGCATATTCGGAAAATTTTTCAACGGCAAGTCGCATCCCGAAGGCCATTTCGGCATTGTCTTCGAAGAGCGAATTATTCCATGCCGGACCACGTCCATCGGCGCGCGTGGTGTAGGGGGTCGTCGGCAGGTTGCCGCCGTAGATCGACGAGCATCCCGTGGCGTTCGCGATGAGCGCACGGTCGCCGAAAAGCTGGGAGAGCAATTTGACATAGGGAGTCTCGCCGCATCCGGCGCAGGCGCCGCTGAATTCAAAAAGAGGCCGGATGAACTGGCTTCCCTTGACGGTGATAGGATTGAAGAACTTCGGAGCGGTATCTGGAATGCTCAGGAAAAATGCCCAGTTTTTTGCCTCAGTTTCGCGCAAAGGCGTCTGCGGATGCATGGAGATTGCACCCTTTTCGCGTGCCGGGCAGTACTGAACGCACACGCCGCAACCGGTACAATCTTCTGGCGCGATCTGGAGCGTATACTTGAGGCCGACAAGCTCCTTGCCTTTCGCGTCAGTCGATTTGAAGGTCGGCGGTGCGTAGGTGAGGACGGCGGCATCGTACGCCTTGGGTCGGATCACGGCGTGCGGGCAGATGAGCGAACAGCGGTGGCACTGAATGCAGGTTTCAGGATTCCACACCGGGATCGTCACCGCGATGTTGCGTTTCTCGTATTGGGTAGTGCCCGATGGCCAGACGCCGTCTGCCGGTATCTTGGAAACCGGAATACGATCACCCTCTTGACGGAGGATCGCGGCGGTCACGTTCTTGACGAACTCCGGTGCGTCGTCCGGCACCGCTTTAATCGGCTCTATGGGGTTGGTCGGTACGGCAGGCACCGTTACTTCCTGAATGCCGGCAAGACCCTGCTCAATGGAGGCGATATTTTTCGCCACGATGGCATCGCCCTTTTTGCCATAGGTTTTCTGGATCGCCGATTTGATCGAATCAATCGCCAGATTCTCGTCGATTATTTTGGAGATTTTGAAGAAGGCGGTCTGCATGATCGTGTTGATACGGGGGCCGAGCCCGATGTTCTGGGCGATGCCGATCGCATCGACGATATAGAACTTGAGTTTTTTGTCGATGATCTGCTTCTGCACTCGCCCGGGCAGCTTCGACCATACCGTGTTTGCGGGAAACTCCGAGGTGAGCAGAAAGGTGCCACCGTCCTGCAGATTGTCAAGCATATTGTACTTCTCGATAAAAGAGAAGTTGTGACAGGCGAGAAAGTTTGCTTTAGTGATGAGATAAGGACGACGGATCGTCTTCTTACCGAAGCGCAGGTGCGAAACCGTAACCGTACCAGCCTTTTTTGAATCGTAAACGAAGTACCCCTGGGTCTGGTTATCGGTATCGTCGGAGATAATCTTGATACTATTTTTGTTCGCGCTCACTGTACCGTCGGAGCCGAGGCCATAAAAGAGCGCCCGGAAGACATCGTCGTGCTCGACCGAAAATGAGCGGTCAAAGGAGAGCGAAGAGCCGCTTACGTCGTCGCTGATACCGACTACGAAATGGTTCTTCGGCGAGGGTTTGTCGAGTTCCTCGTAGACCGCCTTAACCATTGCCGGGGTAAATTCGTAGGATCCCAGACCGTAACGGCCGCCGATGATGATCGGGTAACTTATGAAATGGGTTTCTTTTTTCTGCATCTCTTCGCCGATCGCGGTACGGATGTCTTCGTACAGCGGTTCGCCGAGAGATCCCGGCTCCTTGGTGCGGTCGAGCACGGCGATCTTCTTGACGCTCGCAGGCATACTGTTGACAAGCGCATGCGCGTCGAACGGCCGATAGAGCCGGACTTTGATGACCCCGAGCTTCGCGCCTTTTTCGTTGAGGTACTCTACGGTTTCGTGCACCGTGTCGCAACCCGATCCCATGAGGATAATCACCTTATCGGCGTCCGGTGCTCCGATATAGTCAAACAGATGGTAGTGGCGGCCGGTGATCGTGGCAAATCTGTCCATGTAGTGCTGGACGATGGCCGAGCATTTGGCATAATAGGGGTTCACCGTTTCGCGGCCCTGGAAGTAGACGTCCGGGTTCTGCGCCGTTCCTCTGACTGAGGGGTGATCCGGAGACATGGCGCGCTGTCGGTGTTCATGGACGAGCTTTGAGTCGATCATTGCAATCATATCGTCTTTGGTCAATTCTTCGATTTTTTGAAGCTCGTGCGAGGTGCGGAAACCGTCGAAGAAATGGAGAAAGGGGAGCCGCGCGGCAAGCGTCGCACCCTGCGAAATGAGCGCCAGGTCCATCGCTTCCTGAACCGATGAAGAAGCGATGAGGGAGAAACCGGTCTGCCTGACGGCCATGACGTCACTATGATCGCCGAAGATCGAGAGTCCCTGGCAGGCGAGAGAACGGGCCGAAACATGAAAGACAGTCGGCGTAAGCTCGCCAGCGATCTTAAACATATTCGGAATCATGAGCAGAAGGCCTTGGGAAGCCGTAAAAGTCGTGGTGAGCGCACCACTGGCCAAGGCGCCGTGTACCGCTCCGGATGCACCTCCTTCGGACTGAAGCTCGGCAATGAGAGGAACGGTGCCCCATATGTTTTTTTCACCGGCCGCACTTTTTTCGTCGGAAATCTCGCCCATCGGGGAGGAAGGGGTAATCGGATAGATTGCAATGACTTCATTGACGGCGTGGGCGACATGCGCTACTGCAGAGTTACCGTCATGTGGTACCATAGAACGTGCCATGGAATACTCCTCTATATAATTCTTGTTAAGATGTGAAAATGCGTGAAATTTTCAGGATCAGTAAAACATTATAAAATAAATAAAATCAGGGGTTGGATTCAAACCCGGCCCGATAGGCGCCGGAAAACACCTGCCGCAACCATAGCTCGAACGTCAGGAGCCGGTTAATCCGGGCGGTCTGGCTGTTACCTGCGCAGTGGCGTCTCCACGTGTGCAGAACGTCGTCTCTCTTAAGGTAGTGATAGAGCAGGCTTTCCTTATCGGAGAAAATCTCCTGTATAAATTGCCGTGCCGGCGGCTGTTTGAACCATGATCCGTAATCAGCATAGATCCGCGTGTTCTGGATACATGGCAAGCGGTCCGCGAGCATGCCGGTAATTTTACGAATGCCTCTGGTCCTGAGTGCGAGCAGGTCATAGAAAGGAAAGGGAACCGATACCGGGACGCCGGTGGCCTGATAGGGGATTGTGCCAAACAATTCAGGGAAGCAGAGCGAGAGCGCTTTGCGGTAGAAGCGTCCCTTCAAACGCAACTCCATGGGGACCGAGAGGGTCAGTTGTATGAGATCATTGGCATAGAGAGGAGCGCGCGCATAGATATATGGTTCTTCGAGAAGAACTCCGCGTCGGGCCGAGCGCCGCCCTACCTGCCCGAACGGATACTCGGGCACAGGAGGAATGCCGAACCCTGGTTTGAAGATATAGCCGCTGTGGATTGCGCCGCCAAGCCCATTGAGCGAAACCTGGAAAAAATTCGCGACTTCCTCCATTGTTTCGATTCCGTGCTCGTCGGCGATGCAAAGCTCGCCGTCTGACCACCAGATGCCTTTGAACCTTGGATAGAACCACTCCCGGGCGGATAATGCAAAAACATGGTGCATAGCCCCCTTCTTCCGAGCAACCCGTGAGGCAACGCGAATTTCATCGCAGCCCTCGACACCGAACGTTACGGCATGAGTTTTCGGCGAATCGGGCATCGAAGCTAGTATAGCACGGGAATCCAGCCCGCCGCTCAGGAAGATACCCGGCCAATGGTTCCCAGCGGTCCTTCGACGAACGCTTTCTCTCAACCTGCGGCCCCATTCGAGGCAGTACTCGGTTATGTCAAATTTGCCCGTGCAAGGGACGATGGTGCGCCAGTCAAAATAGGCTGAGGAGGATATTGTTCCGCGAGCTATGTCGTAGGTGAGAATGGTTGCCGGGTCGAGGAGCGTCACCCCTTCGAACCACGTTGCTTTTCCAGCGATGAAACCGTAATCAAGAAAATTATCAAGAGCCGAACGATCGATCGTTGCCATGAAGCCGGGGAGGCCAAGAAACGCCTTGTACTCTTCCGCCCAGGAAAAGGCGTCTCCACGTTTTGTATAATGTAGATAGCGCAGCCCGTAGCGGTCGGTGAAAAGCGAAACGGTTCCGATAGTGGCGTCATAAATGGCGCCGGTAAAAATGCCGTCGGCTTCCCGGAGCAGTGCATCGAGATTTCCCGACCGGTAGAAGGCGCCAACCAGCTCGGCTTCGCAGGGCGGTACTGCGCCGCATACGCCAGGAATTTTGTCTTTGTTGTAAATCTCACCCGTGAACCAGACATGAACGCCGCTCCTGGATCTCGGCTGGGCCTCAATATTGATAATGCCGCTGTGACAACGTCCCGCGCAGACGGCGGCATCGATGAAGGGTGGTTCACGAGAAAATGACGGTCGATGCGCCATGAGATCGTACATGCGCGTCAGGGTTGCTTTGGCGCGCTCAGGCGGCATACGGCTGACTATTCCGACCAGTCCGGCCATTGCTGTTACCTCGATGGAAAGAGGACTGTTGGCGGGAGATTTTCCGACAGAGCCATTGATGAAAGTACATAAAGATGAAAGTTCATGGACAGCGCAGACCGATACTCATGGATAAGGTAGCCACTGCCTCAAATATACACTTATGATCGATTAACGATAAGGCCAATGCTGCGGCGCTGCGTGGGTTTCGGCGAGAGCTTTTCTTTTGCTTATCAAGTGATAAGTGCGATCATATCACGGACGGCCCGATCGATTCCCACAAGGGCGGCTCGACCGATGATGGAATGGCCGATATTCAGCTCTTCGATTTGCGCGATCTGCGCGACCGGCTTCACGTTGCGGTAATTGAGTCCATGACCGGCATTCACGCGCAGCCCGAGTTCTGCGGCGATATGCGCCATTTCGTTCAGCGTCGCCAGCTCTACGGCGGCGGCTTCCTCGGTGGTAACATTCGCATAATACCCGGTGTGAAGTTCGATATGGGTCGCGCCGACGCGTCCTGAAGCCTTGATCTGTTCAATGTCCGGTGCAATGAACATGCTGACCGGAATACCGCGATTTCTCAGCATCGCGATTGACGGCGCCAGTTCCGCCTCCCTTTCATGAACGGCAAGCCCGCCTTCGGTCGTTTTCTCTGAGCGTTTTTCAGGAACAAGCGTCACCATACCTGGCATTAGTTCAAGCGCGATGGCTACCATTTCGTTGGTGCAGGCCATTTCGAGATTGAGGTGCGTGGTGACGACCTGTTTGAGCACCTGGATATCGCGATCTTGGATATGGCGACGGTCTTCCCGGAGATGAGCGGTGATCCCTCGCGCGCCGGCAAGCTCGCCGAGAAACGCCGCCTGAACCGGGTCGGGCTCATTGCCGCCCCGCGCCTGACGGATAGTGGCAATATGGTCGATATTAAGACCGAGACTAGCCATAATGTCAACTCCTTGTCTTACCGGGGTTCTCCGGTCGTGTCAAAAAGCCGTGAAACAAACGAAAGTTTGATACCGCTATGTTCAAATGAAGGAAGTTCACGCCGGAGCGCCCGCAGAAGTGCCCCCGAGGCTTGTGCCGCGATGATGATTTTTCCCCGCTTGCGTGCATCCAGGGCATAGCGTATCAGTAATTCTTGGGCGGCCGAAATCTGCGTACTTCGAACCTTTGTTGTGGACAGGGTCCGGGCAGCGCCCCGGCAAATGGGGTCATCGGCGCTGTCAATAATTGCATCTATGGCGGCATAGGGCATCGCCAGTTTTTCGGCAAGGGTCGCGGCGACGCTTTTATGCGTTGCCGCCTGTTCAAGAAAATATGCATGCTGTTTATTCATCTCCGAGAATACTATGGTCATGACACGAGAATCTTCAAGGGCCCGCGATCCGCCAAGATTGCTGAACCCTGCAAATCGGGGTACCATGGTCATCGAACCATGCATGAGGAAGCGCAGCTTCGCATCGGGGTAGTGGATCATCAGGCGAAGGTTACGGAAGTCGTCGTGCATTTGTGTTGACGATTCCAGGGGCAAGAGCAGGAGCACCTCTTTTTGTTCAGTGGCAATCCGCTTCGCCTGAACCGTCGAGGCGGGTGCGGGCGAAAGTGCAATTGTCAATGGCGCGTGCAGCGAGAGCAGTCCATCCCGGATGTCACCCGCGACGGCGGTGATGCCGGTGATGACAATGGCCATTTTCGCTGCGGAGCTTAAAAATCGTGAAGCATGAGTAACGGTCAGCACCACGGTCGTCTGACCGGGGACGGAGCTGACAAAACGAATAGTGCATTGATGTTCATCGGTCGGACAGAGACAATCGTCAACATGGTACGCCGTACCTGCGGCGGCGCCGGAAAAACCGTGCACGACCACTGCCATTGGTTTACCCATGGGAATCGCAGCATGGATTTCAAGAACGCTATCCGCCGGGGAAAACCGGTAATCGACGGCGGAGTCGGGAACCTCGATCTGGTGTAGACGTTCACGTATTGTATTTTCCAAAAGAGTACGCGCAGAACCCGTCGCGGCCCGCGCTTTCGTGGATTCAAGTCGCGTGAGGAAGGCGTTACCCGCCTTCCGGTAGTACCCGGAAGGAAAGAAGTACGCGGCGACGACGCCGATGATAAGAACCGCGATGATCGGGAGAAGTTTGCGAAGGCGCACGTAGGTCGGTCGGCGACGGGAAGGCGACATGAGAAATTATAAAAATACCAGTTACTTCCAACTCCCGCAAGTTCATATTCACGGATAAACCTCCATGGCAAGCAATAGCGGACGAACCATGGTACCGGTTCTCCTTGGACCGACCGCATCGGGCAAGTCGGCGGTCGCCATGGCGCTGGCGGGTATCACGCCTTGTGAAATTATCTCCTGCGATTCGAGACAGATTTATCGGTTCATGAATATCGGGACTGCGAAACCTTCCGGTGAAGACCGCAGGCAGACACCCCACCGCCTGATCGATATTCGCGATCCGTCCGAGAGCTATTCCGCTTCCGCGTTTGCCGCCGACGCGCTCGCTGCAATACGTGCCTGCATCCGGAAAGGGCATTTGCCGCTCATCGTCGGCGGAACGGGCCTCTATTTTGAGAGCCTGCGGCGAGGGATCGGACCTCTGGTGGATTCGGATCCCGTCCTTCGCGCTAAGCTGATGCGGCGCGCTGCCGAGGAGGGAAGCGCGGTTTTGCACGGGGAACTTGCCGTTGTGGACCCAGAGGCGGCGTTGTCGATCCATGACAACGATGTCCAGCGGATCGTTCGCGCCCTGACGGTATTCCACCAGACCGGCGCACAAATATCCATGCTCCGGCGGGCGGGATGCGCTCCCGCCGATCTTGAGTTCAGTGTCGCGGTTATGATGCCTCCTCGGGCGCTGCTTTACGAAAGAATTAATCGCCGCGTGGACGGAATGCTCCGTATGGGGTTATGGGAGGAGTTCATTGCTTTAAGGCAGCGTGGCTATGACGAATCCTCGCCTGGTCTGCACTGCCTCGGTTACAAAGAACTCTTTGCCGTTCAAAGAGGGGAGTGTTCCCTCGATGCGGCAGCCGACCGGATCAAAATGAACACCCGCCGCTATGCAAAACGTCAAATCACCTGGTTCAGGGTCCATAACGGCGACGCCATTACTTTCGGCAATGAAAATTTTGAAGCTATTGCCGCGCGTGTCATCGCACCGTTTCGAGCGAAATGCCCTCCCCCTGAACGCGACGGTCTGCCGCAATCTCCTTCGTTGTCGGTGATCTTGCCGGGATAAAAAGTTGCTCCAGAAACCGGATAATAGTATTATTAAGGCCAAAGTGTGCATGAATCCATTTCGCTGAAAATAAACTTTCAAATAGACGTTTGGACACTCAGAAATGGCCACATGAAGGGTGCGGGCCGCACTTCGATGAGGCGCCGGGGCGCCGCAGGTACTACCTCGCGAAGCGCTACTACTATCTTCGTCGTTGCAATCGAATTGATTAACTGGGCCGTGACCAGGCCCTGAAAACTTTCCGGATGATATTCCAACATTTTACCACCATAGGTGCAGTCGAACGCCTTGCCGGTTTCGTTTTTCAGTGGATGCGGTGACGGATCGTCGAATTTCCATGAATTTCTTCCCCACCCTCTCTTCGGAGAGAAAGGAGTTCCTTGGCATGATGAACAATGAAGATACTCCTCGCGGCACGCCTTACCAGCAGGGCCGTCGGCCATACCCTTCCAAGTACCAAGATAATCGCTATGGCTCCAATGAAAACCGGTATAATGCAGGCGAAAACCGGTTTGGTTCAAATTCGAACCACAACGCCTATGGCTACAATAAAAACAGCAATTCCGGATACACCACAGGGCAGCACCAGCATAAAAAAATTGACCGGTTTCACCGCGATCCAGTGAATTTCAGCGAAAAACTCGTGCGGCAGAATGACCTTATCATAAAGCTATTGAAGGAGATACGCGACCGGCTGCCGGCCCCTGATGCGCTTCCCGCCGCCGAGGCCGAAAATGAAGCGACTATTCTGAACGGTCAGTTTGAAGAAACCGAACGTACCGATCTCTCTCAGGACGGGTCCGGCGCGACTTCCTCTGACGAAGCAGAGACCCGCGACGTGGCCGACGAGTCGCCGGGAAATTCCCTGTAGTCTATACTCCCCGTGCGGTCTGCGCAATTATCGTAGGCTGCATCCTCCCTTATGGCGCCGGGCGAAGGATGTGGTGATACCGTATTCGCATACCTTGTGATAGTTTACATATAATTCATCCCATTCTTGCCCCTTCCCTCGCTCATCGCCTATTTTCCATATTATTTTCTTGTTGAAATTCACGAGGGGAGTAACCGCATGTCGTTCAAGCTTCGCAGTGCGACCACTACCGAGGGCCGGCGCATGGCTGGCGCCCGCAGTCTGTGGCGGGCCAACGGAATGAAAGAATCGCAGTTCGGAAAGCCGATAATTGCCGTTGTCAATTCGTTCACGCAATTCGTTCCGGGCCATGTGCATCTTCACGAAATAGGCCAGTATGTCAAACGGCTCATCGAAGAGCTGGGGTGCTTTGCCGCGGAATTCAATACCATTGCCATCGATGACGGCATTGCCATGGGCCATGATGGCATGCTGTACTCGTTGCCTTCCCGCGAGCTTATTGCGGACAGCGTCGAATACATGTGCAACGCGCATCAGGCCGATGCCATGGTCTGCATCTCCAATTGCGACAAGATTACGCCGGGAATGCTCATGGCGGCCATGCGACTCAATATCCCGGCTATTTTCGTGTCCGGCGGTCCCATGGAGGCGGGGATCGGAAATGGACGCAAGTACGACCTTATCGACGCCATGGTCATGGCTGCCGATAAAAACATTTCCGACAAGGAAGTCGCTGCGGTCGAACGTGCGGCATGCCCGACCTGCGGCTGCTGTTCCGGCATGTTTACCGCCAATTCCATGAACTGTCTCACCGAGGCGCTTGGCATGGCGTTGCCCGGCAACGGCACCGTCATGGCGACCCATAAGCAGCGGCTGCGACTCTTTGAGCAGGCGGCGAAACGAATCGTGGCGCTGTCTGCGGCATTTTACGAGCGGGAAGACCAATCGGTTCTGCCGCGATCGATTGCAACGCGGAAGGCATTCTTGAATGCCATGACGCTCGATATCGCCATGGGAGGCTCCACGAATACGGTGCTGCATCTGCTCGCGATCGCGCGATCGGCCGGAGTGGATTTCACGATGAAAGATATCGATTCCCTGTCTCGCAAGGTGCCGGTGCTTTGCAAGGTGGCCCCGAGCTCTGACTACCATCTCGAAGACGTCCATCGCGCCGGCGGCGTCATGGCGCTTTTGGGCGAACTGGAACGCAACGGTCTGGTCGATGCCTCGGTTCGCCGTGTCGATGCGCCGGGCCTCAAAATGGTCCTTGACGGGTATGACCTCATGAGCTCGAAACTGCTGCCCGAAGCGGAGCAACTCTACAAAAGCGCTCCCGGCGGCGTTGTCGGCAACCTCGTTCTTGGGTCGCAGGAAGTTTACTATCCGTCGTTCGATCTCGACCGCAAGACCGGTTGCATCCGCGACTTCTCTCACTGCTATACGAGGGAAGGCGGTCTGGCGGTGCTTTTCGGCAACATCGCACGAAAGGGCTGCATCGTCAAAACGGCCGGGGTCAGCGAATCGATCTTCAAATTCACCGGCACGGCCCGAGTGTACGATTCGCAGGATAACGCCGCCGAGGGGATCCTGAACGAGGTACAGGCAGGCGATGTGGTGGTGATCCGTTACGAGGGTCCCCGGGGGGGGCCTGGGATGCAGGAAATGCTCTACCCGACCGCCTACCTCAAGTCGCGACGCCTTGACAAAGAGTGTGCGCTCATCACTGACGGCCGCTTCTCCGGCGGCACCTCCGGTCTCTGCATCGGTCACGTTTCGCCCGAAGCGGCCTCAGGCGGAGAAATCGGGCTTCTGCGGAACGGCGACACGATCGAAATCGACATTCCCAACCGCGCCATAAACGTGAGGCTCTCCGAAAGCGATTTGATCGCGCGGAGAGCGGCTGAGGAGTCCAAGGGGAGCGCGGCATTCACACCAGCGCGCAATCGTACGATCTCCGAATCGCTTAGAGCCTATGCGGTCTTCGCGGCGTCGGCTGACGAGGGTGCGGTTAGAATCGTGCCATAGAGAATTTGAACGTTTTTATGTTATTATGTAACAAGCTTGAATTCGCAGGGTTTTACCTGACGGGAGGCTGATGTGGAACAGAATTCTCCAATGGAGGTATCAGAGCATAGCGACCTTCAGGAATGTAATAAGGCGCAGATCTCTGAAATGGAAAGATTCAAGTGGTTTATGGGAGAGCAAATAGGCCATGACCCGCTTCGTGACCGTTCGATCAATGAAATTTATGAGGAGTGGATTGGAAAATACGGCGCCGCCTTCAGGGCATGGTGGGAAGATCAGAAAAGGGAGAAGCGGAAGCAATATAATGGTTCTGCGTGCGCCTTGGCTGAGTGCGATAAGACGTGCAGCGAAAGCAATGCCGTTATCAAAAAAAACGCACCACTCTTCGATAGATTTGGTTTTTTCTTAAAATTTGTTAATGTCAAATGGCCTTTTCATTTCAAGACTAAATGATTCAATCGTAAGATCATCCACTCCTTGTCGTTTATCAATAAGACCTCATGTGGTCGATGCTGTGTGGTACGCGGGTAGCAGCCGACCGCCGAAGTGTGCGGGGCAAGGGCATCCCACACCAGGAATAGCGAAATCTTGCAGAATTGTTGTGTATTCTTGCCTTTATTATATTTCTGAAATACTACTTCATTTAAGGACACGAATGTATGAGAATCAAGAAGGTAATATTAAAGGAATTCAAGCGATTTGATGATTTGACAATAGATTTGGGCGAAAATCCCAAGAAAATTGTTGCGTTGGTAGGTCCGAATGGATGTGGTAAAAGCTCTATATTTGATGCATTTGAGACACAAACGAAAACCTTTAGATTTAATGGATCGGAAGGGGACTATTTTTTATCAAAAGCATTGTACTATAGCGATGAAACAAAGCAAAGGGTTACATATGATTGAAATAAGTCTATTACCATAATACCAATAGATGGAAGTCTAACAAGGAAAAGTTTTTATATTAGGACTTCTTATCGCTTTACACCAAAATTTAAGATTGGAACAATTGAAGCCTTACCACCCGTATTTGATACACAAGACGAACCTATGAGCTCTATTTCTATTGACAGTAGACTCAAAACGAATTATCAACGCTTATTAGTCAACGCCTTTCAAGAGTACCAATACGGGACTAAATCAGGCCCTGAATATAGAAAAGAACTTCTTGGGAGAATCAATTCAGTTCTTGCTCAAATATTGGACGTCGAAATATCAAATTTAGGTGATGTTTCACAGGGCAAAGGGCAACTTTACTTTAACAAAGATAATGTAGTTAATTTCCCATATGATAATCTATCATCGGGAGAAAAGGAGGTAGTTGATATAATAATTGATTTAATGATAAAGATAAGAGAGTTTAATGATACGGTTTTTTGTATTGATGAGCCTGAACTACACATACATACTGCAATTCAAAGAAAATTATTAATAGAAATTGATAAGGTAATTCCTGATAATTGTCAGTTGTGGGTGGCAACTCATAGTTTAGGTTTTTTACGAGCGCTACAGAATGAGCTCAAAGATAGATCTCAAATATTAGATTTTTCCAAACAGGACTATTTCACAGGAAGTCAAGTTATAACTCCAATTATCCCAACAAGAGTGGAATGGAAGAGAATATTTGCAACAGCCTTGGATGATTTAACCGATCTTATTAGTCCCAAAAGGATTATTTATTGCGAAGGTAAAATCACACCTGGGGAAAACGGAGAAGAAAAAGGATTAGATGCGGTATGCGGTTGTGTATAACAACATCTTTTCCGAAAAATATAATGATACGATTTTTGTATCAAGCGGGGGTAATACTGAATTAGATCAGCGTAGTGATATTGCAATTTCAATTCTCAATAAGGTTTTTAGAGAGACTGAAATATTAGTTCTTAAAGATAGAGACATCTCCTCCGGTAAATTGAATGCTGAGAGTGAAAGACAGATTTATTTAAAATCTAACCTCCCCAATCATCGAGTCCTTAAAAGATGGGAAATTGAAAATTATCTTTTTGATAAGGAGGTTTTGAAAAAATATTGTGGAAAAAATAAACTTGTTTTTGATGAAGATTCTTATGACAAATTCGTAACCGATATTGAAAATCAAAATTTAAAAGACAAAACTGGAAAAATAAAGAATATCTGCGGTATTACCACAAGTATAAATGCAGAGCAATTTAAAATAAATCTTTCGAAATTGATTGCCTCTGATATGAATATTTACTTTGAATTGGAAAAATGCATTTTCCAAAGAGAGTAGCAAACGTAGGGCAAGAGGAGTAAGGAAGTCTTGCTGAACTGCGCTAGGCGCGCTTGACCACACCTTTTTGTCAGATCACGACCTCTTGCGTTTGCAGACATTCTTTTAGCACTTGTAGCACAGGGTATATAAGATCGGCTTCGATTAGCGCGTTTGTCCTTGGTCTGACAGTAGTTCGAGTTTTTCGCTCGCTCGTCGCATTCTTTCCTCAAGGGTTTTCAGCACAATTCCTTTTTTTACGACCTCGTACGCCTCCAACGTATCAATCCTCGTTGATGGCGTGTTTTCTGAGAGTGAAGAGAGTTATTTTATATAATAGATATAGTTCGGAGTGACAGAAAATGCGACGTCGCGAAGGAGGGCGAAAATTTCTCTTGATGCTCATGTAACATTATAGCGAATAAACGAGACTAAAATAATGGGTAGGCAGGAACGGAATACGGAATCTTGAAACCGTGAAACAGTGAAACAGGAAGAGCAAAAGTATGAATAAGCTCATTGGAATAAGCGCGGTGCTGGTAGTCTATGGCAGCGCATGGGCGGGTGTGCAGGAGGATGACCTGGTCCGACTCGCGCAGTCGGGGGTCGATACGAATGTTTTAACGGCCTATATTAATTCGGCGAAGGGGCCATATCACCTTACGTCTGATCAGATCATCGAGCTGAAGGACTTGGGGGTTCCATCAACGGTCATAAGCGAAGCGTTGCGTCATAGCCCGGATGAACTCACCGCAACCGCAGTCCCGGAAGTGTCACCGTCGGTTCCCATAGCTCCGGCTCTCGCGACGACGACCCCGGCAGCGCCGACTCCTCCCGTGGCGCCGGCTCCGCCGCGAGTGATTGACACCGCGAGCGTCGTAGTAACAACCCCCGAGGTAGTGGAGGTATATCCTTATCCGTACTCGGTAGCTTACTATGAGTGGTGGCCCTATGCATTCGAGGTGGGATGGTGGTGGCCGGGCTATTTGTGGGGACCAGGGGTACATTTTTACGGCCGCGGGTATTGGCATGGGACCCCGGCGGGGTTCCGTTCGGGAGGCTATTTCGGGCGTGGAGGCGTGCGGGGTTTTAGCGGCGAAAGAGGCTTCAGAGGCGGCGGCGGAAGGGGTGGCGGTCGCAGGTAACGGTAAGGATCGTAAGGATCCAAAAACATCAGGAGCTGGCATTCAGACTCCGGGATGATCGTTTAGCAGGGCGGGGACCGAAGAAACAGGGCCGGGAAGATCGATGCTTCCCGGCCTTTTTTTTAGATAGCAACTGTTTTTATGCTTTAGGTAAATCAGGGGAGGACCCAGGGGCGCCGATCGAATGGTGATAATTGCAATTTGAACTGAGAATTTATTAAATTGAAAAGATTATCCCGATATGCCGTCGTATGCGGACGAATAGCAAGAGAGGAAGATTTCCATGCTGGCTTCGCACGATCATATTGACATACTTAAATCCGGAGTACGGGATTGGAATAAATGGAGAGAAGAAAATACCACCGTTACCCCTGACCTGCGGGGCGCCGATCTTCATGGAGCCTGCCTTGAGAGAGCCGACCTCACGCGCGCCAACCTTCATGGGGCCATCCTTGAAGGGGCCCGCCTTATGGATGCCACCCTTCTGGGAGCCAACCTTTGGAAAGCCTATTTTCGGAAAGCCGATCTCACGCGAGCCAACCTCGAGAGAGCCGATCTTCACGGAGCCTACCTTGGGGGAGCCAATCTAG
>JBEKOX010000065.1:0-15595 GCA_049521335.1 Chitinispirillaceae bacterium
GCTTGTACCTCCTTTGGTTAATTGTGGTAACTTGGTACCACTGGAGGTACTTCATGGATCGCATTTATAGCAAAGCTTTCCCTCTATACCGCCCGGCCATAGGCCGGGGAACTTTTAAGTATTAGATTCCATTTATTGTCATTCTATACCTTGCAAATATTTCTCAAGCGCCTGAACATGATTTGAATACATAAACTTATTCTCTACCGTCATTCGTGCGTAACGGCCTAATTCCGGCAACGCATCGCGTTCCCGCATGCATCGTTCGATCGTTGCCGCCAAGCTTGCCACATCCATGGTCGTGAAGAGAAATCCATTTTTGCCGTGTTCGATGATCTCTACGACCCCGCCGGCATTGCTGCCGATGACCGGGGTTGACCACGCCATTCCCTCGATAAGCACCATGCCGAAGGTCTCTTCATGGGTGGCGAGGGCTACGACGTCGGCCGCCGCGTAAAGCGGGCCGAGGTCCTCGATAAACCCGGTAAAGGTGCACTGCGAGGCGATTCCGGCTTTTTCGACGGCTGATTCAAGGAACACACGATAGCCCTTACACCCCACCGTTTCATCCCCGGCAAAGAGAACGTGCGGCATCAACCCTCGCCGCTTCACCTGCGCGAGTGCATGGATGAGCAGGTCCTGCCCCTTCTGCGGATCGAGCCGATTGGGAAAAGCAATGAGGAAATCAGCCCCGGTTAACCCAAACCTTTTTCGCACCTGTTGCCGAAACAACGGCTTTGAACCGATGTCAGGAAGCGCTGTGCCGAGATACAGGCATTTGATCCGACTCCGGTCCATGGGAAGCATATCGACAAGTCTCGAACGCATCTGTTCGGTCGCAGCAAGCAGTAGATCAATCTTTCCGTAGACCCACTGGTGAAAGGGATCCCTCTTGGTTTTTCCCGGTTGCATCTGTTTAGTGTAGACCACCCGGAGACCGGGGCGGAATGTTTTTACAAATGCCGCATAAGGAAGGTCCATTGTCGTGTGAACATGCATTACCTCAGTTCGCGTGGAACGGACAAGCCGCAGCACGGCCAGTGCGGCGGCCATATCAACATAGGGAATGCGCGGGCGAAAGAGGGTCACGGAACCCTGAATCCTTTTGGCAAGACCGCCGCTTTCCTTCAGAGCATAGGCGACCTCGTGACCGAGCCGGGCCAGCTCCCTGCCGATGCGTTCCACGTAGAGCTCGTTGCCGCCGAGCGCGCGGGAAAAACACAATTCAAGAATTCTCAACGTATTCTCCTCCTGCTCCTGAAGCTGCAATTATTGCCGTTATTTTGTCGTGACAGCCGGGGAGTAACCCGTTTTTGTTAAAGTTAATCGAATTTCTTAAGGGCATAAATTACACTCCGCGAAAAATAGAGTCAAATTTTTTCTTGCACGCCGGTACCGTTATATAGAAAGATCACAGTGTCAAGGGTTCGCATTTTCCGAAGACGATGGTGGGCGACCGTAGACGCGAGGCGCAGCAATATCACTATCCTTTTTGCCAACGTTCGTTCCGCGCTCGCAGTAGTAACTGGCCAGCAGGTGCAGAAGACCATCCGCAAATGGCCGCTCTGGAAGCAGTCCTGCCATGTCCTGCACTCAACGAATCAGTGGTTTATCAATCCAGCGGAATATTTCCATCATGCCGCCTTTCACGAAGAGGGCATGCATGCCTTTGAAGGGGAAAAAACAGTGATCCGTGCGTAAGGTGATCACAAAGATGCCGGAGTATGTCGGGCTATCGGCGGACCGTGAGGGAAAGTAGCATCTATAAAACTCGGTTGATAAGCTCTGGCTTGAACTTAAGCCCAACCCTTATTTCTATACCGCTGTTAGTTACAGAACCTCCCGACGGCTGGTCACTGCTGGTGTTTACCAATCCGAGATAATACGATAGTTCTACAAACGGAATAAGTTCGGATCCGGGAAATTCCGCGCCGACGCCTATATCGAACCCGAAATCGACGGGATTATAAACAGATCCCACATCGATATTACCCGAACCTTCTCCGGGGATATTGATATGATCAGTAGCGGAAAGAAGAATGCCCAGATTCAGCCCCAGAAGTGCGTACGGAATAAATTGGGGCGCGGCCTGGTATGACCACTTAAAATCGATAGGAATGGCAAGGTAGTTTAAGTTGTAATTTTCAGTAGGTGAACCGGCATATCCTGAGTCGGAATCTGTGTACGATCCTCCGCGTCCCGAAAATATTAGCCCAGGTCGGAAAGAGACCGTTGGAGATAATGCTATATCAAGAATTGCTCCGGCAACAAATCCCGCATTGAGCCCGGAGGCGGACGAACTCCCGGCATAGCTCTGACTTTCATCGTAAATGCCGATGCCGGTCACCACTCCCGGTGTTACCTGCACCTGTGCGATAGTCGATTCGCTGCATACCGACAGCACTATAAGTATTCCAATCATTTGATATCGCTTCATGATATTCCTTCCGGATTCTATGCCTTCCACTTGCTTTCAGTTTTGGCGGCTTCTCGACCGACCGCACATTGGTGAACCAAAAGGCAATGTTAATTGGCCCGATCGAACGATGAAAAATTCCCGAACATAGCGGATATGGACAATCCGATTGAATACGATTTGCTATCAGGTTCAAAAATCGACATTTCGGTTGAGCCAGATTGCTCGAGAACCCCAGGGTTGGCGGTGGCCCCCGATGGCCGAAACTCAAACCATGGCTTCCATTCAATGCCGAACTGCCTGTTGATTTGCAGCCGAATAGGAATTCCGAGATAAAAACCATCCCTTGTACTATCCGAGAGCTGCGGCGCAGAGGTAGGGATACCTTCGACAATGGTTTCATAATCAAAACTCGGCTGCATCGAGTTACTGAGCATGATGCGATATTGCAGGTCGAAGCCCATGGTCAGCCGCTCGTTCAGATTGAATGAAAACTCCGCCCCTATTGGCAGATAGACCCACGTATACGACTCGTTGTAAGCTCCTGCACCCCGGTACCAGTTGTAATAGAGCAAACCGGCATTGAGGCCCAGTAGACAGTTCCCAAAATTAAAATAGGGCCCGATAAAACCGCCTATCCGCGTAAAGGTGTTACTTTTGGTGTTAATTAAAGAGGGAAACAGCTGGTTCAGGGTATCTCCGGTCGGACTAATATTAAAACTGTCCATTGGTGTCCCGTTATATGTCTGAATGCCGCCGCCATATTCAAAAAGAAATCCGCCATACAGACCGGAAGTTTTCGAATAATATTTTCCTTCCGCATGGAAAGCGGATGTAGTGCCGTATTCATCGCTTCGGGGGATGCCGATATAGAAAGGATTGCCCGCATATCCGCTGCCAACGTCTTCCGAATAGTTGTAGCCATATTCGTCAAACCCGAAGAGAACATAGCTTTCCCCGAGTGTTGATCCGCTGCTGCCGACCGGTGATAAAACACAAAGCAATCCTATTACGCCGATAAGATTGAGGATACGTTTCATCGGTTATCTATCTCCATGGAAATTATCAAACCACTGTAAGTGCATCATTGATTTAAATGAAAAGAAGTATAAAAAACATCCTCCTGCGATGTTTGGCAATGTTTTTTCGACGATTGTTACCATAAGTGCGATGTCTATCTCAGTAAATCCGCTATTTTCTCATATACCGTCGCTGCCAGCTCTCCGATCGGTTTTTCCCCATCAAGCGTCACAACCCGTTCAGGATCCTTCCTTGCCAGAACTCGATACCCATCGGCTACGCGCGAAAAAAAATCCCGGTCACCAGTTTCCAACCTATCGCGCGTTTTTTTCATGGTCGCCAGCCGCTCAAAGGCGCTATCGACGGATATATCGAAAAAAAATGTACGGTCCGGCGCACATCCGCCCGTCGCGGCCTCGTTGATGGTTTTCAGGAGCGATAGGGAGATATTTCGCCCAAACCCCTGATACGCATAGGTAGCGAGATCGAAGCGGTCGCACAGGACGATCGCTCCCGATTGCAGCGCGGGTTTAATCTTTTCGCGTACATGCTGAGCCCGGGACGCCGCATAGAGCAGGAGTTCGCACTCCGGCACCATCGCGACGTGCACCGTCGAAAGGATCACGGAACGGATCGTTTCGGCGATCGCCGTGCCACCCGGTTCACGCGTCGTGACAACATGCCGCCCTTCTACAGACAGCATTTGCGCCGCACGTTCGAGCTGAGTGGTTTTACCACAGCCGTCTATGCCGTCGAAGGCGAAAAACAAGCCATGCATCGACCTACGCCCCATGGCATTTCTTGAACTTTTTGCCGCTGCCGCACGGACAGGGCTCGTTGCGACCGACCTGCGCACCGGCATTGACGATAGGATGGTGTGCGGCCGTCCGGTTATTGACAAGCTGAACCGGTTGATTAGTTGGCACCGCAGGTGCGGAACCCGCCGAAAAAATATTGAAATCGCCATGGATTTCGCGCGCCGCCGGCAGCGGCATCGCCTGCCGTTCGGGCTCGGCACGCTCGAGGCGGAACAGGTAGCTTGTGACTTCACGGGAAATAGCACGACGAAGATCCTCGAACATTTTGAGGCCTTCACGCTGATATTCGTAAAGCGGGTTCTTCTGCCCGAAGGCGCGATACTGCACCCCGTCCTTGAGATGGTCCATCTCGTAAAGGTGATCTTTCCACAGGTTGTCGATCACCATCAGAAAAACACCCCGTTCGAACTGCCGCATGACGGGCGCTCCGAGTCGCCGCTCCTTCTCTTCGTAGCGATCCCGGATGCATTTCGACGTTTCATCGAACAGCATTTCCTGCGTTTTGTTCGAAAGGTCCGCATCGGAAATACGGTAGGCAATGCCGAAAGTACTTTGCAGATCGGCATAGAGTGCCGGCATGCTCCACGTTTCCGGATACTTTCCCTCGGTTGTATGCTTTAAAATGATCTCCTCGAGACAACCGGCGATCTGGTCGAGGATCTCCTCTTTGAGGTCCTCGCCGCGCAGTATCCGCTGGCGCAGCCCGTAAATCTCGGTGCGCTGGAAATTCATGACATCGTCGTACTCCTTGAGGTGCTTCCGGATATCAAAGTTACGGCCTTCCACCCGTTTCTGGGCATTCGCAATGGCGCGCGAGACGATCGGGTGTGAAATAACCTCTCCCTCCTCGGCGCCGAGGCGATCCATGATCGCGGCAATTCGTTCGGAACCGAAGATGCGCATGAGGTCGTCATCGAGCGACAGAAAAAAACTTGACGACCCAAGATCGCCTTGCCGGCCCGCCCGGCCGCGCAACTGGTTGTCAATGCGCCGAGACTCATGCCGCTCCGTTCCCACGATGTGGAGGCCGCCCAGCTCTTTGACCTTTTCATGTTCTTCGACCGTTTGTGCGAGCATTTTAGCGAACTTCCGCCGCTTTTCATCGATCGAAAGGTCGGCAGGCTCGATACCTTCCTTAAAAAGTTCGTTATTGGCCATGACTTCAAAGTTTCCGCCAAGCACGATGTCAGTACCGCGGCCGGCCATATTCGTGGCAATGGTCACCGCCCGAAGGCTTCCGGCCTGGGCCACAATGGTGGCTTCCTTGGCATGTTGCTTGGCATTCAGCACTTTATGTTCGACGCCAGAATGTTGCAGGAGCTTGCTCAGGAGTTCCGACTTTTCGATGGAGGTGGTCCCGACGAGCACCGGCTGTCCTTTTTCATACAGATCTCGGATTTCCTTGACAATAGCATTGTACTTTTCCCGCTGGGTCTTGTAGATCCGATCGTTGTGGTCGGTGCGCATCATCGGCCGGTTCGTCGGGATCGTCACGACATCGAGTTTGTAAATTTCATGGAACTCGGCGGCCTCGGTGGCGGCCGTTCCGGTCATGCCTGAAACCTTTTTATACATCTTGAAGAAATTCTGGAAAGTAATTGTCGCCAAGGTCTGGTTCTCTCCGGCTACGTGAACACCCTCTTTTGCTTCGAGCGCCTGGTGCAACCCTTCGCTATAGCGCCGTCCAAGTAAAATACGGCCAGTGAATTCGTCAACAATAAGAATCTGGTCGTCCTGCACCACATAGTCGACATCCCGTTCGAACAGCGAATAGGCGCGCAGCAATTGGCTTACGCTGTGAATACGCTCCGATCGTTCGGCATACGCCCGATGCGCAGCTTCGCGCGCTTCCGTTTTTTCCTCAAAAGAAAGCGATTCATCGTGATCAATCTTCCCGATCATTTCCGCAAGGTCAGGAACTACAAAAAAGTCGGGGTTGTTCTGGCCTATCAGGACACGCCCTTTTTCCGAAAGTTCAGCGCTGTGACCCGATTCATCGATGATAAAGAACAGCTCTTCGTCGATCTCATGGAGTTTCTTATCACGCAGGAAGTCGGTCTCCACAGCCTTCATATATTTGGCAACGCCCTGTTCCTTGAGCAGCTTTGCGAGTCTTTTGTTCTTGGGCGCGCCACGTCGGACGATGAGCATCTTATAGCCGCACTCGTACTCCTTCCCTTCCTGCTTCAGCAGCTCCTCAGCCTCGCCGATGATCTTCTGGATGAGTTGGTTCTGTGCATTGACAACTCTGACAACACGGGGTTTAAGCTCCTCGTATTCCTGATTCGAGCGGGTTACTTGGCCCGAAATAATGAGCGGAGTACGCGCTTCATCGATAAGGATGTTGTCGACTTCGTCAATGCACGCATAGTTAAGTTCGCGCTGAACGCACTGATCTGGAGAAGTCGACATGTTGTCGCGAAGGTAGTCAAAACCAAATTCATTGTTCGTGCCGTAGGTGATATCGCAATTATAGGCAGCGCGTCGTTCGCCGCTATGAGGCTCCGTGAGATCGAGACAACCGACCGTGAGCCCGAGAAACGTATAGATACGTCCCATCCATTCGCTATCGCGTCGGGCTAGATAATCGTTCACGGTAATGACGTGCACCCCTTTTCCGGACAGTGCATTGAGGTAAGCAGCCATAGCGGCCACCTGCGTTTTGCCTTCGCCCGTGCGCATTTCGGCAATTTTCCCTTGGTGAAGCACGATGGCGCCGATCACCTGAACGTCAAAGTGGGCCATGAAGGGGATTTCCTTACCCGGCGTCGATGGATCCTCGATCTTCTTTCCTTCCCCGAGCACCCGGTGAGTCGCCTCACGAAATACCGCAAAAGCCTCGGGCAACAGGTCATTAAGCGTTTGCCCTTTCGCAAGCCGATCGCGGAATTCCATGGTCTTGGCCTTCAGGGCCTCGTCGGTCAGTCCGGCGACCGATTCACGGAAATTATTGACGCGATCGAGGAGCGGATTCAGCTTGCGCAGATCGCGATCCTGTTTAGATCCAAAGAGAAAACCGAGGAAATCAATAAACGTCACTGCGAAGCCTCTCTACGGCACTATTCGCGCGTTATTCTTTAAAAAATCTGGTGTGTTAACAACTTGAACTTTTTCCGGGATAAATTCCTGAATAAAGTTATAATTCACCGTCACCCGTGGGAAAAATCATCAAGCACAGTTCAATGCCCCTTTTGAGTCTCCGGGAAGCATTGCGGAATCGTATACCGCTTCGATTAAAATTCAACCCCTATGCATGACCTTCAAATACAAAAGGATACGTCACTTCCACCGCACCGCCTCCATCGACGGGAGAAAACTGCCACCGCATGATATAGCGAACAATTGTTTCAGTAAAATCGCTGTTGTCAATAGTAGATCTGACAATGACTACATTCGAAACGGAGCCATCGGGCAAAATAGTGAATTTGATCGTCAAATTGCCCGAAAGTTGCGGATCACGCTTCAACCACTCCTCGAATACGCGTTTCAACCGGCTTTCTTCTCGTTTTTCGACCCGGCCGATCGCCTCCTGGCTGCGCGCTTCCAGCCCCGCGGATTCACCGGTAATATCGGGTTGCGCTGCAGAACTGAAATTGACGGTTCCGGCCGTTGCAACCTGAGCAGCCCGCGCCCTGCCCAGCTGTTGTCTTTCTATGTCAACATTCCCGACCCTGCCGTCGGTACGCTCCGAAAGACTACCGCCGCCGCTTCCGCCGGCACGGGCGGAAGCAAAGGAGCTTTTGGAAAAGTTCATGGATCCTACATCGGAAAGCCCAACATTCGCGCTGCCAAGAAGGTCATCCACACCCTCCTTTTCGCCGGCGCCGTTTGCGCTGGTTGCCGTGATGGCGGCGAAAATACCACTTCCTTCGACCTCTCGTTCAACGGCGGCACGCGCTTCGGCGCGAGATCCGCTCCCCGCTTTCCGACGCGCTTCTCGTTCTGCATACGATTCTTTTTCACGATTAACTTTCGCGCCACCCTTGACTCCTCCGCCTTCAACCTCCCGCATTTTTCGTTCTATCGGCTGTTCTTTGGGAACCACTTGCTGCTTCGGTTGATTCAGCATCAGCTGCGCATACCGCTCCTGAATTTTCTGTATCTCCTGTGAACTTAAGGCTTCTTCTTTAATACTTCTGAGGGACAACACCCATACGGTGATCGAAATAATCAGGAGGAGCGCGAGAAAGAGTCCCGTATAGCCCGGATCGAGACGGGCAAAAAGACCGCGACGCAAATCGCGCGGGAACACGCCTCCTTCGCCCGTATGTTTG
This sequence comes from Chitinispirillaceae bacterium, assembly GCA_049521335.1. Taxonomy (GTDB): domain Bacteria; phylum Fibrobacterota; class Chitinivibrionia; order Chitinivibrionales; family Chitinispirillaceae; genus BOG-1184. The sequence continues at coordinate 8,529 of JBEKOX010000065.1, forward strand.
TAAGAAAAAATTCTGAGTGAATGCATCCCGTTGCCCATTATGCTTTCCTGTAAACAACGAGATTCATGACCGGATACCCAGCCTGGCCGCACGTATACATAACCCGCGTGAGGATATTATAGGGAATTTCCACATCTCCCTGAATGGAAATCCGGCCCGAAAAACTTGTATTGAACAGCTCGGCAGATTGTCGGTCGAGTTTAGCATGCATACTGAGCTCTCTGTAGAGCGGCTGGATAAGAAAATCCTTCTGGTTTTTCAGCTCCTCACAGGCCGCCGAATCGAGCACGACCGTGTTTTCCACCATGATATTTTTTTCTGAAATTTTAACGCTGAGGGCCTCACCGACCGTTTTTTCAATCGAAGAAGTCGGCAGCAAGAGCCCCTTTGCCGGCGTTACGAGCTGCCCCTGAGCCGAGTAGTTTTTCAGAAGGAATACCACCATAAGCGTAAACATATCGATCATGGAAGTGATGTTCAGCTTTACCACTCCATCCGAGCGTTTGCGGCGACGACGATAGAATGCCTGCTGTCCAGCCATTATTGTACTATTCCTCCGGCAATGGCGACATTCGGGAACATGGTGACGTTACCCTCCGGTGTCCGGAATCCGCGCGAGGCGTCCATGACGGCCACCACGGTTTTATATTTTATTTGCTCTTCGGCAACTATTTTCACGCTCTCATGATCAGCAAAATAAGGCTCGGAAAAGGGCTGCAACTTCACGTAGGCATGATAAAGCTCCGACAGCGATGAAGTTCCCGTAATATCGGCGACATAAGGCCGCAGAATTTCATAGAGGACTCTCTTTTTGATATCGGCCAGACGCTCATTGAGAGTGTTATAGTCGTAGTCGCCGTCGACCAGTGGGATATCGGGAGCCGTGTCCCTGACGGAAGAATCCGCCTTTTTCTCTTTAAAATAGTCAATAACTTTGAACCCCTTCGACGTAATAACGATACCGAGATCGAGCTTTGCGCCCTGGGCTTCCGCCGGAGTCGCAGTTGCGGAAGCGGCGTTTTTTGTCGATTCCGGCAGCTTCATTTCAATGGCGCCGATCTTGACGAATTCCGATGAGGTCAGGAGAAAGGGAATAAGCATCACCATGAGATTGAGCATGGGGGTGACATCGGTATCAGCGATTTCTTCGGAACTGCGGTTGCGGCCGATGCTCATGAGTTTCCTCTCGCGTTGCGTCGTCGGCGGATTGAGAAGCTTCAACAGCGCAATGACATAACGGTCGATCTCCTGAAGGGCCGCATCGACCTTTGAGCGCAGCAGGGCGTATGCCATGAGACAGGGAATGCTGATCGTGAGCCCGACGAGCGTCGAATTCATTGCCGCCGAGATGCCTGCGGCAAGCAGAGATGATTTTTCAACCGGCGGGACTCCCATTTTGCCAACTGCGGCAAATGCCATGATGAGGCCGAACACCGTGCCAAGAAGCCCGAGCAACGTCGAGACATTTCCAAACATGATAAGCAGGTTCAGCCGTTTTTCCATCCGGGAGGACATATGTACCGACTCTTCGGTCATGGCACCCTGCACAAGAACTAATTCAGCCCCTGCCTTGCGGATTCCGGCGCCCAGGATCCTCGGCAGAGCGCGTTTTCCGGACGAAAGACAGATCTGGTGAGCCTCATTGATCCGCTGCTGCTGCAGGAGATCTTTTATCCGTTCGAACAACGAGGGTGCATCGTAATCGGTCCGCCGATTGATTTCAACCCAACGCTCGACGGTAAGAACAACAGCCGTTACGCCGAGCAGGAGTAGCGCCCACATGAAAATGAACGCCTCATGCGACGGAAGGAAGCATTTCCCTAACTCTTCAAGGATTCCCATTATTTACTGCTCACAGGGTGATTTCTTTGGCCGGCTTATTATCAATGAAAATTTTCACATTATTGTGCGTAACATGTACATCAACGCCCTCTTTAAGCTGTGCCGCGCTGATATGGAATTTATGCGTCTCGTATGACCGCTCGATCAGAGCATCGACAACACGCCGAGAATCTTCATCAAGATTATCGATAATGCTCTGCGTCTTTGATTTCAATAATGCATAGATGATGATTGAAATTACCGCAACGGAGAGACCGCAGAACGTCGAGTTCATGGCGGTAGCGATACCGGAGGCAAGAAGTTCGGATTTCTGCGCCGCGTCGATCCCCGGCCGTCCGACCGCCGCAAACGACATGATCAGGCCGTACACCGTGCCGAGAAGCCCCATAAGCGTCGCAACATTGCCGATAACGGCAAGATAGCCAGTCCGCTTTTCCAACTTGGGAACGATCTTCAGCATCGACTCATCGATCGCGTTGCGGATATTGTCGGCACCCTTCGTCGCCTCATCGAGACCGGCCTTAATGACCCGCGCAAGCGCGGTGCGATAGTTTTTCTGGCAGGCTCCGATCGCCGTCGCCACATCGTCTTTGTTTATGCAATCAAGGATTCCACGGATGAAGCTTTCCGACTTATCGCTTTTACGCCTTTGAAGATAGAAAAAACGTTCAATGATAATGGAAAGACTGAACACTCCCGTGATCAGAAGCGCCCACATGAAAAGAAACGCATCCGACGAAGGATTAAAGGCATGAAAAAGCTTGGTCGAAAAATCCATCAGTGATCCTCCCCTTGCCGGCCGGCCCGCCGATCGATGCAATGCATATGGTTACTCTCTCCCGCCGCTAATCCCCTTTTCGTCATGCGGCTCCACATGACCTCACGGAGAAGGATCGATTATTCTGGTTCCCTTGAATTGAAATGCACCCTGCTGCGGCGCTTCAATCAGACTCGGATCAACCAGAGCGGCGATATTTCTGATCTTCCCGAGCGGCTGATTAACTAAGGGTGGAAATTCCGGACGCTGGTCCGCCTTGATTAATACCAACTGAGGCCTTCGGATTTTGCCTTCAATTTTCTGTTCACCAAAGATAATCCGCTTCATGGCGTTTTTTCCATCGACCCCGCTGCCAGCAGATTTCCCTACGCCGACGGATCTTTTGCCGACAACGGTATCCAAAGGGTTAGAAAGCCCCTCACTGGAACCTGCAAAGAGACAGCTTCCTGAAAAAACGACACTAGTGATAAACAGCAAATACTTCACGTCTCCCCCCACGCTTCCGCGGACTACGTATGTTATAAAATACTTAATATAAAATACTGAATGCGCAAGCGTAACTACTTGATTATAATTTTTCGTGAATACATCGCAATAACGCTCCGCATCAGGCGATTTTGCGAGCAACCATGCAAACCGGAGTGAGTGCCGGCGGATCGTTTACCATATGATTCCATGTATATTTACGGCCTATCATAGAGGCGATATCTACATGGACACTCCAGCCAGCGACTTTCTTGTAATAGGCAGCGGCATAGCGGGTCTGTGCTTTGCCATACATGCTGCCCGATTCGGCACGGTAACCATTATCACTAAAAAAGAGGACAGTGAATCGAATACCAACTATGCGCAGGGGGGCATAGCCTGTGTGCTTGATAAAAGTGATAGTTTTCAGATTCATATCCAGGATACGCTTACCGCAGGCCGCGGGCTGTGCGATGAAGGCTCGGTTAAAATCATCGTCGAGGAGGGACCAGCCCGGATAAAAGATCTTATCGACTGGGGAGTCGATTTTTCTCATCTCAGCCGGGCCCGGAATCCCTATAAGCTTCACCTTGGAAGAGAGGGCGGCCATTCGCTCAACCGCATCGTCCATGCCAACGATCTTACCGGCCGCGCCATCGAAGAACGACTGTTAGCCATCGTTCGAGCGAACCGATCCATCCGGTTGTTTGAGCACCATTTTGCGGTAGAACTCATTACCGATCATCACTTTGCCGGCCATCGCGGAATAAAAGGAAATACCTGCTATGGCGCTTACGTACTCGACACCATTTCCCGCACGATTGTTCCGGTCCGGGCTCTCTGTACCTGTCTGGCTTCGGGCGGGGCTGGACGCATATACCTGCATACGACCAACCCCTCCATTGCAACCGGCGACGGCTACGCCATGGCCTTCCGCGCCGGGGCGAATATTGCCAATATGGAGTTCATTCAGTTCCATCCGACGACGTTGTTCCATAAAGGTGCGCCCTCGTTTCTTATTTCCGAGGCGTTGCGGGGTTACGGCGCCGTCCTCTGCCACGCAGACGGTAAAAAGTTCATGGGAAAATATCACCCCCTTGAGTCGCTGGCGCCCCGCGATACGGTCGCCCGTGCCATTGACAATGAAATGAAGCTGTCCGGTGCACCCTGCGTCTTTCTGGACATTCGCCACGTAAGCGCGGTCCGGACCAGGCGGCATTTTCCGTATATCTATAAACGGTGTAAAGACCTTGGGCTCGATATAACGCGCGACCTCATTCCAGTCGTGCCATCCGCTCATTATATCTGCGGAGGGATTCAGGTAGATCATGAAGGCAGGGTGGCGAACATTGAGGGTCTTTATGCCTGCGGCGAGGTAGCATGCACGGGCGTGCATGGCGCCAACCGGCTGGCGTCCAATTCACTCCTCGAAGCGCTGGTATTTTCCTTTCGGGCGGCGGCCCATGCGGGAGCATCGTTCCGCGGTCGAGCTCCCAAAACGCATCTGGCCATTCCCGCATGGGACGATTCCGGAACCATTGATAATGAGGAGTGGATCCTTCTTTCGCACAATATGACCGAGATCCAGTCGGCCATGTGGGATTATGTCGGAATCGTCAGGTCAAACGTACGGCTGGGCAGAGCGCTGCGCCGGATCACACTCCTCGAAAAAGAAATTGAAAGCTTTTACAAACGCACAAAAATTACGGTGCCGCTTCTGGAACTCCGGAATCTGGTCACAACCGCGAAGTTGGTCGTGCTCTCTGCCGCAAAACGGAAAGAGAGCCGGGGCCTGCACTTTACAACGGATTATCCGACGCAGGACGACCGTTACTGGAAAAAAAACACGATACTTTCTCACAGGTAATCATGACGATCGTTCCTTTTGCCGCCGCTGGGTTGCTTGCGGTCTTTCTGGCGTTTTCTCTCGTGAGGATCGCGGTGCTGCAGCTCCCGCCAAGTCGACGCGTTTTCCTTGCCTTGCTGCGCATTTTCCTGGCAGGCGCCCTTGCCGAGGCGTTTTTCGAGCCCGTGCTCACCTTTGACCGTCTCTCCCCTTCCCGCCAACCTATCCCGGTGCTGATCGATGTCTCGCAGAGCATGCGCCTCTTCGTCCCTGAAGCAAGCGTTCTGCCGGTCATAAAAAAACTCAAGGCGTGGAACGCTCGCCATCCCGATCCCGGACACCATTTTGTGTTCTACTGTTTCGGCGATTCGCTACGAAGGCTCCCGGACAATGCGCCCCTCGCCCTTTCGGACCGCCGGAGCTTCCTGCCGGAAGCGTCGAAGGAAAGTGCCTTCCGCCGCGCTACCGCGATGCTCCTTGTCTCGGACGGCAATTGGTCAAATACGACTTCGCCCGCCCAGGACTTTTCCGACAAAAACGTATGGTTCATTCCTTTACCGGCGATCCACCCCTCTCCCTTCCTCCGGATGGAGGTCACGGCGGCGACGGCATCGCCCGCCGATTCGCCGTTTGCGCCGACGCTCGCGCTCGACGGCTATTCGGCGATCGCCGGCGGCGAAACGCTGTCGGTCGACGCGACCGAAAACAGCGTCTTCATCGCAAAGCGGTCAGTCGGCGTGGGGTATGGACCCTTTCACCTCTCAGTTTCCCTCCCGCTCCCGCCGCGCAAAGCGGAAAGGCATCTCTACCGTTTTACCGCGCAGGCTCCGGGCGGTGACCGGCAATGCTCCGGCTATGTTCTGCATACGGCGATTCCCCGTCATTTTACCTGGTCGGCAACGCATGCTGCTCCCTCATTAGACGAGAGGTTCTTAAAACTGGCGTTCGAACGGAATCCCGATTTTCTCGAACTGGCCCCCGAATCGAGCGAAGCGCCGGACCTTGCCGTACTCTTTGACGCTGATAAGCAATTTATAAAGGAACGCCTCAACCTGAAAACCGGGGGAATACTGCTGTTCATCGGCAGTTTTCCCAGCGCTGCCCATACCGTTGCGGCGGGCGTATCGAACACCTTTATGGGACCTCGGGACGCGGAATCCGGGAAAAACTTCGGGGCTGATCTCGATCTCACGAGACTTCCGCCGCCGTCAAGCTATTTTTTTAATCCCGGTCAACCTCCGGATCCCTCCGCAGTCGTTCTTTCCGCATGCCTCCAGTCCCGGACCGGCATGCCGGCCGACACCATCCCGGTAATCTTTTCCGGGCAGTGGGCCGGTCATCGAGGCCTCGTCTGCGCCGCCTCCGGCATCTGGCGATGGGATTTCGCGCCGCTCGCGCTGACCGGCGCCGAAGAACAGGCATTCGCATTTTCCCGCGGATTAGTTGCTTGGGTAAAGGATATGCTTACCAACCGACTCTCCGACCGGCTTCTTTTGTATCCCGCGGGGCCGCTGTCGGAGATCGATTCCATCCCCCTGCGGATCCTTTTTCCCGCGGACCTCGCGATCCCGTCAGAAGTCCGCCTCTCATGCAGATTCACCGCCGACCGTTTTCGTTTCGATACCTCGGTCACCGTAACCGCCACGGGGGGCTCCCGCCAATCCGTACGGTTCAAGCCGCTTCCCGCGGGTAACTATCGACTCGAAGCTGCGGGAATCTCCGGGAACCGCAGATTCTCCTTTGCCGATTCGCTGTTCATCGATCAGGACCGGTCGGAGTATTCCGTTGCGGAGCAGAATACCACCCTGCTGCGCGAACTTGCCCAGCCGCTGTCGGATATCGGCGATACTTCGGTTCTGGCATCGATGTTTGCCACCATGCAGGCCGGAAGCGGGCGTGTCAAGGAAGCATTCCCGGTTCAACGGGATTGGCCTCTGTTAATAGTGATTTTGGGATTGCTGGCGGTGGAATGGGTGGCGAGAAGGGTGATGAGACTTGATTGATATTGAATACTTTTAATACCCTGTAGGAGCCTGTAAGAAATTCTGTGTAAGTGAGGTATAATGAAATAAACCACCTACACAGGAGCATGGAATGGCGATTCGTAATGAGCTTGTAGACGAGTTAATCAAGGAT
>JBEKOX010000066.1:0-15212 GCA_049521335.1 Chitinispirillaceae bacterium
GCGAAATATGATCGAGCAGGATGGTATCGCCTTCCACGACAATAAATGGGTTGAGCTTGCCTCCCGGACCGAGGTTATCGGCATAATACGCCCCCCCGCCGGACGACGTCAAATCGGAAATGGTCGGTATATCAATGGTGTTTCCATGAGCATCCTGGAGAATGACAACGGCTTTTATCGGCTGACCCGCTACGAGTTGCGATGCGGGAGTAATGATCTGAATCGTGGCCTTTTCCGCGGCGCCTGCCGTGAAATGCACCAGCATGGTATCCGGCGTGGTGATTGAATCATCGCCCAGGGTCACCCTGATCCATCCGGACCCGGTGTCGGTCGGCGCTATCGAAAAACTCGAAGCTGGCTGGCCCGGAGGAGAGATCCCGGCCAGACCCGGAGAGAGCTGCCAGGTGGCCGCGATACTGACCCATTGCAAAGTGTCGGTACGCTGAGCCTGAACGTAGAGCGTGTCATCCTGGTCCGTGGTTAAGACCAGCGGAATCGGAGAGTGGGGGCCCGTATCATTGGGCGCGACAATCCGGAGCGCCTGGTACCCATAGTTAAGACTCACCACCACGCAGGTGTCGCGGAGGCCTTTCGCATCGGTCGCGACAACCCACGCCGTGCCGGCGGACACGGACGGGTTTCTGGTCACAACGACCTGGCCGGTGTGTTGATTACCCAGACTCACGCTGATGACCGAGGTGTCGGAAGTTTCCGGCGTATCGAGGACGACGACGCTGGTAATTGTCGTATCGTAGCCGACCAGATTCTGAAAGCGATCGCGTAAAATCGCATAGACGCTACCGGTCATGGAAGTTTTGGGAATGAAGAGCGTATCCCACGGCGGATTTGGGGGGATGTGCAGACTCGGGACAAGGTTGTTTTCAAGCACCATATGCGTTGCGGTATCGGGAGAAACGTGCAGGAGCACCGTGTCCTTCAGCGTAAGGCCTGCGGTCACCGGAAGTTGCACGATAACATAGGCGCTGTCATTCGATACGGTGTCCGTAAAATGCTGCGTCACGCCGACGTTTCCAAGATTCAGATAGCCGTTCGGGTTGCCGCCTTCCGGGTTAATCGCGCTCCACTTGAAATCCGGATCATACAACGCGGTATCAAGGTCATATTGGGCGAGATAGAGGCCGTTGGCGTCGAAAACCTTGGCAGCCATCAGGAACGGCCTTCCAGCAATAATGGGAATGGCCGTGGTTGGATTGGGAAGCGGCACGACGGTGGCGCTCGGCGGACCCATGGAATCGTACAGAACGACCGACGCGGGCGAACCCGTCAATACAATGATGCAGACCGTGTCCGGAATGGCGCTCCCCGACGAAGCGATTATCATGCCGTTGCCGGTTTTCCCCGGGGAAAAAGTCCATTCGTGCAGGTCTGCGGCGGATTGATTGGCGATGCCGGAATTCGACAGATATGCCCAATTGGCGAGTATCGAGCCGACGTTGGTGAATGAGTTATCGGAAAGCTGCGCCACGACCTCAAGCGAGGTGTCCTGATCCGAGGGAATCCTGAGGGTATCGTTTGAATGAAGCGAATCGGCGACGGTATTATTGACAACGATCAAGATCCTTTTGTACGAATACGCTTCGAGCGCGACATTGACGCTGTCGTAGTAATTGAGATTACTCTCATCCGTCGCAAAAACCTTTGTCGTGCCGGTCATGGCGCCCAACGCGCGGTTGACCTGTCCCTGACCTTGCGGGGAGAGTGGGCCCGGCTGCGCCGTGACGATGTTGCTGTTAAGCGGAACCCAGTTGACATCCGGGCACATGGAGACAAAGTTCCCATCCTTGTCGCGCAGCACGGCATAGACATATTGCACCGAGTCGGTTGCGCCGAACCTGAGGGTATCCGGAGGAGAGATCGGATGGTCGCCAATCAGCAGGTTGCTTGCGGTCGTGCCCGGAACGATCTCAGAAGCTTCGATGAGCAGCTGAGCGGCCGCGCCGGGATTAACATAGATCTCCGCCGAGTCCGAAACCGTTACGCCATTCTCGCTGAACGTCGCGGTGATCTTGTAAAGGCAGTACGCGATGTGCGGCGTGAAGCTGGTGATGTTGCCTCTTTTCGTGGCCAGGACCGTATCGGCGCCGCTGCCGGCGGGCCCGCTCACCTTGACAATACTCCAACTGATGAAGGTGTCGAGGGGATACTGTTCGTACAGGGAGAGCCAGTTTCCGTTGTTATCGAACACCTTGGCATCGATCGTATCGGACGTTTCGGAAGCGATGGTATCGACTGCAGGGTAGATCGGGAAAATTATGGACGGCGAGGGGGGACCGGGCTGCCGGTAGAGAACCAGGCGGCTCACCGTACCGGGGACAAAAACACACGGTATCGAATCCGTGAGGGGTCCGCTCAGTCCGGGCCGGGTGATTTTGATCCAGCCGTTCCCCACGCTGTCGGCGGTAAAAGTCCAACCGGGAACCTGCGATGGCGCGGCAGGGTTCAACGACAGTCCGGGGCTGTTAGACCACGTAACCGACACCAGCGCGGGGGGTTGGCCGTTAGACGGCACTCCCCATGCATAGAGCGTGCTCTGGGAACTGACTAAAACGGTATCGTACGCGAGGGCCGTACCCTGCGCATTGCCGATAAAAATCGACGTATAATAATAACCGAGGAAATTGACAGGAAGGGTATCCCGGACATTGTTGACTGTATCGTAGGCTATGACGGAATCCATCACGCCGCTGACGTTAGAATTCGTCTTCCTGATAGTGCCCTCCCCGACCGAGGGCGTATCGGCGCTTACCGTCGCATAGGCGATATTGGTACTGGACCACTTTGCCGCGGTGGCGTAGCTTACAAAATTGTGATACACATCGACGAGCACCGCATAGGCGTCATACAGGCTATCGGTCGTGGGGATGGTAAGCGGGCGTACGATGGTGTCAACCACATTTCCGGAATCGGGGATAGTGGAGTTCCCCAGGAAGACCAGACGGTTAATTGCTCCGGGTAATATTCTGATATAAACGGAGTACGCAACGTTCGTGTGTCCATAGGTAGCGGTGACCGTCACATACTGCCATGCGCGCGTTGAGCTGAAAACTCCCCAGTAATTCGTTGCGTTCTCCAGCGTATCGCGCCCCGGCTCCACCGGCGAGATGGTCCAGATAATCGAGTCGTTGCGGGGGTCGGTATTCGGCAACGTATAGGTCTGTCCGCCTAAAGTAAACGATAGCTTCGCGTAAAGCGTGTCGATAACGCCGGCGATAACCGTTGTCGCAAGGCCGGGCGCCGGAGGATATTCGCCATTCCCAGGGCCAACCGCGCCGCTCTGGGGGTAGATGCCGATGATGGTAGGGGTGCCGAGACCGAAAACCACCGGGATCGAATCTCTCATCGCACAGTACGTTATCCCGATATACCCATGACCCGTGTCGGTCGGAGTCACGGCCCAGGAACTTTGCTGCCCTCCCGGAACAGGTATGGTTGTCGACAGGTTTGGCGACACGAACCAGCCCATCGCGGCAGGAGGGTCGTAATTGGGCTGGCCGGGCCTCTGTCCGGCTGAATACAGGGTAGTACTGGCGGGTGACGCGAGGATCAACGGGTTCAAACCGGCAGTGCTGTAGGTTCCGGTCGCGGGGTTGAAGACCTCGATTCGCACGGAATCGTACGTAAGGGTATCGTTGGTAGTTACCGTCACCTTATTCGTTTTGGCCGTAGCGGGGTCCGTTGCGATAACGTACGCTGTCCCGCTATTGCTCCCTTCATTGATAATTCCTTCGCCCAGTGCGGTATTGCCGGGAGTCACGGTAACGACGTTGCTGTCGGCCGGGACTGGCAAACCAATCGACCACGTAACGTTGGGATCGAATGAAATGAAGTTATTGAAGGTATCGCGCCATACCACATACCCGGTATCGTGCAGTTGACACGGCTGCATGGTAAAGGCCTCGGTCGGTCCGCCAAGCGGATTGTTCTGGTTCGGGCTGGTAGTTAGCGGTGTGGGTGAGCTTTCGATAACGATGTGATCATCTTTGTTCGGTTTGATATACACAAAAGTCGTGCAGGAAAATGCGGTGCCGCCCGTTGGCGTATAGGTAGCCACGATGTCCGCGGTACGGAGCGCCTCCGTGGCCGTGAAACTGACCGCGGTATCCCGGTTGTTGGGAGGGGCCGGGATCGCCGCGAACACGTTGCCTTTGGGGATGAGAATCTGATCTCCCGGCGCCGCCGTCGTGGCAATCTCGGTCCACTGGATTGAATCGCTCGCGAGCGGGATTCGCTGGCCATTCTGATCCAGAACCTGGCCGGAAATCGGGGGCTTGAGCGTGTCCCCCGCAGTCAGCGTATCGTAAAGATTTCCCAGCACTCCGTTCTTCAGGGAGATGCTTGTCGGTATTATCAGAAAGAGGTTCGTGGTGATCTGGATGTCCGCGCCCACGGGGTCGCGCTCGCAATAAAAGAGATCGAAGGAATAATACTGGCCAGCGGTCAATCCCAAGTTCAAAGTGGTGTTAAGGTTAGAAACACTTACCGTAGTGGTTTGCGCATTTTTTACCCCTCCGAGATCCACGGCCAATTTCCCGTTGATAAAGCACCAGAGGTCATCGTCGCCGGTGAAGGTGAACGTATCGATCGGCTGGTACTGGAACTTGATGTGCATCTCCATGGCATAGCCGAAATTGTGGCCGCTTGTTTCCTTTTGGTAATAATTTGGTTCAGCAATGTTCCAGCAGAAAGCGCGGTTATCGAGCGGGAAAAAGCCATAGATGGGAGGATTGCCGGGACCTCCGGTGTTGTCGCCCGGGAAATGACCGCCCGGATGAACGGTAGCGTTGGCGGTAAATGAATAAATCGGCTTGGTTGAATCCCCTATACGGGTAAAGGGTATGGAGTCGTAAACGACGACGTTGGAATAATGATCGTTGCTGGAATCGTAATTCGGGCCGATGTATTCACCAAGGCGCCCTTGCCATGAGACAAGGCCGCCCCCGTTCTTCTGTGCCCAGTACCAGACCGGGTTCTTTGGGGTTCCAGTCCGGATTCCGGGAAAGGGGTTTCCGGGCAGCGGGTTGGGCTGGCCGGAATCGCACGCGAAGACGCAGTTGGTATCGTACCAGTTGAAGTTCGCGGTGTTCATGGACGCGCTGACACGCCACCAGTTTACCATATGGCAGGCGCACGGGGGAGTCGCCTCGATCGGATTCTGCGTGCATGATTTAGCTCCGGGGGTGGGAATGGGCTTGCGATCCGGGGACAAGCTATCGAGGACCATTCCGGTCATGAGTTGTGCCGCACCGTTACCGTTCACGCAGCTCCCGCCGTAGAAAACGAAGTCCGTGTCCCCGGGGTTAGCGCCATATCCTGCATTTACGGTTGGTGAATATGGCGGAAGGCTTTCATGGTAGTCATAAAAAATCACCTTGACCCAGGTCGTTTCGGGATAGGTCTGGACCTGTCCCCTCGATTCCCCCGCGAAGAACAGCGAAAGGCTAAGTACTGCAAACAGCGCAGTCGGGAATGCCGACCGTCGAACCTTTTCTGCAGTTTTCATCGAAATATCTTCCCCCCCGAGATTTTATTGCGTAATACCGAATTTTGTCGTTACACCCTAACTAACCATCAACAATGTTGATGAGAAAATTACTGATACCGTGCAGTCGAGATGGCAACCTGTTTAATATATAACTGTGTCTTCCCTAAATAATATAATTATTATCCTCTTAACAATAATTTTTTTCAATGGTTTGATAATCGCTCTAAGACGGGATTCCTGGACAAGAGGTCGATTATTTTTTCCAATGGATATCCCCTCGTCGGGAAAAAACGCCATGCGGCGCAGGCGACGTCCGCGTTACGCGGAATATTGCTGGCAATTTTTTGTCGCGCGTTTCGTATATTTTACTTCGTTTGTCGGTTGGTCGAATCGCAGCAAGATGTTGATATAAATATAACCATATCTTTGGAAAGGGAGCAAGAGCAATGGGACAATGGGCGAAGATAGTGCTGTGCATTGCAGGGTGCGCCGGAGCGGCCGTCAGCCAGGTTATCACCTTCAACGGCCCGATGCCGTGGGTAACGCAACGGAATGATTCGATTATGGTGCGGGCCCAGGTCGATACCGCCCAGGCAAAAAAAAAGGAGTTCGTGGTATCGGTCGACCTTGTCAATGACCGCGGCAAGGAGAAGTCGCTCGCAAAAAAATCCTACACTATCAAGGATTATACGATCGAGTTTCCGATCGGCGCCATCAAGCAGAATCTGGTCGGCGGCCGTTCCTTCATTAAAATTGACTGGTCTATCACCGGGACTACCAATAAGGGGTCCATCGCCCCGATCGGCATCGTGGCGCTCGATAACCTTCCTCAGTCCGAAGCCCTTACGGTAATGCACGCCGCGGATGGGGTCGATCCGGCAGGCATCGCTTCGGCGCTTAAAGACGACGACTTTAAAACCGCCGGTCCGGCGAAATTCGCCTTTGCCTGGAATAAAGGCGCATTCTACATTGTTTTGCAGAAAGCGCAGAGCCCCGCTCCCGGCGCCATTCGCTTTGCCTTTGACGGGAAAAACGGCAAGAATGCCTTCCTCTCATTCGCGGATCGTGTCATACTCTATGAGGCTGGAAAAGACTCGCTCTTCGGGCTCCATTACTCCCCGCAGCTTTCCGGCGATACGGTGAAGTACGCGGAAAAAACATGGCCGAACGAATTGACAAAAACGATAGTGAACGATAAAATCGTCATACGGGCGCCGTGGTACGATCTCGGCCTCGTGCCGTTCGACGGACGCCGGTTCGGCCTCGGCATCGTTACCTTTGACGCCCAGGGGGCCCGGATGGAGGCCCTGCCAAAGGATGCCGATTTTTATAATCCCGGCACCTGGGGCAATGTCGAGTTGGCAAAGTAACATTGACATTGCTATACTACAAAAGGTATTTTTTGATTTATGGTGGCTGTAGCCCAATTGGTTAGAGCCCTGGATTGTGGTTCCAGTTGTTGTGGGTTCAAGTCCCATCAGCCACCCCATGTATACCGTTTCAATTACGGTGAGCGGCCTTTTTGATGAGGCGTGTTACTGCGCGCGGCATTCAAGTTCTCACCGCAGAAGTCTTATGAGCCAATCCCCTGAACATGTCAACGAGTACGTGGAGAAGAAATTGGATCAGATCCGGTCGGCCGGCGATCTTTTCGGCCGTCTGATCGGAGTTTTCGGCCGGCACCTCTCCAAGGTAATAGTCGCCGCGGGGGTGCTCCTCGTCTTCGGCATCGCGATTTTTCTCTGGTCGCTCGGCCAGGGTCTTAAAAAGAACAAATAACGCGTCCGCTTTGCATACGGATGGACGATCTTTCCCAACGGTACGGTATTTGTAAGTGCCCGACAGTGGTGCATCTACTATATGATGGATAATGCCATTCTTATTACGGGCGGCGCCGGGGCAATGGGACGCGTCCTCGTTCGAAAGTTTCTCGACAAAGGGATTCCCGTCCGTGTTCTGACGCTGCCGTGCGATCCCAATGCAGCCGACCTTCAGGCCGGAGTCGACATACGCTTCGGCAATATCGCGAATACCGCCGACTGCCGGGGACTCTGCGACGGCATCACCACCGTTCTCCACCTCGCCGCCGTCATCATCACCGACGATCCTTCCCGTTACACCGCGGTCAATGCCGGCGGTACGCGCAACATTATCGCCGAGGCGGAAGCGTCCGGCGTCTCCCACTTCATCCACATCTCTTCAGCCTCGGTAGTCTATCCCAAAACCACCCCTTATTCCATCTCCAAACGACTGGCCGAAGATTTGGTTAAAAAATCGAAGCTCCCTTGGACCATTGTCCGGCCAACGTTGCTATATGGAAAAAAAGGCGGGCAGGAATTCGATATGTTCCTCGATTACCTGCGCCGCTTCCCCATCGTGCCCTTTATCGGCAAAGGCGGCGCCCTCAAGCGACCGGTGTTTGTCGATGATGTGGTTGACGGACTCGTTACCCTGACATGCCTGAAACGGGGAACCGGCAGAACCTACAACTTCAGCGGCCCCGAGACCATATCGATTATCGATTTTGCCCGGTTCTGCCTTTTGCTCCTGCAACAGAGGAATAAACCTATTGTCCCTTTGCCGGTCGAGTTGTGCCTGGCGATGGCCGCGATCATGAAAAAAACGCTGAAACATCCCCCGCTCAAATGGAGCGTGATCGCGGGCATTACACAAGACGCAGACCTTGATCCGGCCGAAGCGATTGCGGATTTGGGGTATGCGCCACGACCTCTTGAAAAGATATTGCCGTTGTGTTTTCCGAGAACCTGAAAAATTCGAGCGTTAAACCCAGACATAGCTTTCCTTTTTTTTCCTGACCCTCTAAGTTTTCAAATATTCCGTTCTATTCTGCAACATCTCCATGCTTCACTATGAAATAAGCGATTCCCTTCATTTTATAAAAACGCTTAAATTCTCTATAAAACACCAGTTCTCTTTATGGCATGGCATTTGTATTCTCTACAGGTGAATAGTACGCTGATTTAAAGAGGCGGAACACTGCTGTACGAAAAAAATGGAATTAATTCAACAAAACATAAAGCTTACTATTAAAGGAGAATTTTATGGGAAAAGTCATTGGAATCGACCTGGGAACCACCAATTCCTGCGTTGCCGTGATGGAGGGAGGAAAGCCGGTCGTTATTTCCAATTCAGAAGGCGGCAGAACGACGCCTTCCATAGTCGGATTCACGAAAACCGGCGAAAAGCTCGTGGGGGCTATTGCTAAGCGTCAAGCCATCACCAACCCGGAAAATACCGTTTACTCCATTAAACGCTTCATGGGACGACGCCACAACGAGGTGGAGTCCGAGGAAAAACGGGTTCCCTACCATATGGTGGGTGCGCCCGAAGAATCGGTCAAAGTGCGGATCATGGACCGTGACTACACTCCGCCCGAAGTCTCAGCCATGATTCTTCAATATATGAAAAAGGCCGCCGACGACTATCTGGGCGAAGAGGTTAAAGAGGCGGTCATCACCGTGCCCGCCTACTTCAACGATGCGCAGCGCCAGGCGACGAAAGATGCCGGACGCATCGCGGGGCTCGATGTAAAGCGTATCATCAATGAACCAACCGCAGCGGCCCTCGCGTATGGCCTGGAAAAGAAACGCAACGAGAAGGTGGCGGTGTTCGATCTCGGCGGCGGCACCTTCGATATATCGGTACTCGAAATTGGCGAAGGCGTCTTTGAAGTCAAATCGACAAATGGCGATACCCACCTCGGCGGCGACGACTTCGATAAAGTCATTATGGATCATATTGCCGACGAGTTCAAGAAGAGCAATGGAATCGATCTGCGCAACGACCGCATGGCGCTTCAACGGCTCAAAGAGGCGGCAGAAAAGGCAAAAATCGAGCTTTCATCGGCCATGCAGGCAAATATCAACCTGCCGTTCATTACCGCCGATGCGAGCGGGCCCAAGCACCTCGACCTTGTCCTTACTCGGGCAAAGCTCGAAACGATCGTGCAGCATCTCATTGACCGTACCGTTGAGCCATGCCGCAAGGCAATCGAGGATTCGCACCTTTCCATAAGCCAAATCGATGAGGTAGTGCTCGTCGGCGGCGCGACACGCATGCCGGCGGTGCAGCGGAAAGTGGAAGAGATCTTCGGCAAAGTACCCAACAAGAGCGTGAACCCGGACGAAGTGGTTGCGGTCGGCGCCGCAATTCAGGGCGCAATTCTCACCGGCGATCAGTCGGTGAAGGACGTGCTTCTCCTCGACGTAACCCCGCTCTCCCTGGGCATCGAAACGCTTGGCGGCGTCATGACCAAGCTCATCGAGCGCAACACGACGATTCCTACCAAGAAGAGCCAGATTTTTTCAACGGCGGCCGACGGCCAGACCGCGGTCACGATCATGGTTTATCAGGGCGAGCGCGAAATGGCGCAGCATAACCGGCTTCTCGGTAAATTTGATCTTATCGGTATCGCGCCGGCGCCGCGCGGGGTGCCGCAGATCGAAGTGACCTTCGATATAGATGCCAACGGCATCATGAATGTGAGCGCAAAGGACCACGGCACCGGCAAGCAGCAACAGATCCGCATCGAATCGTCAAGCGGCCTCAACGAGAGCGATATCCAGCGCATGGTCAAGGACGCCGAGGCCAATGCCGAGCGGGATAAAGAAGAGAAGGAGAAAATAGAGGTCAAGAATCATGCCGAACAGCTCGTATATCAGACCGAGAAGATGCTCACCGATTCCGGCGATAAGATCCCTGCCGAGGTCAAGAGCAGGTACCAGTCGGCCATAAGCGATCTAAAGGGCAAAATCGGCAGCGGCGACCCGAAAGCGATCAAAACGAGCATGGATGCTCTGATGAAGCTCTCCGAGGAGCTGTACAAACATGCGCCGGGAGGCGGAGCGGGACCTGACGGCGCGGGCAATACGGGCGGCCAGCAGTTTTACGGCAGCCAGCCTGGAGGCGATCAATCGAGCGCGACACCGGGACCGGAGGCCGGAGGCCCGGATAACAACAAGGGTAAAGGAAAAGATGGCGCGGTTGATGCGGATTACGAGGTGGTAGACTGACCATATTAAGTATCTATGCGCCGGAATTACCGGCGTGATTTAAGGGATGGATTTTAGAGGGGCGCGATAATCGGGCCCCTTTTTTATACTGCTGGCGCGAAAAAATAGAGATGAGAAACTATAATTCTGCGGTAATTTAATCGCTTAATTGATATCTTTCCATAATGTTTTTCAAATTATTTTTCGTCCTGAAATATTTTTCTATCTTTTTTAAATATAATAAGTTACGAACGCTATATGAAGTCGTCCATTAAACATTCCTTCATAATTTTCATTGAAAGTGATTGACTAAGGCAATTGCATCATGTAGTTTATTATACTGTTTCACAAAAATCGGCTACTCGCAACATTTTCATTGAGAATGGGAGATATACATTGAAAAACTTTAAGCAGATTTTCAGCAAGCCAAGTCATGAAACCCGGCCATGGATCGTCTGGATATGGAACATGGCTCTTTCACGGCAGGAGCTGATTGCGCAACTCAATGGCTTGCTCTCGCAGGGGTTCGGCGGGATCATCATCCGCCCCGGGCGGGAAATGTTCCCCGCTTACCTCTCGGAGGAGTTTTTCAGTTTTTTCAAAACGGTACTGGATGCAGCCAAAGAGCATGGCGCAGGAATTAGAATTGCCGATGATTTTGCCATGCCATGGAGCGATTGTTTTCGAGCCTTTCTGAATCAAAACGAAAAATTACGCGCTCGCCGCCTCGTGCTCAGAGAGTCGGTTATCCGGAAGGATGGGGAGGTTTTCGAATACGCTGCCGGCCATCCGGACAGCACCATCATTCTTGCGGCAAAGGTTAAAAACCTTGAAATCAGTATTCCCGATGTTAAGCATCTTAACTTCAGCGGCAACACCCCGCTCCTCTGGAAAGCGCCCGCCGGCGAATGGCGGATTTTTGTGCTGAAGCAGGAGTACATTCTCGGCCAGTTCGGCGGCTACATGCCGAACGTGTTTAATGCCCGGACCGCCCAACTCTATATCCAGTGCGTGCTTAACGAATTCAAAACCCGTTTCGCAAAGTACATCAGCGCAACCTTCAAGGGTTTTCTCACGGAAATGCCCGCCTATCGGCCTTCCAACGACGGTCTGCCCTGGGATGACGATCTGGTTGTCAAGTTCAGGACCAAGTATAAAAAGGACCTTTTAAAGTACCTGCCCGCCCTGTTCTGCAATGCGGAGCAGGCCGGTCGCATCCGAAACCAGGTCTATGCCTTCCTCGATGAATCGATGTACGAACGGTTCGCTTATCCGCTGGAAATGTGGGCAAAAAACTGCAAAATGACCCAATGGTTGCTCTGCCCCGAACGGACTCTCTATCGCGCCAACAACGCGCTTCTTGATGGGGATTTCCATACCCATGAAAAGCTCTCAACGGTAGGGATTCAGAACCTTGACGGAACTGAAGGTAACTTCATCATGGCCAGGGCCATGGCCGATTGCAATGCAAGCGAGTATCGCCGCGGTACTCTGGCGATGATAGGACGGAATGAAGTCGGCGCCGCGGCGACGATCCAGAGCCTCAAGGATGAGGTTGTCCTGAGCCTCTTGGCCGGCGCTTCGCCGATCATCATCGACGGAAGTTATTTCTCGCTCGATCAGCGAAGCTCTCTGAAAACGCCTCATAATCCGATCTGGTATCCCTTTATCGGAAATCATTTCAAGTCGCTTTGCGATTATGCGTCAACTTTCCAGGATCTACTGCGGAACGTCACGTTCTCGCGCCCTATGGCGATCCTTTCGCCGACCGGGTCGATACGGGCCGCGTATCTTCCCTCCAACGGGGAGGAGCCGTCCCGCCGGGGTCTTCACCTCCTCCAAAAAGCTACCAATGTCCTCCTGCGCCGGGAGATCGATTTTGAGATTCTTTCCGAGGAGTATCTTACCTCGTGCACCGTGAAGCCGACCGGCGAATTCGGCAAAACCGATCGCAAGGGAAAGAGCCTCTTTCACGCACTGTTGCTGCCCTACGCGCCGCTCATCTCCCGCAGCGCCCTCGTTTTCCTGGAAAAGCTGGTGAGTCGCGGCGGCAAGATCATTTTTGTCAACGAACTTCCACGCGGCACCTTCGAAGACGGCGTCAATATCAAGATCGCCAAGCGTATCGAGAAACTCATCAATCCGAAAAAGGGAGGATCCCGCATTGTTTCGATGGAGGAGCTTGACCGCTCGTTGAACGATATCCCGTCCCGCCTGAAAATTACCGGCCAGGAGGAAGAACGACCGGACCTCATCTGCGCCGACGGCATCGAAGACGATTGCAGTTTCTATATCATCCACAACCGGTCGGATCGCCTTGAGCATGTTTTCAAGGTGGAGGTGCCGCAGGAGAAGCATCTGTCGGCAGTCGACTGCGAGACCGGCGCCATTATCGAAATTCCCGATGTGACGCGGGAAGGGTCGACCTGTCGTTTCGAAATGCGGCTCATGCCCCAGCAAACCGCCATCATCGTCGGATCGCCTTCCGCCGTCGCCGCCGCATCACTTAAAACAGGTCGGCCGGCGACTTCTCCGTTTACCGGCATTCACCGGAACTACCGGATCGTACTCAAGAATCAATGGTCTTTCGAACCGTTGACCTTCAATGCACTGCCGCTTTCCAACTGGACCCTGCGGATCGGGCTTCGCCGTGAATCCGGCGGATTTTCCCATTTTTATGAGTCGCATTTTCAAATCGAAACGGTGCCGTCGGAGTGCTATTGCGCTATCGCGGACTTTGGCGGCAGCTATTCGCGGACGCAGGGCGCCGAGAGCCAGGTGGAAATAAGCCTTAACGGCACGCGACTCGACCGTCCACTCGTTCCCTCCTTCGCTCCGCAGGGGACCACGCCCTTCGACGGCGGCGCTGTCACAGGAGCCATTTCCTTCGTCGTCCCACAGAATCAGGTGAACGTACACTACCTCTTCGGGGCGCCCGTGACCCTTTACTCCATGAAGGATCTCCTTGTCAAGGATATCAACCGTTTTTCTGTCCGGACCTCGGGGATTGCCCTTGATCCGCAGGCGATTCTTTATCCGCCGCTCGTGTTCGGCAATTTTGCCATCGTGCGCGGACAGAACGGCTGGATCATCGATAAATACACCCCGCTTGTAGGTATCGATTCGTGGACGCGCTACGGGTATCCCTACCTGAGTGGCGTCGGCGTTTACCGTCAGATGTTCGAGATTCCGCACCAGTATAGCCGTCTCATTCTGCGCATGGCGCGCGTCTCCGGCGTCGTGGATATCAAGATCAATGGCAAGGAGGTCGGCAATTTCCTCTGGCAACCAATTGAAGCCGATGTCACGAGTCTCTGCGAACCACGGCGCAATGAGCTGGTCGTAACGATTGCCAATACGATCGACAATATCCTCCGCTTGAACGGCCGTCCGTCCGGGATCCTGGGAGAGGTGAATATCGATGTCCTGTAGAAGCCGCATATTCCAATAGCAGGGGGCGGATCGAGAATTTCCCCCTGTTTGCCGGTATGCCCCTCTTCCCGAGTAGATACTTTCGTGTGCTTGTAGCATTCGATCAGTTCATTTTTGTAGTAATAGCTCCAGAACTATCCGTGTAACTACCCCTTCGTTTCCTCGCGACATCCCCGATTTTCTCACAAATTCCTGTCCGGTTCGCATCCCGGGCGCCATGGGCCGCTTTTGGCATGGCATGTGCTTTTAAAATTTTATCGCACCCTTGAGCGCGCGAGGAAACTATGCCGGGGCAAACCCAGTTCAAAATTCACGATAGCGAAAATTATCCCATCGAGCCGATCGGCGGCTGCGAAGGGATGCGGGTGATTCTCCGATGCATCGATAACGTCGCCGCGACCGGCATCAGTATACTTATCCGGGGAGAAGAGGGCTCGGGCAGAAAATTCTTGGGACGGACGATCCATCGGAAAAGCGGGTTTCACGACCGACCCTTTGTCATCGTGACTGAGGCGAACATAGAGGAAGTGCTCGACCGATGGGAGAAACGGACCAGATTAATCAAAGGAGACGCCCTTTTTATCGCCGAGCCGGAAGGCCACGACGACGCACCATTCTCCTATGGCACCTTGTTTATCGATGAAGTCAGTTCCTTGAGTCTGTCATCGCAGCGAAGGCTGCTTCGGTTTGTCCAAGAAAACGAACCGAGGGGAAAGGATGACCTGTCAGACCTCCTTACTTATCGCATCATCGCCTCTTCCGCAAGAAATCTCGAACAGATGGTGGAGGATCGCCTCTTTCGCGAGGAACTTTTCTACCGGCTCAATGTAGTGACCCTTAACCTTCCTCCCTTGCGCGACAGGGGAGGCGATCTCATGCAGCTCTCCGACTATTTCCTCGAAAAATATGCCCGCGAATACAACCGAAAAATCGATTCGTTCTCATCCAATGCGATGAAATTGTTGTTGACTTACGAATGGCCGGGGAACGTACGGGAACTTGCCGAAACCGTCAGAAGGGCGCTCCTGGCCACCCGCTCGGGCGTCATCGAAAAGAAGACCCTCACCCTCGCGTTGCAGCCGTCGCTCCCCGAAGCGGGAGGGCTTTTCAAACTTTTAGTTTCTGAATATGAGAAACGACTGATCACCGATGCTCTTTCCCGATGCAGGGGTAAATTGAATAAGGCGGCACGATTGTTAAGAATGTCAACCCGCGTTATTGCCTATAAAGTCAAGAAATACGCTATCGATTATGTGAAGTACCGG
>JBEKOX010000067.1:0-15207 GCA_049521335.1 Chitinispirillaceae bacterium
GGCAGTTCCACGATAATCCGGTCGTTGCCCTGTTTCTGAACGGTCGGCTCCGCGACGCCAAGCTTATTGATCCGATTTTCGATAACCGTAAAGGCGCGGTCAAGAAGATCCTTGTCATGTTCCTTGTCGATATTGGTCCGGTCGATTTCAAGAACCAGGCGCATTCCCCCCTGAAGGTCAAGGCCCAGATTCACGATATGCTTGAGAATGTTGGGATCTTTTTTTACATACTCTTCCCGTGCCGGGACCGATTTAGCATAATATTTAAACGAAGGGAAGAGACAGGCGAATAAGACGAGCACTGAAATCGCCACGACCGACAGGCGTACCGTCGTCTTTTTTTCCATAAGGGGGCCTCTGGATCCTTTCTGAAATACGCGATTAGCTTTCCGGGACGCCGGATTATGCGGTCATCGGGCGGCAGGTCGAGCTTGAACCTTGAGCGCCAGGTGCTCTTTTACCTTTTCGATAATATCTGAAAATATCTGTGAAAAGATACGTTTTTTGAGTCGTCGCATGCAATGAATTTCAGCGATGACGAGCCGGGCGAACAAAACAACCGGGCCGCCACGCCGTTCCACCACTGTTTGAGAGCGATTGCCAATGAGTATTTTTTTCAAAGTAAGGAGAGCGATTATTACCTTCTTATTCAACATCATAACCGGCGCAACGATTATTGATTTCCATCAACTCTTTCAGCCCTCTGGCAGTACCGTGAAAATTCTATGACCCGGAAAAAACCTCCCGTGCAGAATATCCACTCAGGACAGATTGTTCATGGTTTTGTCGTAGAACGGGTGGCGCCGATCAATGAGCTTCATGCGACGGCCTATATCTGCACCCATGCGAAAACCAATGCCCGGCTCCTGCACCTCTATAACGACGAACCGGAAAATCTTTTTTCCATCGCGTTCAGAACCCCGGTCCATGACAATACCGGGGTGCCGCACATTCTCGAACACTCGGTGCTGGGCGGTTCAAGGAAATTCCCGGTCAAGGACCCTTTCCAGGAGATGCTCAAGGGATCGCTTCAGACGTTTCTCAATGCCCTTACCTACCGCGACAAAACCGTGTACCCGGTTGCATCGCAGGTCGAAAAGGATTTCTATAACCTGGTAAACGTCTATTGCGACGCCGTTTTTCATCCGCTCCTCTCGAAAAACACTTTTTTCCAGGAAGGGTGGCATTTCGATGTCGAGGATCCGTCGAAAAAAGTCGGCATCAAGGGGATCGTTTACAATGAAATGAAGGGAGTATTCTCGGATTTTGCAAGCCATGTCGCACGCCGGACCATCTCCGGGCTCATGCCCGAAACGACCTACGCCTTTGAGAGCGGCGGCGCCCCGGAACAGATTCCCGATCTCACCTACGAAGGATTCATATCATTTTACCGCAGGTTTTACCATCCATCAAATGCGTTCATTTTCTTGTATGGAAATCTCCCGTCCGAAAAAACGCTGCGTTTCTTAAGTGAAAACTATCTGAACGATTATTCCGCTGAAACGCCGCTTTCCACAATCGCACCCCAGCCGTTATGGCCGGCGCCTCGAACGCTCGCGATCGATGCGCCGGCGCCCAAAGAGGATGACGGTACGGCCACGGTTCTCGTTGCCTGGATATTCGGCAACGCCACGGATCCACAGTCGGTTTTGTCGGGAGTCGTGCTCAGCCACTATCTGCTCGGAACCGAGAGTTCGCCGCTTAAGCGCGCCTTCATCGATTCCGGGCTCGGCCAAGACCTGGACGATGCATCAGGGTTTGATATCGAGTCAATCCAGAGTGTTTTCATCGCCGGGCTGCGCAAGGCGCGGCCCGAGAACGCGGAAAAAATCCTCCAGGTAGCGCTTGCGACGCTCCGCGACCAGGTTGAGACGGGCCTGGACGACGACCTTATCGAGGGAGCGCTCCGCCAGGTGGAATTCTATCTGCGCGAAGTCAATAACGGCTCCATGCCGTACCATCTCAAACTTGCGGAGCGTTGTTACAACTCATGGCTCTATGGCGGCGACCCGCTGGCGCATCTTGCCTTTGAAAAAACTCTTTCCGGTTTGAAAGAGCGGAGGACGTCGGGAGACGCCTATTTCCGTGAGGTAATCCGGACTCATCTGCTCGAAAATAACCATCGCCTTCTTTCGGTCATTTCCGCCTCGTCGGCAAAGGGCAGGGAACTGGAAACGCAGACGGAAACCCAGGCCGAAAAACTTTCCGCATCGTTTACACCGGATGACCTGCGCCGCTACCACGTAGTAACAAAGGAACTTGTCGCGCAGCAGAGTAGGCTGCCGTCGGCCGAAGCGCTCCAGACCCTCCCCCGGCTTGCCCGGACCGACCTTCCGGCCCGGGAGTTCAAGGTTCCCTGCGACGTCTCCGCCATTGAAGGCGTTCCCTTCCACGCGCACCCGATATTTACTTCAGACATCGTTTACCTCGATATCGGATTCAACCTGCGCGAACTCCCGGCGGACCTCGTCTCCTATCTTCCCCTCTATCTCAAACTGCTGCAACGATGCGGCGCGGCCACGTATACCTACGAGCAGATGGCGGTCCGCACCGCGCTTGCAACCGGCGGCATCAGCGCCTCCTCGTTCTGCCGGACCTTGATCGGAACCGGGAACGAACTGTTTTTTCACGCGTTCGTCCATGGCAAATCCCTCCGCAGCCGGTTCGGCGACATGCTCGATATCCTGCACGACCTTGTGGTAACCCCGGACCTTGCAAATAAGAAACAGATCCGGGATCTTCTCCTCGAAGAGCGAAACGGGCTGAACGCCGCAATCATCGGCAACGGTCACCAGATGGCGATGCTTTCCTCCTCTTCACGGCTTTCATGGTCGAGGCATATCGAGGAACTTCTGGGTGGAATCAGCCAGCTGCGTTTCCTGGACCGCCTCGCGCGGAGCAATGACGACGAAACGACGATTCCGGCTCTGGAGCGGTTGCACGCCGCGATGACCGATCGGAGCGGCTGCCTTATTTCGGTAACCACCGACGATCCCGAAACGTTGCGCGATCCCATTGCGGCATTCGTCGATCGGTTGCCGGTCCATGCACCGGGCGCGACGCTTTGCCGAGAAACATCGAAGGCGGGGGACGCCATGCGAGGCATCGAAATCAGCGCAGCGGTTAATTTTGCCTCCCGTTCCTGGAAACTCGGCCCATTCGAAGCCGGAGAATATGGTTTGCTGTTTCTATTGGCGCGTCATCTTTCGACCGGGTATCTGTGGGATAAAGTGCGGGTTGAAGGCGGCGCCTATGGCGGCATGGCGGTAATGTCCTTCGCACATCCGATTTTCGGCTGCGCCTCCTACCGGGATCCAAACCTCTCCTCCACCCTGCGTCATTTTGAGAGGGGATTGCAGGCCGTCGCGGCAGGGGTGGACCGGGCCGCGCTCGACCAGAGCATCATCGCGTCAATCGGACGGATCGATCAGCCGAGATCGCCGCACAGTCGCGGCTTCGGCGAAACGCTCGACCGCATTGCCGGATATTCGCCGGAAATACGGCAGCGTGTGCGAGAGGCGATTCTCGCGGCTACGCCGGAACAACTTTCCGCAATTGCCGGAAAAATCCTTGCGACTGAAAATTCCGCGGTCACCGTGCTCGGAAGCGTCGCGGCTTTCGAGGGCGCCGAAGCCGAAGGGGTGAAGTTTGAACGGGAACCGCTCCTGTCCCCGCTATCGTAAGTTGTTTCGAGACGCAGCGAAGTGAAATCCGGCTGATTTTACCTTGTCAGTGCCTGATTTTTAAATTTAATTGCCCAATCAATCATTTCTCTTTCAAGGAACTCTTTATGAAACGATATTTCGCCGTACTATTGGGCTTCTCCTTTGTTACCGGAATGGCTTTTGCCGCGGGGCCGGCTCGAAAGATCTGCATCGTCGGTAACAGCATTACCGCAACCACCGGGTTCCCGGATACCCTCGCGAATCTGCTCAAAAGGGACACGACCAAGTACACCTGGACGGTGGTCAGCGAGGGGGTCAGCAGCACGACCTTACTTCGAAAAGGCAATTTCCCGTATTGGACGACGCCGGTCACCGGCGCGGACGCGACCGGATTCAAGGATGTATTCACCCAGCAGCCCAATATCGTCGCCATAGAACTCGGCACCAACGATTGCAAATCATACAACTGGGACACCCTCCACCAGTATTTCATCGGCGATTACGAAGCCATGATCGACACCTTCGCGCACATGGCTTCGCACCCGCTTGTGTACCTCGTGCTCCCCACCCCGCTCTTTCAACCCGACACCGGGGAGATCCGGGACACCTGCCTGAAAAAAGAACTTCCCATGCTCTGGCAGGTCGCTGCGACCAAGAACGTGCCGATTATCGACGCCCACACCATGCTTCTACCCTTTGTCAGCTATTTCGTCACCGGCGACAGCATTCATCCGTACGGCAAGGGCGGTGCGGACAGCATCGGCTGCGTCTACTACCGGGCGCTGACGGGACGCTCCGCCCGGTCAACGGACACGAGCAGGCATCCGCTCATGATCGTATCCGATACCTCCGACACCTCGGTAAAATTCACCGTATCGATCGGACAGACCGGAACCACGGCCCAGCAGCTTTTCTACATCGCCAATCCCTACGCCGCGACCGTGCCCCTCGACAGCGTAACGATCACGGGCCAGACGCCCTGGCTCGTCACGCAGTGCATAACCAGAACCAATTACCTTCAGACAATGGGGTTTTCGGTGAACTGCGCTTATGTGCCGCAATCGGTCCAGACCATAGACGATACGCTCACCCTGACTTCCGCCCTGGCTTCTCCGGCAACTAAAAAAATCGTGGTCATGCTTATCGTACGCCAACCGCCGGTTTTTTCGTCCTTCAATTTATACGCGACTCCGGACACGACAAACATGGAACCGGGCCAGCAGCGGACCTTTAATGCCATCGCCTATAATCAGTACGGCGAAATAATGGATACGCAGCCGACGTTCTCCTGGTCGGCATCCGCGGGCGGCATCAACGGCGGCGTCTACACCTCCCCATCGACGCCCGGGATTTACACGATTCAGGCCTCTTCGGGCAGCCTGTCGCGCACCTGCGTGGTTGTCGTTTCGGACAAGATCACGACGCTTCCCCCGGGTAACGTCTCTCAGCTCTTGATTCTGCAAAACGCTTCGACCGGCTCCTATGCCATTGCGGAAAAGGGATCGAACGCGCCGCTCGATTCGAACTATTTCCCGGTCCCGGAGTCAATGGTAACGCCAATGCCCGAATCGTCCGTCACCGTGGGCGGCGCCAAATACGTTTGGCATCTCGCGACGAAAAGCAACCTCAGGTGGTTCGACAGCGCGGCGGCAAACAATTTCGTCGGCATCGCCGCACTCTACGTTTACAGCCCGTGCGCGAGAAGCATCGCCCTCGTGCAAAGGAATGCCTGGCAGCTCATGATGAAGTTGAATAACAAAGTGACCATTAACTCGGACGTCTCATCGTGGGGGTTCGACACCTTGTGGGACCATTCCATCTACTCGGTACCATTGAAAAAGGGAATGAACCTCTGTCTTTTCAAACTGTGGGGAACGACCGGAACGAAATTCTTCAGCATCCGGTTTACCGACAGCCTGAACACCATGAGCCTCCCGGATATCGCCTATCAATTTACTCCGACCCTGCCGCTGATTCCGGGACTGACCGGCATTGTAAAACCGGCGATCGTATCGCGGAGAAACGCCGTTTCCATGAGCCGGACTCCGCAGGGCGCCCTGAGCATTTCGGTGCCGTTTCCCGGACGTACAGTCATCGAGCTGTTCACGGTAGACGGCAGGTGCGCAGGTGCGGCTTTTCTTGACAACGCAGGTGAATTCGTCTTCGACAGGAAAGCGCTTTGCGCCAACGTGTACCTGCTCAAGGTGACAAATAAGGAACTGGGGACCTATTGCAGGATGGTCGAGAATATCGGGCAGTAAGTAATTGAAGAAATAGTGCGACGCTGCCAGCCCCGGCGCCGTAGCGGTAAACCCGGTGATCAACAAGGTCTATGTGGCTAATAGCGGGAGCAACAACGTGACGGTTATCGACGGCGCGGTGTCGTATCCTCCCCATTCTTCATATTTACGTCGGTAGAAGTGAGCGGTTTACAATTGAGGCCGGGGGCGATATCTCCCGGTCTTTCCATGGACGCCTACACAGCAAAAGGCGATAGCCATGCTTCCACCTTTCCACATTATTCCCCACTACCGTATTTCATCAATTTGAGTGAAATTTTTATTTGTGCAACATCGCTGGCCCGCGCCTTTCTATATTTGGATTTGGTCATCAATGCCCGATCTTTTTATCCGCCGCGTATTTATTATTTTTTGAGTTCTGTATTGTCACCATTCTCCCGTATCGGCCGGCTATAATGCATCGACCGCAAAAGGAATAATCACCATGGACGAACCAACGCTATTCGCCAGAGCGCGCGAATATATTTCGCTTGAAGAGCATGAATTTTTTCGCAAGCAGGTAGAGACCCTTCTGGAACGACGCTCTCTCGATGAACTGAACGATCGTTTCTTCACCGAGCTGGCGTTCGGCACCGGCGGCCTGCGCGGGGTCATCGGCGGCGGGTACAACCGGATGAACCCGTACACGGTTAAAAAGGCGACGCAGGGACTTGCCAACTACATCAAGAAAAGTGTTCCCGTCGCGGCCGCATCGGTCGTGATCGCCTACGATTGCCGGAACTATTCGGACTTGTTCAGCCTCGAAGCCGCCCTCGTGCTCGCCGCAAACGGCATCCGCGCCTACCTGTTCACCGCGCTCCGGCCTACCCCCGAACTCTCATTCGCGGTGCGGCATCTTAAAGCCACAGCCGGAATCGTGGTGACGGCAAGCCATAACCCTCCCGAATATAACGGCTATAAGGCGTATTGGAGCGACGGCGGCCAGGTTGTGCCGCCGCACGACGGGGGTATCATCGCCGAGGCGCGCGCGATATCCGGCGCCGTCACCACGCTCACGAAAGCGGAGGCCGTACGGCGCGGCCTGCTCGTCCCAATCGACCGGGAGGTGGACGAACCCTTTATCGCCATGGTCAAGAACCAGTGCCTTCGGCCAAAACTTGTCAAAGAACAGGGCGGAACTCTGTCGGTGGTCTACACCCCTTTAAACGGCACGGGTGCCATGCCGGTGGAGCGGGCGCTGGCCGACCTCGGCATCAGCGTGACCTTCGTCCCAGAGCAGCGGGAGCCAGACGGAAATTTTCCGACGGTCAAATACCCGAATCCCGAGGAGGCGTCGGCCATGCAGCTGGCCCTCGACCTCGGGAAGGCGCGGGGCGCTGATCTGGTCATGGGCACCGATCCCGATGCCGACCGGCTCGGCATCGCGGCGCCCGATGGGGAGAGCTACCGACTCATCACCGGCAATGAGCTGGGCGTGCTTCTGCTCGACTACATCTTGATGACGCGGCAGGAGCTCGGCACGCTGCCGAAGAACGGCGCGTTCATCAAAACCATCGTGACCACGGAGCTCGAACGGCTTGTCGCCGAGAAGTACGGCCTGCTGGTAATCGACGTGCTGACCGGGTTCAAATACATCGCCGAAAAAATCCGGCAGTTTGAATCGCGGCCGGACGGTCCAGTTTTTCTCTTCGGCAACGAGGAGAGCTATGGGTACCTTACGTCAAGCGCGGTGCGCGATAAGGATGCCGTCTCCGCGGCGGTCATGACCGCCGAACTCACGCTCTTCCACCGCAGCCGGGGGAAAACGCTCATGGGACGGCTTCGGGAGCTGTGGCAGGAATTCGGATACTTCACGGAAACCGGCGTCTCCGGCGCTTTCAAGAGCGAGGCGGGGCGCGCGTCCATGCAAAAGCTCATGGAAACGCTGCGGCGCGCACCGCCATCAGAGTTCGCGGGCGTATCGGTCGTGAAAATCAAAGATTATCTGAACGGGACCACCAAAGGGCGGGAAGGCCGCGTGGTAAAAGACATCGACCTGCCGTCGTCGAACGTCCTGCAGTTTTTCCTCGAAGACGGAAGCCTCGTCACGGCGCGACCATCCGGTACCGAGCCGAAAATTAAATTCTATGTATCATGCCGAAGCAGGGCGGGCATGCCGCTCGAAGCCGCCGTAGCCGCGGCGGGGCGAAAGAGCGACGCGATCATTGCACAGGTCAAGAAACGCATCGGCGAATCATGAACCATGGCCACTAGGCGCTTCGAGAAAACGGAAATTCTTTCGGTGGACGACGCCGGAACCGAAACGGCGCCGGCTGCGGCCATTCCCCCCGCGAAAACTGAGGTCGATCCGTTCATCGGCAAACAGTGCGGCAACTGCACGATTCTGGAACGCATCAACGAAGGCGGCACCGCCTATATCTACCTGGCTCACAACCTCCGGTTCGACCTCAAGCGGGTCGTAAAAATTCTCAAGCCGTCACTGGTCGAGGAGCAGGATTTTTTCCTTCGGTTCAAGCAGGAGGCACGGTTGGTCGCGCGATTCGACCACCCGAACATTCTCCGCGTCTACGATACCGGCGAAGAGCAGGGCTATTTCTATATTGAAATGGAATTTGTCGAGGGCCAGACCCTTCGCGAGTATGCCATCCGCAATCCCCGCATCAATGAACGGGAGCTTCTCTCCATAGCCGTTCAGGTCGTCGGCGCGCTCGATTATGCCCACACCATCGCCATTACCGGGCCCGGCGGCGAGGCCATCAAAGGCATTCTCCATCGCGATATCAAGCCCGAAAACATCATGATCACGTCGGCCAGGCAGGTAAAGCTCATGGACTTCGGGGCCGCGCGTCCGCTCAATATCTCATCCCATACCATGCAGGGCATGATTGTCGGCACGTTCCATTATATGTCGCCGGAACAGATTTCCGGATCGCCGCTCGACCCCCGGAGCGATTTCTTCTCGCTGGGCATCGTGTTCTATGAACTTGCCACGGGCAAGCGGCCATTCTCCTCCGACAGCCTCACCGAGCTCATCAAGAGCATCCGGAACAGTTCCTATACACGCGCCCGCAAAATACGTCCTTCCATTTCGCCCCTTACCGAAGAGCTCATCGACCGGCTGCTCTCGCGCGACCCCGACCACCGTCCTTCGTCGGCTAAGGAGATCATGGAAGCGCTCAATCACTGCATAAACTCGTATCAGTCGTTCGGAACCCCCCGGAAGATTTCGGTCCCATTCTCCTTAAAGCGCCATTTTGCCGCCATTGCGCTTGCGATCTCCGTAGCGGCGCTCGGGCTCTCTTCGGTTGCCTTCCTGCGAACGATGGTCGTGCTGAAAACAGTGCCGCAATTCAGCGAGACGGCTTCCTTCCCGTTTCTTGAAAAGGGCAAGGCGGCCGAGCGGCGCGAGCGCTGGGACGAGGCGATTGCCGCTTATAAGCTCGTGCCGTCGATCGAAAGAGGGGGGCTCGCGAATGAGTATCTCGAAGCACAGATTCGCATGGCCGCGATCATGATAATAGAGCAGGCCGATTACGGCAAGGCGCGAAAAATTCTCGAAGACCTGAAAGCGCGCTATTCCGATCCGGCCATCGACGCCTACCTCGGCAGGGCCTATTACGAAATGGGGCTTTACACCGAGGCGCAGGAGCGGTTCGAGACCGCGCTCAAGGCCACGGTCGGGTCGGTGATTCCCCAGACGCCGGCATTCAAACGGGACATCTTGTATATCAGCGCCGCCACGCTTGATAAGCGCTATCAAACCGAGTCGCACAACGAGGCCCTTCTCATCGAAGCGATCAAGGCGTGGAACTACTTCCTTGAATTTTCCGGCTGCCCCCCCCGCTCCGACGACGAGGAGTGCGCCTACGCCGGCAAGCGCAGCGCGTTGCTGTCGAAACTGGCTAAGGGTAATTAACATAAGAATAAAAAGAATTTCTGGCGTTCCGGCCGCGAAGGCCCCTTGCCATTACGACCATGGAACGGCAATCAACTATTTTTTAGTTGATAATGCCCACCGTAGCCTTGCAAAATCTCGGATGCAGCAAAAACACGATCGACGGTGAGAGAATTCTCCATCGCTTCAGTTCCGCGGGATACACGGTTATCGATGATTTTGCCAGAGCCGATACCATCGTCGTCAACACGTGCGCCTTTATCCGCGAGGCCAAGGAAGAGGCCATTGAAGCCATCCTTGAGTCGGCTGCTTGGAAAAAAAACGGGCGATGCCGCGAGCTCCTGGTAACCGGCTGCTTTCCGGAGCGTTATAAAAAGAAGGCCGAAAGGCTTATCCCCGAGGTCGACGCCTGGGTAGGCGTTCACGAATGGGAGGAAGCGCTCTCCGGACGCCTCGGGGCGCCGTCACGGCCGACCTTCACGCGGGAGCTTTCGCAGCCGATCGCCACGCAGTACCTGAAAATCGCTGAAGGGTGTTCCCACGCATGCGCCTTCTGCGCGATCCCGCGGATTCGCGGCCCCTACCGTTCGCGCCGGGTCAAGGATATCCTTGATGAAGCGCGCTGGCTCGAGGAACAAGGCGTACGCGAGCTGATCCTGGTAGCGCAGGATACCACATTCTACGGGAGAGATCGCCGAGGGAGCGAAAAACTCGCTGAACTCATCGAATCGCTGATTGCGGATACCGGGTTTCACTGGATACGCCTCATGTATCTGCACCCGGCCCACGTGGACGACCGCCTGCTCGCGCTTTTCGCATCGGAGAAAAGGCTCTGCCCCTACTTCGACATGCCCCTCCAGCATGCCGCCGATCCGGTGCTGAAAGCAATGGGCCGGTCGCCGCTGTCGGAGGGGATCCGCGAGCGCATCGCCGCGATACGCACAGTGGCGCCCGAAGCGGCCATTCGCAGTACCTTGATCATAGGATTCCCCGGTGAGACCGAGATATATTTCGAAGAACTCGAGCGATTCGTCGAAGAGATCCGGTTCGACCGGCTCGGCGTTTTTCCGTTTTCCCCCGAGGAGGGGACGAAAGCCTTTTCCCTGCCCGCCAGGCCGCGTTCGTCAACCGTTATGCGCCGCTGTGAAGCGATCATGGCCATCCAGCGCGAAATCAGCCGGGAGAAACTTTCCCTGCGCGTGGGATCGCGCATGGAAGTGTTGATCGAAGGCCCCTCGAAGGACCCCGCTTTCCCGCTTCGCGGCCGCACGCGGTTCGATGCGCCGGAAGTTGACGGAATTGCGTTTGTCGCGCCATCCGGCTGCCGCGCGGGTTCGTTCCAGCGGATCCTGATCGTCAAGGCAAGCGACCATGACCTGTTCGGGGAGATCGTCTGACCGTGGAGCGCAACCGGGCGCGACAAACGCCGGGTCTTCCGGCGGGTGAAATCAGCCCATACCGATCGATACAACCTATAAGGAGCCTGTTCCATTATGCCGACCTATGAGTATGCCTGCAAGAAGTGCGGATTGGTTTTTGAGGAGTTCCAGAGTATTACCGCGCCGCCGCTGACAAAGTGCAGAAAAGCGGGTTGTAACGGCGAGGTCCGCCGCCTGATCTCTCCCGGCGCCGGATTTCTTTTCAAGGGAAGCGGATTTTACCAGACCGACTACCGTTCCGATTCGTACACAAAAGCGGCGAAAGCGGCGGACAGTCCGGCGCCTGCCCCCTCCGCCCCCGCTCCGGCCAAGCAACCGAAGAGCGGCTCCGCTTCAACCGGTTCCGGGACCAGCAGTTCCGGTACAAAGACATAGCGGGACTTTCCCATCCGAAAGACGGCCCGATGTTCATCGACGAAGCGATCATACACGTCAAGGCGGGAGACGGCGGCAACGGCTGCCATGCCTACGAACGGCAACCGTTCAAACCGAAGGGGCGGCCCGACGGCGGCGACGGGGGCCGCGGGGGTCACATTTCCGTGGTCGCCTCGACGCAGATTCACACGCTGCAGGATATGGCGTACCGGCAACAATTCAGAACCACGCGCGGCATGCATGGCAAAGGCTCTTCAAAGACCGGCAAGAACGGCGAAGATATCGTCATAGAAGTGCCGGCGGGCACCGTGATTTACGATGAGGAAACCGGGAGAATCATCGCGGATTGCATAGAACCGGGCGTCCCGATCCTGATCGCAAAGGGCGGCAGGGGCGGCAGGGGCAACCGGGCGCTTGCCTCCGCGAAGGACCGTAACCCCGAGATGGCCGAGGCCGGAAAACCGGGCGAGGAGAAACGGCTGCGGCTCACTCTCAAGGTGCTTGCCGACATCGGGCTCGTCGGACGGCCGAACGCGGGCAAATCAACGTTCCTTTCGCGTATCTCCCATGCCCGCCCGAAAATCGCCGACTACCCCTTCACGACCACCGCGCCGAACCTCGGCATTGTCCAGGGCAAAAACGGCGCGGAGTCGTTTGTCGTCGCCGACATTCCGGGCCTCATCGAGGGGAGCAACACGGGCAAGGGGTTGGGAATCCGTTTCCTGCGCCACATCGAACGCACCAGGGCGCTGGCCATTCTCATCGACGGCGCCTCGCCGCACCCGCACGAGGACGCCGCCATGCTGCTGCACGAGCTTTCGCTCTACAGTCAACTTCTGGCGGAGAAGCCGCGCTGCATGATCCTTACCAAAAGCGATCTTTTCCCGCCAGATAATCCCCCGGCCGCGCCGGAAGGATGGCTCACGATGTCGGCGGTGACGGGAGAGAATGTTGACGGAGTGGTTTCGACGCTTTCTCAGATGGTGAAGAAAGCGCGGGGAACTTCACCATAAAAAATAGAAATTTGTGATGGCTGATTATTCTCAGCGGGGTCGGGCACGCTTCTTATTTACTTGCTGAATGCCGCACACCACCCGGAACCCGACTTCATTGAGGCCATAGACGGGGAGGGAGACGCCGCGGAACGCCGAGCAGAGCGTGAAGGCATAGCTGGGAACCCACGAGCCCCCGCGTATTATGCGCAAACTGCCGCTGTCCGGACCTGTCGGGTTGGTCTGGCCGGCACTGCCGTAACTCCCCTGCCAGTCGTTGCACCACTCCCACACGTTCCCGCTCATGTCGTACAGCCCCCAGGCGTTCGGTTTCTTGCCCGCTACCAGCTGGGTGCCGTTCGGTGAATTATAATACCACACCGCGTTGCTGTCTATCGTCAAGGTATCCAGGGAATCTACCGGCGGATAGTTCATGCCCCAGTAGTAATCGGTCGTGTCATTGCCGGCCCGACACGCATACTCCCACTCCGCCTCGGTTGGCAATCGGTAGCCGTATTTGGTATAGTCGATGAAGAGACTGTCGAGACCGCCGCATCCGGCGCCCGGCGTCCCGACGATGGACGTAAAGGAATACACCGTATCCTTCCCGTCCCGTTTGCTCCGGGCGTTGCAGTAGAGCGCCGCGTCAAACCAGGTAACCTGCTCCACCGGCCTCTGCCCCACTCCGGCAAAACATGACGGGTTGACATCCATCAGCGTCTGGTAATCGGCCTGCGTGACCAGGGTCGTGTCGATATAGAATGAAGAAACGGTGACGCTGTGCAGCGGGGTATCGAGAATCGCCGAATCGCCCATTACGAACGTCCCGCCCGCGATCAGGCGCATGCCGGGGAAGGCGGAAATTGTCATGGTGGTAAAACTCCAGACGTTTGACCATGCGCCCGCGCTCGCGCCGCTGCCGGCCCGCACCCGCCAGTAGTAGGTGACGTTCAGGGACAGGCCGCCGGTAATTCTCGCCGTGTCGCCCGTTATCATCGAATCGGCGGCAGTTATCGGTGAAAATGCGTTGTCCGTTGAAACCTGCACGTCGTACCCTGTCGCGCTGGTCACTGTCGCCCATGTCAGGTTCAAGGCAAGGTACTGACCCGTTGCGCCGTTCGCGGGCGAATTCAGTGCCGGCGCCGGCAATGGATTATTGTTTACGGGATTGTTCTTCGAGGTATTGGAACAAAAGGGAAAAAACAGGGCCGGCAGAACGAGGAGGAAAGGCCATGGGGATCTTCCGCACAACATTTTCTCACTCCTTGAACCCTACCGGGCGCCGCACACTACCCGGAACCCTATGTTGCTGTACGCGTGGTACGGGTTAGTCGAGTTACGGTATGCCGAGCACAGCGTGGAGGCGGAGACGTTCAAGGACCATGAGCCCCCTCGCAGCACACGCTTATTGCCGCCCGGGAAACTGCCGATTGTCGCCCCTGTCGGGTTGGTCTGGCTGGTATCGTTGTAACTCCCGAACCAGTCGTTGCACCACTCCCAGACATCCCCGCTCATGTCGTACAGCCCGAAGGCATTCGGCTTCCTGGTCATTACCGGCCGCGTCGTGCCGTTTGAATTATTGGCCCAGACCGCGTTGCTGTCCAGCGCCAGGGTATCCGCGGTGGAATCCGGCGGATAATTCCTGCCCCAGTAATAGTCGGTCGTCGTGCCCGCGCGGCAGGCGTACTCATACTCCGCCTCGGTTGGCAACCGATAGCCGTTCTTCGTATAGTCGATCACCACCGTCGAGTCCATTCTGCGGTCGCCATATACATAGACCGTATCCTTTGGCGGTACTGATAGTTTGCTGAGCGCATTGCAGAACAGCGCCGCATTGTACCACGATACCTGTTCCACTGGCCAGGCGTTGCCCGAATCAAAATAGGACGGATTGTTTCCCATGACCGCGTCGTACTGCGCCTGCGTCACGGGTGTCTGCGATATGGCGAATGCTCCGAGCGTCACGTTGTGCACCGGGATCGCGCCAACATCCGCACTGGTATCGCCCATCTGGAACGTTCCAGATGGAATGCTATCCATGAGAATGCTCGGGGGAAGGGTGCCGACGTACGGCGTCGTCGGAACGCTACTGTTGCAGCCTCCCATGATAACCGCCGCAACCGTCAGGATGCAGGTAAGAACTCCACTTCGCATGACCGCTCCTCTTCATCCATTGATACAACGGGGGATTCTTTTCGTTGTAAGCAGCAATTGTGCCAACATGCCATTTCTTCCCGGATTCCAAGATGGCATCGGCGCGTAGCGGATAAAAATACTCCATCACCGACATTAAAATCGGTACCGTCGTCGCCGCCTCTGTGTGATCGAGCTTTGAGTGCAGAGAATATTCCTTTTTATTTGGAATTTAGGAAGATTGAGAATCTTAATCAAGCGGGTAACGGCGTCAAGATTTCTACCCCATCACGCTATTGGGGCCACACGGGGCGGATGGAGAAATATCATGGCAACCTGAAAAGTAAAAGACCACGGCCATAGGCCGTGGCTTTAATTGGACCCCTAAAAGGGGTCTGCTTAATGAGCAAATAAATTTTGCTGGCCTAAGTCCTCCATTTCACGATCCCGCTTCTGCTGCCAGCGTAC
>JBEKOX010000068.1:0-15051 GCA_049521335.1 Chitinispirillaceae bacterium
CCGCGAGCGGCACCTCAAATACCAGTTCGTCGTGAACCTGAAGAAGCATCTTCGCTCGTTGATTTACTTTTAGCATTGACCCGGCGATATCGATCATGGCGATTTTAATGATGTCGGCGGCGGTCCCCTGGATCGGCGTATTGATTGCGATGCGCTCTGCGCCGGTTCGAATATTGTGGTTATCGGAATTGAGTTCGGGCAGGTAGCGTCGTCGACCGAACATTGTCTCGGTATATCCGCGCGCGCGCGCGCGTTCGACGGTAGAATCGAGATAGTGCTTCACGTTAGGAAACTGCGAAAAATAAACTTCAATGAATTTTTGCGCATTTGAAAAGGAAATGCCGAGCTGACGAGCGAGATTGATCGGCCCCATGCCGTACATGAGCCCGAAGTTGATGGTCTTTGCGGCGCGGCGCATCTCATTGGTCACGAGTTCGGGCGCCGATTGATATATGGCTGCCGCGGTCTGCACATGGATGTCCTTGCCTTCGAGGAATGCTTCGGTGAGCTGTCGGTCTTTTGACAGGTGGGCCAAGATGCGTAGTTCGATCTGCGAATAGTCGGCCGACACGAGCGTATAGCCCCGTGGCGCGATAAACGCTTCGCGAATCCTGCGGCCATCCTCGGTGCGTACCGGGATGTTCTGCAGGTTCGGACCCGTACTCGACAGCCTGCCGGTCGCGGCCACGGTCTGGTTAAAGGAGGTATGAAGGCGGCCCGAGGCGGGGTTCACCGCGAGTGGCAGCGCATCGATGTAGGTCGAAAGGAGTTTCGAAATCTCGCGATGGTCAAGTATCTTACGAGCTATCGGGAAGTCGTCGGCCAGTTTTTCGAGTACATCGACATTGGTTTCGAACGACCCGACCTTGGTTTTTTTCGAACGCGGCAGCTTGAGGTCGTGGAACAGTACGTCGCTCACCTGCTTGGGCGAGTTCAGGTTGAACTCTTTTTCGGCTAGCTTCCACACCTCTGCCGTGATCGCCTCAATGCGCGCCTTGTAAATAATAGAGAGTTTTTTTAGGAGCCCGGTATCGATGAGGACGCCCTGCCATTCGAGTTCGGCAAGCACCGACACGAGCGGGATTTCGATGGTCCGGAACAACTCTTCGAGCGACCGGTCGGCAAGTTGCGGCTCCAGGAGTTTCTGCAACCGCAGCGGCAGCACCACATCCTCCCCGGAGTAGCGCGCGGCCTCCCCGATCGCGGTTGCGGCAAAGCTCTTCTGGTCACGGCCTTTACCGATGAGTTCTTCAATGGGTGTGGTGGCGCAGGCAAGGTACTCCCCGGCCAGACGGTCGAGGTTGTATTGTCGCTTGCCGGGATCGATGAGGTAAGCGGCGATCATGCAATCGAACTCGATCCCGGCCATGATGATATTGTAATTTTTGAAGATCTGGCAGTCATACTTCAAGTTCTGTCCGATTTTTTTAACCGCTGCCGATTCTATCATGGGCTTCAGGAGTTTGAGCGCTTTTTCAATCGGCAGATTATCCCCTTCCGCGTGGCCGAGGGGGACATAGAACGCCTCGGTTTCTTCGATGGCAAGGGAGACGCCTACGATTTTCGCTCCGCGCGGTTCGGTGCTCGTCGTCTCGGTATCGATGGAGACCCAGCCGTTCTGCTGCACCTTTGCGATAATAGCCGCAAGTTCGTCGAGTGATTGCACGATGACGGCAGAGAATTCGAGTTTTGCCGATTCCTCGGCGAACAGCGGATTTTTCAGGAATGAGTGCATCTCGAGCTCCCTGAAGAGCTCCCGGCACTCCGCCCGGTGCATGGGCGCGCGATGAAGCGATTCGATCGAGAGTTCGATTCCGGCTTCGCAATGCAAGGTCACGAGTTTGCGGCTGAGGATAAGGTTTTCGCGATTCTTGACGATCTTCTCGCGCAGCTTGGAATTTGTGACAAGCTCAGGGTGTTCAAGCAGGCGTTCCACGCTGCCGGCCTCTTCGAGGATCTTTATCGCGGTCTTCGGTCCCACCCCCTCGACGCCCGGGATGTTATCCGAAGAGTCTCCGACAAGGGCAAGGTAGTCGGCAATCGATTCCGGAGCTACCCCCATCTTCTCCTTGACCTCCCGCGGCCCCATGACCGTCAACTCGCCCCCGCTCTCTGGGGCGAGCAATTTAACATGCTCCCCGACGAGTTGCATCAGGTCTTTATCTTTACTTACAATAAATACCTCAAACCCCTGGCTTTCCGCCTTCTGCGCGAGTTCGGCAATCAAGTCGTCGGCTTCGAGACCCGGTTGCCGCATGATGGGAATGTTGAACGCCTCGATGAGGAGGTCGATAATCGGCATCTGCGACCGGAGATCGTCCGGCATCGCCTCCCGGTTGGCTTTGTACTGGTCGTACATTTCATGGCGGAAGGTTGGAACCGTGCTGTCGAGCGCCACGATCCAGTAGGTGCAGTCGTAGACTGCGAGCAGGCGGAGGAGGTAGTTGGCAAATCCGAAAATTGCCCCGGTCGGCTGGCCTGCGGCGGTGCTCATGGGCGTCTTGAAGAGTGCGAAGTAGGCGCGGTAGATAAGCGCATGGCCGTCGATAATGTAAAGCCTTTTCTGCGACATGTGGGGGTTCTTTCGATGAATGGATAGGCATTTTCTAAAATAACTATTTTTATACGCTATGGGCGACAAAGGAGGCAGAACTCTTGCTTCGGCCACCTGCCAACGTTATTTTAATCACAGTACAATAATTACTTTTAATATATAAGGACCCGATCGAGAGACTTTCGTTGAACGCCGGTGAACCTTTTTAAAAGGAAATTTATCATGGAATCAGCCTCGTATATCGGCAGGAAAGTCATTAAACAGGTTTTAAAATCGTTGCTTGCCGCTGCGTTCGGCAAAAATCCCGGTCAGGGAACCGACGCTGCAGTTCCGCGCCTCTTTCTTCTATATGGAGCCGATGGCGCCGGGAAATCGACCCTCATCGATATCTGCATGCGAAACGTCAACGAGCTGGGAGCGGGCAGCGACAGACCGGCGGCGTGGGTGCTCGTGGATCTCGATGTCGCGCGATTCCGGACCGGCGAACTCCCCTTCAAGCCCGGCGTCATGCTCGACGCCATCTTTAAAACCGCTTTGGCAAGCCACGAGCGCATTGCATCGCAGCTGTCGCCCTTCGAACGGTTACGTCAGAAAATCAACGACATCAATTGGAGAAAGCAGCTTCTCATCGATACCGAATGGCCGCGTGAACTCTTTTTGGGCGCCACGCCTCTGAAAGCAGCCGGCGACAAAGGAACCGATGGCATGGCCACGGCGGAGAGCGCTCCCGTTTCCCCGCCCAAGGCGAGGTTTACCTCCTGGATCAAAACGAAGATCGATCCGGGCGATCTGGCGCTGGCCGATTCGGCCGACGAGTCGCTCACGGCGCTATTGGCCGATTGTCTCGTCAATGCCTCGCTCAAGATTCCATTCGCCCTGATCATCGATGGAATAGAGCTGGTCGAGGGCGAAGTAGAACGATGGCTGCGTGACACCTTCCTGCCGTTTCTTGTCAATCGCGATAGCGGACTGGCGATCATCCTTTCGGGAAACGACCGCGGGGTGCGTTCGTTCAGGAATGCCTTTGCCGAACAACTAGTGTTCACCTATCCCCTTGCCGCGCTTTCCCTGACCCTTTCCGACATCGTTGAACTGGCTGCGGCGAGGAACATTGCGCTGGCGCCGGTGCAGGCGGCGCAGATTGAGCTCGCAACCGCAGGAACGCCGATTGCCGTTCAATCGTTCCTCGATTACGCGGCGATGAAAGTGCCGATCACCGATATTCTTCCTGCACAGGCGGATGTCGATTCCGGCCGAATGGTCGATTCGCTTGTCGACCGGTTCACCCGGCAGAGCGATGACGTCACCCGGGTACGCATCTTTTCTCTCGCGTTGTGCTATAGATTCGATCAAAACCTCTTCGCGAAACTCTGGGGGATTTCTGCTGGTGAAGTCGCACTCGCCGTGGCCGACATTGCGGACCGTCACTCGTTTCTGCTGGCCGACGGCAGATTGCATGAGGCATTCAGGAACCAACTTCGCCCATATCTGATCGCAGAGCTCGCGCGAGGCGCTGACTCCCCGCTCTCGACATTTTTAAAAAAATTTGCCGCGGTGCAGGTCGAACACCAGGCCGCGGAGGTAGAACGGAAAGCTTCGCAGATTACCGATCCCTTTGTACGGTATGCTGACCAGACGTTTCAAAGCGCGCTTCTCGGGTATCGCTACAGCCTTGCGCTCTCTTCGCCACACGATTTGCTGCACGCACTCCCCGGCCTTTTCATCGAAGCGCTTGTTTACAACGCTGAACTCGCCGCGCGGCTCCTTGAATTTGAAAAGGAGCTCGAACCGCTGTTGCCCCATGATCTTCAACCGATGATCAACCAGCTTCGCGTCGGCCTTCCCATCGCGAAAGAAGTATTTGCGCCCTTAATTCCCGGGAGCCGCGACATTGTGAAGGCTTTAAGTTTCATGGAAAATTTTCAATCGTCACTCGGTGAAACGCAGCGGGCCCTCCTGCACCGCCTGCGAGGCAGGCTTCTCAGTCATGCTGGCAATTTCCAGAAGGCGGTTGAGGAGTTCGAAACCGCCTTGCGGCTTCTGGGCGAGTCAATGCCCGGTCGGAGCGCCCTGTTCGGCGATTTCATGGCTGCGGGATACGCTTTCATCAAGGCGAACGACACGAAAAAGGCGATCGACGCCTTTACCACGGCGGTCTCGCTACGAAGCGGGGACTTTTTCGCCTGGATGGAACTTGCTCGCATGCAGCAGTTGATCGGCAAACATCGGGCCGCCATCGAATCCTACGAGGCGGCGGTCAGAATCAATCCGGAGGCAAAGGATGCGTGGTTCGAACTCGGTAGAGAGTGCGCCCTTCTTTCGGAACATAGTCGCGCGGTGGAAGTCTTTAACCGCGTCACGCAGCTCGATGCCAAGTATGCGTCGGCGTGGTTTAACTGCGCGCTCTCCCTCGAATCGTTGTCCAGGTATGCCGAAGCGCAGGAGGCGGCGAATAAGGCGCTCGCCGTGGCATCCGATCACTGGGAGGCGCTTTTTGTTCTTGGCCGTGTTCTGGCCGTACAGAATTACGCGCGCGAAGCAATCGATACCTTCAATAAGGTCGTCGCGATCAAACCCGATTGCTGGGAGGCATGGGAGGCGCTCGGACGCCAGCTTCTGGGCATCGAATCTTTCGAAGATGCCGCCGACGCACTGGAAAAGGCTGCCGCGCTCGGTGGAAAAAGCGCACAGCTGTGGCATGCAATCGGCACGGCCTGGTACGGCGCCGCGAACTACGAGAACTCCGTGCGTGCTTGTCAAAGGGCAACCGCGTTGCGGATGGATTTTTTCGACGCATGGGTCATGCTCGGTCACGGCTTTACCGGCATGAAGGATTTCAAAAACGCCTGCGCCGCCTTCCAGGCCGCCGCCCGCATCAACCCGGCCGACCCGCAGATCTGGGTAGAAGTCGGGAACAGCCTTTATACCCTGAATGAATTCCAGGCTGCCATCGACGCCTTTCTTAAGGCTACCGAATTGCGTTCGGATACCGATGCCGTCTGGCTGAGCAT
Source organism: Chitinispirillaceae bacterium (assembly GCA_049521335.1). Classification (GTDB taxonomy): domain Bacteria; phylum Fibrobacterota; class Chitinivibrionia; order Chitinivibrionales; family Chitinispirillaceae; genus BOG-1184. The sequence continues at coordinate 5,566 of JBEKOX010000068.1, forward strand.
CGGCAAAGCCTTTCAGGCCCAGAAAAAATATACCGAAGCGGTCGATTCGTTTCAAAAATCCATCGCTCGCAACCCGAACGACTCCGAGGCATGGTTCCAGCAAGGGTGGTCGTACGCCATGCTCGGCTGTTACGACGACGCTGCGGCGAGCTTTGCAAAAACCGTGGAGCTTACCCCGGATGTGGGAGAAGCGTGGTATCAGCACGGCCTCTCCCTTGCCGCAACGGGCAAACATGCCGAAGCCATTGCCTCATTTCTCAAGGCAACCGAATTGCTCCCGTCGGATGGCGAGGTCTGGTTCCAGCTCGGGCTCTCCCAGATGGCCACCGGCAGCGGGGAATCGGCGTCGGAGGCATTCTTGCGGTCGATCGAATGCGACGGAGACCGCCCCGAGGCGCATCACCAGCTCGGACTTGCCAGGGAGTCCCTCGGCAGTTACGAAGATGCAATCGCCTCATTTCAGCAGGCGATTCTGCACTCCCCCAACCTTACCGACTCGCTGCTGCATCTGGGAATCTGCTTCAATACTGTCGGGCGTTACGCTGAAGCCGCCGACAGCCTGGGCAAGGTGAGAGAAATCGATCCCGGGAACCACGATGCGCTTCTGCCGCTTGCTTTTGCCTTCCACGCGTTGGGCAACTACGCCGATGCCGTTGAACTCTACCGGAAGGTGATTACGTTCCAGCCCGACTCCGAGGAGGCGCTGTACAATCTGGCGCTTGCGCTGCATGCCATGAACAATTTCAGTGAAGCCTTTGAGGTCTATCATACTGTTATTCGTCAATGGCCCGCCAAAGATGAAGCATGGTATCACCTCGGTCTCGCCTATAATGCCGTCAAGGATTATCCGCAAGCGATATCGGCGTTTCGCGAGGCTTCGCGGCTCAATCCTGAATCATCCGATACGTGGTTCGAGCTGGGCAACGTATACTATACGACCGAGCAATACGGCGAAGCAATTCATTCGTTCCGTAAAGTCCTCGCGCGCAATCCCGCAATGGTCGAAGCGTGGTACAATATGGGTAACGCCTACTTGATATGGGGTGGATTCAGCGATGCGATCGATGCTTATACAAAGGCGGCGGAGCTGCGGCCGGACGACTATTCGGTGTGGCAATCTCTTTGCAGCGCCTACTATTCGTCAGGCGCATATAGCAAGGCAGTCGATGCGGGCGGCCGGGCGCTTACGCTCAAAGAGGAGGATCTTCAGGTCATCGGAACGCTCGGGCTTTCGAAGCTTCTTTCCGGGGATTCCGCCGGGGCGTCGAGCCTCTTCAATCAGCTGGTTGCGATCGATAGCGCGGGCGGGACGATCGAATGGACCGCTACGGAACTGCGGAAGGCGATCGCGCAACGCAGGTCAATCGCCGGCGCGAAAAAAGCATTGCAGAAGCTGACCGGGGCGTCCTGATCATTCTCTCGTTCGGGCCATCCCGGGCAGCAGGGGCCCGTATCGGCCGTCGTGAAGTTGATTAATCAGACTGCTTCGGAGCCGTGTGAACCACGTAGAATGTTTTCACCGCATGCGGACGAGTCTTGAAGTACAGAAATTTCGGCGTCACCATGGTCACCCCGAAATTGGGAAAAAGGTCGACGCCGCGGATAATTACCCCTGTCTTCGCTATTTCGCCGTTTCCCGTTGAATCGGTGTAAATCCATAGTTCCCTGCTTCCCACCGCTTCCGCAAGTCCCGCGCTATCGATGGCGGGAAGCGCCATACCCATGTAAAAATCGGCCGAGGCGCCGCCCGCGCGATACGTCCGGACGGCATCGAGCGGCGCATGGCGTTGCCGCAGGATTTTCGCCGCGCTGCTCCCTCCTTGAAAAGAGAGAAGGTGAGGGTAAAACCATATATTCAACAGCAGGTTCACTCCGAGAATGGCGAAAAATGAACTGACGATTGCTCTTTTAAAAAGGCCATGCCGCGGGAGGCCGGCGTAGCTAGTGAGAAGGAGCATGAGAGCGACGATCAGCCATACGGCGATGTTCTTGCAGGGAAAAACAAGCGTCAAAATAATAAAGCAGAATGCCCACCCGAGAGCGCAACAACATAGTTGCGTAAAGAGAAGAATACGCGCCCCTTTCCGGCCAGGCCGATCGAGAATGCCGAGAACGGTGCGGGCGGTGAGAATAGCGGTCAGGGGAAAGAAGACAAAAATGTAATGCGGAAGCTTGTAGTGGGAAAATGAGAGGGCGATGAAGGGAAAGATCGTTCCGCCCAGAAGGAGAAGATCGGGGGCGCATCCCGCATTGCATCGTCTCTTTACTGAAGCGATGCAGCGGTCCGCAATGCCGTAATAGGCGACAAATGCCCACGGCAGGAATGCCCATAAAAAAGTGTGGACAAAGAAAAAATGGTCCGATCCGTTGTTCCAGTGGCTCTCGCCCGTGATCCTGCCGAAACTTTGCGTCCAGAAAAAGAAACGGATGCCGTACCAGCCGTACTGCTGGTACAACCCGACAAGCATGGGAGAGAGTATCGCCCCGATAAGCAGGATACCGGGAAGCCAATACCATTTAAAAAGAATGCGCCACTCGCGCATCGCGGCAAGGTATGAACCGATTGCGAGAGCGGGTACCATGAATCCGATCGGTCCCTTGGCAAGCATGGCAAATGCCAGTCCACCGACTGCTCCGAGGAAATAGCGGATTTTTTTCTTCCCGAGAAACGCGGTTATCTGCCAGATGGCAAATATCACGGCGCCGGCCAGAAGCGCATCGGTACGCACATCGTTCGTGAAAAAAATGTAAGCTTGACAGCAGCAAAGCATGCATGCTGCAAGGAGGCCGGTCCGTTTATCATAGAGTAGCGTTCCCAAGCGAAAGGTGGAATAGAAGCCGAGCAACGTGGCAAAAAGCGAAGGCAGCTTGTAGGCGACATTTGATACGCCGAAGAGTTTGAAAGAGAGGGAGGAAAGGAAAAAGAGAAGCGGCGGCTTATCGAGGAATCCCTGCGGTTCGAGCAGGGATTTCCAGAAATTTGCACTTTCCGCAATCTGTCGGCTCATGAAGGCATAGGTTGCGGCGTCGATGTCCATGACCGGGACAAAAAGCCCGGCCGCATAGACGGCCGCTGTCAGGAGCGCAAGGAGGATCCACGTTCGGGCCGAAACAGTTTCCATGAGGTATTTCAATATAATTTATAGCCCGTCCGTTTTAGACGCAAGCGGGAGGGCGATGGAGGAAGAGCTATGCTGTTATGTATTTTTTTGCCGAAGCAGTCGAACTTTTAAACAAGGGAAAGGCGCTCATGCCGATTTTTGAGTATCGTTGCAGCAGTTGCGGCCAGGTCTTTGAGGAGCTAGTTTTCGGCGACCGGGACAAGAAAATTCCCTGCCCTGCATGCAGAGTGGACGTCACGGAGAAAATTCCATCAGTTATCGGCGGAATTACCATGGGAGGCTCATCGACGCCCGCTTGCGGACCTGCCTGCGCAGGCGCCTCGGCCTGCCCGGCGTCGGGTGGCGGCGGTTGTTGCCCGCATGCAAATTAAGAGGCGCTGAGGCAGGCGAACTGTAGTATGCGTTGGAAATGAACACCGGTGGAGCGGTCATGACAAAGGCTATCGTTATCCATGAAACGGGCGGTCCGGAAGTTCTGCGCTACGAAGATCGCCTCGTGCCGGCCCCGAAAGCGGGCGAGGCGCTCATTCGCCATTGCGCGGTAGGGCTGAATTACATCGATGTTTACTATCGCAAGGGATTCTACCCGCCCCCCGCCCTTCCTTTTGTGCCCGGGGGCGAAGGAAGCGGCGTTGTGGAGGCAGTGGGACCCGATGTCACGGATTTCAAGCCTGGCGACCGGGTCGCCTATGCAACAGGCCCCATCGGTTCCTACGCAGAGCTGCGGGTGTTTCCCGCCGACAAACTTGTCAAGCTTCCGGAATCCATCGACTTTGCCGTTGCAGCGGCGATGATGCTCAAAGGCATGACCGCGCGCTATCTGCTTCACGCGACTATCGGAATACAACCGGGCGACCGCATCCTCTTCCACGCGGCGGCAGGCGGCGTGGGGCTCATTGCCTGCCAGTGGGCCGCGCATCTCGGCGCCGAGGTGATAGGCACGGTCGGCAGCGATGAGAAGGCGGAACTTGCCCGACGGAACGGCTGTGGCCATGTCATTAACTACCGTAAGGAAAATTTTGTCGCTCGGGTCAGGGAAATAACCGGTGGCGCGGGAGTCCGAGTTGTCTACGATTCCGTTGGCCGGGATACCTTCTCGGGATCGCTTGACTGCCTGCAGCCGCGGGGGATGCTGGTGAGTTTCGGACAGTCCAGCGGACCGGTTCCGCCGGTTGATATCCTCCAGCTCAGCGCAAAAGGCTCTCTTTTTCTTACACGGCCGGTTCTTTCCGCCTACGTTGCGACGCGCGTCGAACTGCAGCAGACCGCCGAGGATCTTTTTGGCGTGGTTGCGTCCGGAGCCGTGAAAATCGCGGTAACGGCCCGCTATCCGCTCGCCGAAGCCGCGAAGGCGCATGTTGAACTGGAATCGCGTGCGACTACCGGGTCAATTATTCTCATGCCGTAAATAAGGAACGTCGATGGTTTCTCGCGACATTATTCGCCGGAATCTTGGGAACTGCCTTGACGACACTTCGTTTCTCGGCATCGCGGGAAAGAAACGAGGGAAGGTGCGCGACCGCTACGATCTCGGGGATCATATCATGCTTATCACCACCGATCGCCAGAGCGCTTTCGACCGCGTGCTGGCGAGCGTCCCGTTCAAAGGCGCGGTATTGAACCAGGTAAGCGGTTTCTGGTTTGACAACACGGGCGGCATCGTTAAAAACCAGGTGATCTCAATCCCCGACCCGAATATCACCATCGCGAAGAAGTGCAAAGGTTTTCCCATCGAATTCGTCGTCCGCAATTACCTCACCGGCTCCACCGACACATCGGCATGGACCCAGTATGCGGGGGGAGCGAGGGAGATCTGCGGCAACCTCCTGCCGGACGGCATGGTTAAAAACCAGAAATTTTTGCGACCGATTCTGACGCCGACGACCAAAGCGGAGGCCCATGACGAGTCCATCTCCGCCTCAGAGGTTGTCAGGCGCGGCATCATCGAGAAAGAAACCTGGAGTCGGCTCGAAGCGATCGTCTTCAGGCTCTTCGAACACGGAACAAAAGTCGCCGACCGTAATGGCCTCATTCTCGTCGACACCAAGTATGAACTGGGCCTCGACGACAAGGGCGAAATCCTGCTTATTGACGAAGTACATACACCCGATTCATCCCGCTACTGGCTGAAGGAGAGCTACGGAGAACGGTTCGCGAAGGGCATGGAGCCGGAAAATATCGACAAGGAGTTCCTGCGCCTCTGGTTCAGGGACCACTGCGATCCCTATAAGGATGCCGTCCTTCCCCCGGCGCCCCCGGAGCTCGTCATAGAGCTTGCGGCCCGCTACATACGACTGTACGAGATGATAACCGGCAAACCGTTCCAGGTACGGGAGACCATGCCGGTAAAAGAGCGCATTACGAGAAATTTAAAGAGAGCGGGAATTCTGTAGGATACCTGTGAATCTTTCCGTCTTTCGGCGTTTCCCGTTCCGCTCAAGGGAAAATTTCTCGGCGATATGAACTTTTAATGGATACAACATAACTATCCCGCTTTTTATGTAGTTCAAGCCTCCCTCTGAAAACATCCCCTTATATGATTGCCTATTGCGTTATAATTGCCCGGATGCTGAGCCGCCGTTGCGCAAAACTGATAAACGCCATATAAATGCCCGGCGCCAACCCCGGGCCCGGTAGTGCAATCCGTTCGTTTCCACCGCGTGACGCGCCCGCTGCTTTTGCCATCGTGCGGCCGCACATATCGGTAACGGTAATCTCGTAATTTCCCGGGCGGTTAAATGCCAGGGAAATAAAATGCCGCGCTACCCTGCAATCATTGACCAGCGCCATCCCGGCATTGTCTATAGGCCGGCCGATTGTTTCCGTGGAGGGATCCAGCAAACCGTAAACGACCAGTGAGTTTGTCGTAGGAACATAAACCTTGCCGTTGGTTACGATCGGCCTGGCATACTTCTGCACCGGGCTTCCCAGAAGATCGCGCTTCCCTGCCGCCTGTCCATCGTTCCACAGCGTGGTGGCGACATTTGTCGCATCAAAAGCATAAAAGTGGCCGGTACCGACATCGGTTCCCCATACGATTCCGCTGGAATCGCCCTTGGCGGATAATGTTATCGATCCGGCATCGCTCGATTGTAAAATGGTATTTGATGATTGCGGGGAAGTGCCGAGGGTTGCGCCATTGAAACTAAAGGCTTTCAGGACATCATAGCCGGTCCAGAGATAAAAAAGATTGTTCCAGAATACCGCCACCGGGTTGCTGCCGCTGCCATCGAAGGAATAAGCTTTATCGATACGCTGAACTATACTGTCGCCCCAAGAATGACATCCGCCAAGGTTGTCCTGGTTCATGAGATAAATGGAGCCGGTTTTTCCCTGCATCGTGCAGAGGGAGGTACCCGGAATCAACAACAAAGTGCTGGACATATCCCAATCGCTATCGTTCATTTCGGCGTAATTATAGGGTGTGAAAGAACTTAACAGGGTAAGGTTGCAGTTGAACTTTAGAGACGACATTCCATAATTATTTTCGGAATCGCTGTACGATCCATTACCCGTAACACAGAAAATATTTTTTCCATCGCTGCTGATTCCGCCTCCATACTGCCACAATCCTCCCTGAATGCCGTTAGGCGTTATGCATACGGCAGCTGACAAGGTCAGATTCGATTCCTTATAAGCAAACAGCCAGCCATGATAATTGCCCCTGTCGCAGTGGGAACCGCAACCCAAATAAATTTTATTATTGACAAGAAGAAGTCCAGGACGACAGAACTGCAACAATCCGTCGAACGCTATTTTCCCGTCCGAGCTGCCGCTGCCGACGCCGCTTACGGTATCCTGAATAGTAACGGGCGCTATCAAATCGGCGCCGCTCGTGAGATCGATGGCGAAAAGTTTTTGGTAATATATGCTATCTACATCGGCGGGCGATTCCACATATGCTTCATAGGTTGACGCTTCCACGTATAAGGCTCCGGCGGTCCGGTCAATCACCGGGGTTGCGGTAATGCCTACTACCGGTTTCAAGGCGCCGCAGTTACTCGGTTGCGGCGTGGGCAGCGTCCGGTGCCAGTAGGCGGATACGGTTCCGTTATCGGCATCAAAGGCATAAATGCTGTTATTCTCCGTGCAGATGATTACCACATTGTGGACCCCGCCGCCGATCGGGAAATTTTGAAGGTATAATGGTTGCGCATACACCTGACCATCGACGGATTTCGTAAAGAGTCTGCCGAAGGTCGCGGCGTTGACATTGCCGGGCGTTAAAATTGTTTCACAGGTATTTGCGCCCGTACAGGCCAAATCATATTGGCTCTTGGTCACGTCAATTGCATGGGCGAAACCGCACAGCGCCAGCAACGCCAAATAAACAAAGTGTGAAGTAGTGGAAATATTCATAGCCCTCCGCTTTCTAATAAAAAATGGTTATCAGATTACCTGATCGGTTGATAACAAAGCCCTACGGTTCCGGATTTAAAGGTTTTAGAATTTAAAAGTTTGAAATTTATCCTGTTTTTGTTGTCAATAAATAAAGGCTTGCCGTTTCCAATGACTACCGGATGGACATTGATCCAATATTCATCAATTAAGCCGAGGTTCATCAGTGTTTGAGGAAAGTCGGCGCCGCCCCATATAATAAAATTTTTCCCGGATTGTTGTTTCAACCGAGCGATTTCTTTTCCGACATCACTTTTAACCAACCGTGAATTCATCCATTCGACCTTTTCAAGGGTCTTTGAAAAAACAATTTTGGGAGTGGCATTCAACCAGTTGGAAAAAATTTTCTCGTACTTCGGGCTCGATGGGTTCGCCGCCACGGGCGGCCAATATTCCTTGAAACCCCGATAAATTACCCGAGACATTAAAACGGTATCTACCGTACTCAGCATATCGAAGACATGTTCCCAATTTTCTTCCGTAATGTTCGCACGGACCCAATCCATTTCTCCTTTGGGTCCTTCAATGAAGCCATCCAGGGTCAGTTCAATTTTAAAAATTACTTTTCGCATAACTTTTTCCCACTCTTAGACAAACTCCGATAATTTGAAAAATCTGGTATAATCCGCAACTCTCGTGCCATTTAATTTATAGCACTTAAGCTTTCTGCCGTAGTGAATGCTACATTTTCCCATTAATGACAAAAATTACGGAAATGAACTTCCCCGCAGCAAACTGACTGCGACTAATTCCAGCCTCACGGACAGTCTTGTCACCTTGCCGTACGGTAAACGGCGGCGCAGTCTAGGACGGGATTGATAGCGGGGTATGGCGCGGCCTATGATAAAATCGCCCAATGGTTTTCGGTTGTGTTCGATGTATCCCGCACTTATGTCACCATAGTTTCGTCCAATACACACATCCAGCGGAATCCGAATTTATCGACGAGATCTCCAATCGTTCCGAAAAATTCCTTTCTCAACGCATGGCCGACCTTTCCGCCGGCGGAAAGCCTTGAAAAGCAAGCTTCGAGTTCTTCCTTATTCTTGCAGATCAAGGCGAGCGTAACGGTATTTCCCTGGACGAGGTCTCCCGCCCCCATCATGTCGGACGCCATCAGCGTGAACCCATCTTTTTTCAAAACCGAGTGCAAAATATTTTTATGCATCTCTTTGGGAATTTGGGCGGCTACGGGGGACTCCCCTACGGTTTGCATTTTCAGCTCCCCTCCCAGGCACTCCTTATAAAATGTCATCGCTTCCCGACAGTTTCCCTTAAAAGTTAAATACGGTTTCAATTGTGCCATGGTAGATTCTCCTTTAATGCTTCCATTTTGTCTGATCAAGCGATTCTTACCCTTCAGTTTGATAACCGTTTGCGCTTATATACGCAAAATTTATGCCATATTGTTATAGGCGAATACGGGGCGCGCGGACGTGGCAGCGTGCGGGGGTCCAGAAAAACCGGTCGGGATCTTCAATTTCCGGATTATGAGGAAATTTCTTCAAGAGAGAGCGCAGATTGAGAAAAAATCCTGCAAGAAGTTTCTCTTCGTCACCGTAACGATTGTAAGAAATGAATGAAAAATTACAAAACGATACCGTGGCAGATAAGAGTATGCAGAGCAAGTATTCGGGGTGGGATCGAGCGAGCGTTTGTCAGGTCACGGCGCCATTATACGCTTGATATTTCCGGTTCCCTGAAAAGTATCTTGTTTATGGCGTTTTCGGATAGTATATTATAAAAATTTGCATTATCTAAAATTCGTATTAGTTTAGCTCGTGACATAACTTTTCAAGAAAGTTAATAAAATCCCAAGGTAAGATTTCAAGGATTCATGAGCCACGCCGAAACGGCAGTCGATGCGGCAAGGAAGTTCATCAATCAATAGCAACCAAGGAGATTGAAAATGGTTCGACTTTTGGCATGTCTGGTTTCAACGGCGTTTCTTATGGGATGTGCATCC
>JBEKOX010000069.1:0-14747 GCA_049521335.1 Chitinispirillaceae bacterium
CTCAACGTCGATTGAAGTTCTTTTGCACTTGCGGACAGTTCATCCATCTCTTTTTTCAGCGTGTCTCCCTTTTTTCCCGATGTTTTTTCAGTCATAACGATATCCTTTCCGTGGAAGTTTCCCGTTCTTCTAAATATAAATGTTGAATTGATATAATGTTTGATAAAAATTAAATTCTCCCCGCCTGCGGCAGGCGGAAAAAGACTTGACATTGTTCGTTGCACAACGTAATTTAAGCGGCTCGGAAATTCCGGCAGTTTCAACTCAAAATGGGATATTTCCTGATATCCCGAAGGGGGATAGAATAATGCGTTCATTTGTCGCGCTTTCTCTTACGGCAGCGCTGTTTCTGGCTTTCTTCTCTCAGTGCCAGAAAGGGCCGGCCGGACCGAAGTTGACGGGAACACTTTCCGGTTTTGTCATTCTGGTGAACAGTAACGGCGCGCAGCCGGCGCTCCGCGACAGCGTTGCCGTGTCGATCGACGGCACCTCATCGAAAACCATGACCGATTCGGCCGGGGAGTGGAGCTTTCCCGGCCTGGAAACCGGGATCTATAACTTTACTTTTGTTCGGACCGGCTATGCAACGACCCATCTGGTGCAGACGCAATTCACCGGCGGGGCGGACAGGGATGTCGGCACGACGGATCTCTGTCAGGCGCCATCGTTCTACGTCGATTCCATTTGGCGGAGAGTGGTAGCGGATACCATCAAGGATACCGCCAAAATCCAACTCGGCGCCCGACTGGACACCGCCGTCTGGGCTCCGACCGTGCCCTACCGGGTTTTCCTGTTCCTGGGAACCGACTCCACGGTGTCGTCGAATCCTTCCACCTACTGGACCGTCGCCAACAGTACCATGGCCTTTGAAAACGGGGTCGATTCCACGTCCATCGCTTTAACGGTCGCAACTCTTGTCAATGACGGTTTCGTCGCCGGGGACACCGTGTATATCGCGGCGTATGCCGGCAATGCCGGGTCAACGAACAGCACGTACACCGACACCGCTACCGGAAGAACGGTATATGTCAACATTAACCCGGTGCGGTCCAACGTCATCAAGGTCGCAATACCGTAAATCGGCGCGCCGGGCATTGGCGCGGTCGCGGTAGTTTACAAAGTATATCTGGCATGGCGGAATCACGATGAGGGGCATTCCAGGGGGGAGCGCCCCTTTTTATTGCCCGCGATATTCCCGCTTTCCTCTCACGATATCCAGGAGAGCGGTTCCTCTTCCAGCGGATAGCTCGCGATTTTCTCGTGCAGCGCGCCCTCGCGCTTCAGGATGCTGGAATAGAGATGGAATGAGGAGACCGCGAACGGCTCGGTCCGGAAGAGGCTGTGCTGCGTTACCCATGTCGCAACCCTGCCCGGGGGCGTGGCATCGAGACGCGCCACGGTGATGTGCGCGTGGAACTTCCGGCGCTCGCTTTCGAGGCCCTGGGAGACTATCGAGCGCTCGATGCGCGCCTGCAGGCGGGGAAGCTCTTCGTTTTTGGAAAGCCCGGCCCACAGTATCCGCGGGTCCCGGCGGGGCGGAAAATAGCCGACCGCGCCGACGTGCAGGGAGAAGGCCGGACCGCTCACCCGCCGCAGCGCGGAGGCTATCCCTTCGGCCTTGTCGCCCGGCACTTCGCCGATGAAGCGCAGGGTCAGGTGCAACTGCGGTTCATCGATCCATCGCGCGCCGGGCAGGGCTATGTACGTCGCCGTAATATCGTCCTTGATTCGTTCCGGGAGATCGATGGCGACAAATAGCCGGGGCATGCCGATGCACCCTTTCCTTCAAATGCCCGCTGGCCGGGAGTCATGGGAAGCGCTTCACCGTTTCAAAATACCTCGCTTCGCCGCCCCGGCGCACCGTATCGCGATGCGCCAATTATATTAATAATCCGTTAAAACAGGTTCAAGGAGGGGCGCGTGATTCCCATCGTGACGGTAGCGCAGATGCGGGCTCTGGATGAGGAAGCCATCAGTCATGATTTGACGAAGGGTTACTCCTACATGCTGAAGGCCGGCACCGGTCTGTTTGACGCGGTGAGAACGATGCTGCCCGACCGTGACGGCGAAATCGCCGTGGTGTGCGGCAAGGGAAACAATGGCGGCGACGGGTACGTGGCCGCCCGGCTGCTCCTCGAAGCGGGGCGCCGCGTCATGTGCTTCTCCCTCTGCGCCGCGGAAGAGTTGCAGGGAGAGGCGCGCGTTGCCTTCAATGAATACATAGAAAGCAAGGGAAATTTCCTCATTCTTGACGATACGGCGGAACTCGCCAGCCTCTCGCGCTACCGGCTCATCATCGATGCCATGCTCGGGACCGGCGCCCGGAACGATCCGCACGGGCTCTGCGCCATGGCGATCGAAGCGATCAATGAATCGAAGGTCCCGGTCATCGCCGTCGATACCCCCTCGGGCCTCAATAACGACACCGGCATGCCGGGGAGCCCCTGCATCAGGGCGACCGTGACCGTGACGATGGGATTTCCAAAGATCGGCCTCTTTTTCTACCCCGGCCGAAGCTACGCGGGCAGGCTTGCGATACAGGAACTCGGCTATCCCGATGAACTCGTGGAGTCCTGGAAGCCCTCGCTCTTTTTTCCCGCCGTGGAAAACCTGTCCGGCATCCTGCCGCCGAGAAAACCGGCGGGGAGTAAGTTCGACCACGGCCTGGCGCTGCTTCTGGCCGGGTCGCGGGGCATGGCAGGGTCGGCGACGCTCGTCGCGAACGCGGCAATGCGCACCGGATGCGGCATGACCCACCTGGCGGCGCCCGAATCGATCATCTCCGCGCTGGCCTGCAAGCTCACCGAGACCGTGCTCCATCCGATTCCCGAAACCGCCGCCGGGACCGCGTCGCTCTCGGCGATGAAATTTCTTAGAGAGAAAGCCTCGGGAATGCAGGCGCTCTGCGTCGGGCCGGGGCTCTCGCATAACGAGGAGACCGGCGAACTCGTCCGCGAACTGGTCGCGAACGTCACGCTTCCGGCGGTCCTCGACGCCGACGGTCTCAACGCCTACAAGGGCCGCTCCGGGGAGCTGGGGCGCCATGGCGGCGATCTCATCATCACTCCCCACCGGGGCGAGTGGCAGCGGCTCTTCGGCGATCTTCCCGAAGCGCCCCTTCAGCGCATTGACCTGCTCAAGGAGAAAGCCGCGGCGCTTCGCCTGGTCGTGCTCCTCAAGGGCGCTCCCTCCATCGTCGCCGATCCCCTTGGAAGCGCCTGGATATTGCCGTTCGGGAATTCGTGCCTTGCCAAGGCGGGAAGCGGCGACGTCCTCTCCGGCGTCATCGTCTCCCTTCTCGCGCAGGGGGCGGAGGCCGCGCACGCGGCGATACTCGGCGCATGGCTGCTGGGCGAAACCGGCGAACTGGCGAGCCGGCGGCTCGGGGAGTACTCGGTGACGGCGAGCGACGTGGTTGGTTCGTTGCACTGCGCGATAGGGAAATTGAACAACAGGGATACATGAATGTCGGGCAACGGTCACATCATGACGATCGGGCGAAGGCGGTGGCGGATCATGGGCTTTCCGGCGATGAAAAAAACGCTTCCACCAATCGTATCGCTTTTAATTTTTCATGCCTTGAACGTTCCGGCGGAGTCGGTTGTCGCAACGGTGACGGCGGGATCGTTTCCGATTGCGATTGCCGTGGACTCGGTTACCAACAGGATCTATGCGGTGAATGAGAACCCTTACGGCAACAAGGGCACGGTCACGGTGATCGACGGGGCGACCTATTCGACGGCGACGGTAGGCGTGGGTTCGGATCCCTGCGCGATAGCGGTGAATCCGGCGACCGACAAAATTTACGTGGCGAATGAAGGCAGCGGTACGGTCACGGTAATCGCCGGAGGGAGCAATGCAACTACTACCGTGACCGCGGGGACCGCTCCGCTGGCGATAGCGGTGAATCCGGTGACCGACAGGATTTATGTGGCGAATTATGGCAGCAATAACGTTACCGTCATCGCCGGAACCAACGGATTGACGACGACGGTAGGAGCGGGGTTGAACCCCTATGCGATAGCGGTGAATCCGAAGAGCAACAGGATTTACGTGGCGAATCAATTCGGCGATAATGTCACGGTGATCGCCGGAGCGACCGATTCGACGACGGATACGGTGGCGGATTCGGTGACCGCGGGGATAGAGCCCTATGCGATAGCGGTGAACCCGTCGACCAACATGATTTATGTGGCGAATAACGTTCCTGAAAGCAACGGCGCCGTGACGGTGATCGACGGAGCGACCGATTCAACAAAAGCAACCGTGAGCGCGGGGATGCAACCCTGTGCGATAGCGGTGGACCCGGCGACCGACATGATTTACGTGGCCGACTGGGGCGCCGCTCCCGGCGGCTACGGCGCCGTCACGGTAATTGATGGAGCGACCGATTCGACGACGACGGTGAACGCGGGGCCAAACCCCTATGCGATAGCGGTAAATTCGATGACCGACAGGATTTACGTGGCGAATCAATATGGCGATAATCTCACGGTGATCGCCGGGGCGACCGATTCGACGGCGACCGTGAGTGTCGGGCCGGCCGTCGAAGCGGTAGCGGTGAACGCGGCGACCAACCAGATTTACGTGGCGAATAGCGATAGCGGCGGCTCTGTCACGTTTATCAATGGGGCGCCGAGCGCGATCAGGTTCATGCCACCCCGTTTTTCAACCTCGGTCCTCGGCTACCGGGGGGTCCTTGCGGTGTATTCCCTGAATGGCCGCCAGGTCCTGAAAATTCCCTTTGCCGCTTCGGAAACAAGAGAGGCGGCGCTGCGGAGCGCCGATAAAATACCGGCCAGGGGCTTTTACCGCTATCGATTCCTGAATGACCGGAAAGTCATGGATGAGGGAAATTTCATCGTGAAATAGTTTATGAAAACCTGTTTCAGTGACTCGCCGCTGCTGCTGTGCCGATAATTTTTCATCATTTCTTCAAAGGAGGCTTTAATGGAATTCTTTCTTATTTTAGCGTGGCTTATATTAGCTATATGTTGTGGAGCTTATGCTTCTAACAAAGGACGTTCTGGAATTGTCTTCTTCATTGTAGCATTATTGCTTAGTCCCATTATAGGTTTTATAATAGCGCTTGTAATATCACCAAATACGCGAATAATTGAACAAAGACGCATTAAATCTGGTAGTAATAAAGCATGCCCTTTCTGTGCCGAAGTTATAAAAGCAGAAGCGAAAGTTTGTCGATATTGCAGCAAGGAAATTACCTGAATCTTCGACGGAAGAATCACTTCAGAATGAGCTTAAAAGCAACTGAAGAAGCAATGAGAAATCCAAAAAACATCTGAGACTCTGCACATGGTAACAACGGAGGTGAAAACCTCCTCCCAAATCTATACTCGGAAACCTCTGCCCGTCCCGGAATCTGCCCGGGATATCCAGCGATCGATCATCGTTCGCCTGGAGTCGCTCGTGAAGTGGCCGGGTTCGGCTCTCGATCCGGAATTTCAGGACGCCTGGCGCGAGGCGCTCTCCCTTGCCGACCGTTACCAGAAGGTAATAGCGGGGAACGCGAAACGAACCGTTACCTGCGCCCCCGGCTGTTCCTCCTGCTGCCATCACTGGGTCGAGGATGTCAATTCCTTCGAAGCCGAGGCGATCGCCGACCGGTTGAAGAGGTCGGCGCCGGAGCGGATTCCCGCTATCATCGACCGATGCAACCGCGACAACGCGGCGCTTGTGCAGCTGAATGCACTGGTCGAAGCGAAGCTCGCCACGCTCGAACCGACCTTCACGGAAGGGATCGACCCGACGGAGCTCCTTCTTGCCTCGTTCCACCGGCTCCGAAAGCCCTGTCCCCTGCTCGATGGGAACGACCGGTCCTGCCTCGTCTACCCTCTCCGGCCGCTGACCTGCCGCATGTATGTCAGTTTTTCGGATCCGGTGAAATGCGGCCCGGGCCATACGGACGATAACGATATCCCGGCCTACCTCTTCGATCTCGAAACGAGAGCGGACGATCTCATCGATGCCCTCCATTTCAAATTCATGAAGTTTGAGGGCGATACCGGCTTGCGGTCGCTGCTCCCCCGATACCTGGCGTAAAGGGGCTGCGTCAGGCGCGCCCGGCATCGGCGGCGGACTTTGATAAACGGAAATACAGGGCCAGATCGGCGGCCACGAGGAGCAGGTTCAGGGCGTAGAGCGCGATGACCCAATCCCGCGAATAGAGAATTTTATGGGTGATGCCCGCCGCGTAGCCGAGCATCACGATACCCATGAAGAGAGGACTCTTCCCGGCGACGACGCGGGTTTTCAGCGATTTATAGATGGAGATCGGCCAGCTTGCGCCAAAGCAGGCCAGCATGAGAATTTCGAAAACACTCATGGGGCGATAACCGCCCGCCCCTGGAATGAGACCGCCGCGGGGCCGGTGAGATAGACCGGGCTCGTTTCATTGCCGGACCATTCAACCGAGAGGTCCCCGCCTTGCAGGTGAACCGTTACCGCGTTCCCGTTACGGCCGGTCAGAATGCCGGCAACCGCGGCCGCGCAGGCGCCGGTCCCGCAGGCGAGGGTCTCCCCGCATCCGCGTTCCCATACCCGCATCCGCAGTTCACTTCTGGAAAGAACCTTCACGAATTCGACGTTGGTTTTCCGGGGGAAAAAGGGGTGAAGCCCGATGGCGGGACCGGCGCGCAGCGCCAGGTCGTCGGACAGCGCATCCGCGTAAACGACCGCGTGCGGGTTCCCCATGGAAACCGCGGTCACGAAAAACCTCCCCGCGTCCACGGCGAGTTCGTGCATGACCACCCTGCCGGAAAGCTGCGCGGTCGGGATTTTGCCGGCGTCCAGGATCGGCGGGCCCATGGTAACCCGGAACATGTCGTTGGCGAGCGTTTCGACCGCTACCGGTCCGGCGTCGGTCTCGAAGAGCAGCGACGGCTTGTCCGAGAGGCCGAGCAGGCGGACGTACAGCGCGCAGCAGCGGATGCCGTTACCGCACATCTCGGCCCTGCTTCCATCACTGTTGTAAATTATCACCCGATGATCGGCGGTTTTTGAGGGCGTGATGACGATGAGGCCGTCCGCGCCGATTCCGAGGCGGCGATCGCACAGGGCGCGCGCCTGCCGCGCGCCGGGAATGGCCGCGCCGTCATGCAACTCCTGCGCATGGACGACGATGAAATCGTTCCCGCACCCCTGCATCTTGTGGAAATCCAGCGCGGGGACCGCGCGCGACCAGATTGACATATCAGCGTTCGGTGGTTTCCGCGATGACAAGCTCAATGGTGGTTTCTCCGGTGAGCGCGAGATCGATCCCGGCCATGCGCAGCGTCTTCATTCCCTCTTTTACGGCCTGCGCCTGGATTTCCATGGTGGAGGCGTTCTTCAAAATAAGGGTGCGGATATCCCGGGAGGCGACGAGCATTTCAAAAATGCCGACGCGGCCGAAATAGCCGGTGCCGTTGCAGGCCACGCACCCCTCGCCGCGGTAAAATCGAAGCGGTTTATCCTCGGGAAGTTGCAGTTGCTCGATCAATTCGGGCGGCGGCTGGTAATCGATTTTGCACTTCGTGCAGATGCGCCTGACAAGCCGTTGCGCCACGATCAGGTTCAGGGACGAGGCCAGAAGGAGGGGCGGGATGCCGATATCAGTAAACCGCGAAATGGTTCCGGCCGCGTCGTTGGTATGGAGCGATGAGAATACGAGGTGCCCGGTCATCGACATTTTTATGGCAATATCGGCGGTCTCGAGGTCGCGAATTTCGCCGATGAGAACGATGTCGGGGTCCTGGCGGAGAATCGAACGCAGCGCCGCCGCGAAGGTGAGGCCGATTTTGCTGTTGACCTGCACCTGCGTGATGCCTTCGACATGGAACTCAACCGGATCTTCGACGGTGATAATATTGCGCGCGACGTTTTTGATCTGCTGCAAGGCCGAGTAGAGGGTGGTGGATTTTCCGCTGCCGGTCGGCCCGGTGATGATGACCATGCCGTACGGCTTGGTGATCTGCGACTCGAACGTCTCGAAATCGTGCGCGGAAAAACCGAGCTGCGAAACATTCTTGTCAAACGCTTCCTTGTCGAGGACTCGGAGCACCACCTTCTCCCCGTAGACTCCCGGAAGGACCGAAACCCGGATGTCGATCTCCCGATTGGCAATTCTCACGATCATGCGGCCGTCCTGCGGGAGGCGGCGCTCGGCGATGTCGAGATTCGAGAGAATCTTGATGCGCGTGACGATGGCCTGGTGCGAATGACGCGGGGCCGACATGATCTGCCGCAGGTCGCCGTCGATCCGGTAGCGGATGACCACCTCCTCGGCCATGGGTTCAATATGGATATCGCTCGCGCGGTCGTGCACCGCGTTCGCGATGAGCATGTTGACGAGTTTAACGATGCCGAATTCGGCGCCGGCCGCCGTCATCGCGTCGAGGTTGATCTCCTCCCCGTGCTCCTGCAGGATTTCCAGATTGTCGCTGATATCGACGACGAACGCGGTGGCGTTCTTGCTCGAAGCAATATCGCGATAGTAGCGGTCAATGGAGGTCGTGATGTCCGCGGGCGCGCCGAGCAGGGGCTTGATGGAAAGATTGGTCAGGTCGCGGAGGGCGTCGAGCAGGCGCAGGTTGAACACCTCGGTCATGGCCACCGACAGCTCGTTGTCGCGCTTTTCAAGGGCAATGCAGTTATATTGCCGGGCGATGTGTTCCGGGATCAGCCCGACGACGGAGACGTCGGCGGACGCGTACTGGCGGGCCGTAGCAAGGGGCGCGCCGATCTGGCTTGACAGAAAGGTTTTCTTCTGTTCCTCGTTGATATAGCCCAGTTCGACAAGAACGTCGCCGAGGCGATGGTTGGTGCGTTTCTGCTGGTCAAGCGCTTTTTGCAGCTGGGTCGGCGTGATGAGCTGGTTCTGGACGAGTATTTCGCCGAGCGCCGGCGCGGTTGAGGTCATTCCCGATCGGGAGTGGTCGACCTCGCGCCAGATTTTGATCGTCGCGAGCCGCATCATGATAATATGGAAAAACCGATCCGGATCAAGCGGCAGCGATATGATATCGTCGGCGCTTATGTCCAGTTTCCGCCCATCGATTATCTTCCGGTCCTCTTCGTGAACGAACGACATGACGATCAGGATATTTTTGACGAGTTTGAGCGTCGCGATATCGTTTTTGTATTGACCGAAATCGAGGAATTTATCGAAAACGGTAATGGCGAGATCGCACGCGGCATCCTGGGCGCGGGCGAGGTCCCCGTGATCGAACCGGACATTATCGGCAAAGGGGGAGTCGGCGATAAGCTGCTCGATCGGCGCAAGGGCGGCCTGGTTGTAGGCCAGAAGACCGATGCGAAAATCCGAAGCGTTAGTATCGACGGGCGGATTCATGGCGGCGGAGCATCTCCCGGTAAAAGAACCAATAAATATACTGCGGGCCTGTTCGGCAACGCGCGCCCGGCCCGGAGTCACGAAGGGGGATAACGCCGTGCTCCTCTCCGGAAGGCTAAAGGGAGCGCATCAGGCGAGCAGGCCTTTGCGGAAATCATCCCTGTCCGGGCTTACCGCTTCGGCGTCTTCTTCCCGTACCAGCCCGTTCCTGACCGCGCTGATCAGCGAATGATTCATGGTTTGCATGCCGTATTTCGAGGAAAGCTGGATCTGGTTGTCCACGTTGTGGACTTTGTTTTCACGGATGAGCGTTTTAATCGCCGACGTGGCCACCATGATTTCAAGGGCGAGCTGCAGTCCGCCGCCGATTTTCGGCAGCAGGACCTGCGTCATGACGCCGTTGAGGCACATGGCAAGCTGGGTGCGCACCTGTTGCTGTTTTTCGCCGGGGAATACATCGAGAATGCGACCGAGGGTCTGGGAGCAGGAGTTGGTATGCAGCGTCGCGAAGCAGATATGGCCGGTTTCGGCGATGGTCAGGGCCGCCTGGATGGATTCCATATCGCGCATCTCCCCCAGGAGAACGACGTCCGGGTCCTGGCGGAGAATGCTCTTGAGCGCCGCCTGGAAGGATTTGGTATCCACGTACACCTCACGCTGGTCCACCGTGCACCGCTTGTGGGAGTGCACATATTCGATGGGGTCCTCGATGGTGATGATGTGCCCGTTCCGGGTTTCGTTGATATGGTTGATCATGGCGGCGAGGGTCGTGGACTTGCCCGATCCGGTCGGGCCGGTGACGAGAACGAGGCCCCTCGGCTGCTCCGACATCTCCTTGACAATTGGTGGAAGGCCGAGGTCGTCGAACGTCAGGAAATTCAGTGGAATGAGGCGGAATGCGGCAGAGATCGTTCCCCGCTGCATGAAAGCGTTGACACGGAACCGGGCCGAATCGCCGAGGCTGATGGAAAAATCGAGCTCCCAGTCGGTTTCGAGCTCCTTCCGCTGGGCTTCGGTCATGATCTGGCAGACCAGGGCTTTCGACAGGTCGGGGGTGAGCGCCGGATAATCGAGCGACATGAGGTTTCCGGAGGAGCGCATCTGGGGAGGTTGACCGACGCTCAAAAGCAGATCGGTGCCTTTGCGCGCGGCGACCACGGCGAGCATTTCACGGCAATCGAGCGCTGCCGTCATGTGCCCGTACCGGTGCTGTCCTTGAGGATGCGCGGCGTAATTTCCAGGATCAGGTTGGTTTTGAGCCGGGTGTGTTTTCTGTTCTGGAACAGGTACCCGAGAAGCGGTATCTCGCCGAGGATCGGAAATTTGGTGACCGTCACCTCGTCATCGTCACGCAACAGTCCGGCGATAAAAACCGTGTGGCCGTCTTCCACCCGGACCGTCGTGCTGGTTCTGCGGACCTGCGTATGGGGGAGATCCTTGTTGACTCCCAGGAATTCGACGATATTGGACACTTCCGGATCGACCTTTATGGTCACCTGGTTATTTTCATTGACATGCGGTTCAAGGCTGATCTTGATGCCGGTCTCCGATATCTGCACCTGGGTCTGCGCCGCGCCGCCCGCGGCCGCCCCCGTGTTGTATGCCTGCACCTCGTAGGGAATATCGTCGCCGACGTAGACTTCGGCGGGGTGGTTATTGGTCGTGGCGAGCTTTGAATCGATGAGGAGATGGGCATTTCCATCCTGGATCATCATGTCGAGGGCCAGATCGATGCCGATGGCGCTGTTGCTGTTTCCGCTCGCGGTGCCCGCGGCCCCGGTACTGCTGCTCCCCGAGGTTGGGGACAGGAGCGTCCATCCGTTATTGAGGGCATAATTATTGTGCGAAAGGCCGCTGACCAGGGGCGTCAGTTGCGACCAGTCGATGCCGTATTGGTTGTTGACGGTCAGTTCCGTTTCCACCAGGCGCGTTTCGAGGACTACCATGACTTGCGGCTGATCGATGGCTTTCACCATGCGCTCGATTTCATCGAGGATCCTCGGGCTGGTAAAGCAGATAAGGCGGTTCCCGGCCTCGTCCACCTTGATATTCGGCGTTATCTTTTCCAGCATGACCGCCACATCCCTGGCGTTGGCGTGATTCAGGGTCACCACGTATCCCTGCTGGCTGATCTCCCCCTTGTTGAGCTTGTCGGGATCGGCGACGAGCACCGAATTGCCGATGACCTCGTAGGCCAATCCGGCGGCGCGCACGATGAGGTCGATGGCTTCATCGAGCGGCGTGTTGTTCAGGACGATGGATACTTTCTCCTTGGCGGAGATATCCCCGGTCACGAAGTTCATGCCGGAGTGATTGGAGAGCGCCTTGAGAATGTCGGACAGGTTGGCATTCTGCGCCTTCAGGGATATGGGGAGCTTCATCTGGACCGCCACGGGCGGGCGGGTGGAGTCGCTGCTGACTATCGGCGTTTCCTGCGCCACGCAAATGTCAACGGTCGAAATCATGATGACGGCGCCGAGCGCAACAAGCGCAACATTACGTGCGGAAAGTTCCAAGCGTGACCTCCTTGATGGTGATGTCCTCCGACGGGGCGCGACGTTTGTGCTCGTCGCCATTTACCGCGAAGTTCCCTCGCGGGGAGAACCATTCAGCGGTATTTTCTCTCTTTTCCCATGGATATCGTAGATGAACATGAAGTTGTCGTCCTCCATGACGATGTTTTCATTCGTTAT
This sequence comes from Chitinispirillaceae bacterium, assembly GCA_049521335.1. Taxonomy (GTDB): domain Bacteria; phylum Fibrobacterota; class Chitinivibrionia; order Chitinivibrionales; family Chitinispirillaceae; genus BOG-1184. The sequence goes on from JBEKOX010000069.1 coordinate 12,043, forward strand.
TTTCGTCACCTTCCGTCCCGCGACGATATCGCCCACGTCGACGGTCAGGCTGCGTTCCCCGTTCATCACCACCGCCGTCGCTTTCTTTCCGGGGCCTTCGCTGATGATCGCCGTCAACTGCACCGGATCGGGCGCCTCTCTCTCCTGGACCGCCGTATGGGGAACGGGGGAGGGCGCGACCGCAATTGCCTCGCGGGAAGGCTGGATCACGCGGCGTTCCTCGCCGGTCATCGGGTCCTTGCCGCCGGGGTAGCCGAAACTGGCGCGCGTCGCGAGCACCACTTCGAGCCGCTTGACCATATTGATAAAGCTCAGGTCGTACCCTTCGGTGATTTTATGGGCTTCGCTCACGGTCAGGTCGAAATCGCGTTTAACCATTTCGATGCGTATGAACGCGACCACGGCAAGCAGGAGGGCGCACACGGACGCCGTGATCACCGCCTTGTCCTTCATGCGTCGCCTCTTTTCCGCACCCGGTAGGTCCGCACCCGCATGGAAATTCTGATCCCCTGATTATGCAGGTCGCCGGATACGGCAAGTTCCATCGGCGCGACGTGAAAGGTCTCGATAGACATGAGCCGCCGGCTGTTTTCGACCTTCGCGCACAACTCCCCGAATTTGAAAAAGTCGCCTTCGAGCTCAAGGTCATAACTGCTGGATGTAATGTTTCCGCTCGTTACGGGCGGCGCCGGCGTAACGGAGACGATTTTCAGCTTCAGATCATTCGCGCATTCGGTAAGAAAATCGAAATACGTCGAATCCTGATCGATGCTGTCCTGCTGATGGGGAAATTCCATGTTCTTGAAAACGAGATCACGCACGTGGTTCAGGTTTTCATAGACGATCTTGGCGGTCGCCAGCTGGTTGGCGGTGACGATGCGCTCCTTTTCGAGCGCGTTGAACTGCGGCTCGAATCCCGTCAGATAGAAACGGTCCACCGCCGCCGCCGCGATGACGAGAACCGCGATGAGACACAGGAGAATGATTCCGGTTTTTTTCATGCATCCGTCCCGGTGCGTTAACGCGTGGATGAGAAAACGAAACTTGCCCGGCTCGCCGTGCGTTCATCGACCCGCGAGGTCGTATTGAACGTCGTTGTATGGAACACGTCGCAATACGTTGAATCGCGCCGGAGCTGGTTCAGAAAATTGTTGATCGTGATGCACTGGTCCTGCCGCGGTGAAACGTACCCGTACCCGGCGGCGTGGAACGCGGGCGGTTCGTAGCTGAACTGCGTGATCCAGTAATTATCCGGCAGATGCAGGGCAAGCGCCGTCAGCTTTTTTGTCCAGAAGATCCGGTTTCCCTGCAGGCTGTCAAGCAGTGCGAGATCCGATTTGTCGACGATCATCCGCGTCGCGCGGTATTTGCCGTACTCGCCCTTTATGAAGGATACATCGTTGCGTTCTTTCGCCAGGACGGCGTTCATCGCGACGATCTGAAAAAACGAAAACAGGACCGCGATTCCGAGAGTGCTGAAGGAGATCATGGCGAACACCGACAGGCGGAGACGCCGCGCCTCGGCCCGCTGCACCTCGGCAAGCTGCCGCTGGATCAGGTTGATCGAATATTTCGTGCCCGTACAACCTCCTTGGTGCGCCCCGTGGTTACGTTTCCCGCATGGCAAGCGCCAGCGACAGCGCGAAATCCGCGGTATTGATGGCCGCCGTGTCGGCAAAATGGTCGCTCAGGTCGATGAGGTAGACCTCCAGACCGGTTTTATCGGCCAATGCCTGCGTCAGATCCTGCCGGTCCGCGTAAGCGCCCAGCAGATGGAGATCAAGGATGCTGCTTTCCCCGTTGTTTTTTTGATAATAGGCAATCGAGCGCACGACCTCGTCGGCGAGGGTATCGATCCGCCGCGTTCGTTCATCGTCGGGGAGAGGCTTCCCCTCGTTCCCGCCGTACAACTCATCGGCGGCGAAGTAAATATTCCGGTGGAAAAACGGCGTTTGTTCACCGCTTGTCACCAGGGTGCAGACCGACGGCCCGAAATGCAGGACCAGATGCGCTTCGGCCGGGTCGTCGGGCTCGCCCGCCCCCTCGAAAAAGGTATTCGCCACGCAGGTCGGCAGGGTGTCGACGATAGACGGCTTGATCCCGGCCCCGTCCAGGACCTGGAGATGCTTCACGATAATGGCATTCGCCACCGCGGTCACGAGAAGCTTTTGTTCGTCAGGGTTCCCTTCGACGTCGCCAAGGACCTGGAATTCGATTTCGGCCATCGTCGCGTCGAAGGGGAGGCTCTTCCGGAGTTCGAGACGCAGCGCCTTCCGCGTCTCCTCCTGTGTCAACTTACGGAACGGCAATTGCGCGGCATAGATCTGCTTTCCTGAAACGCACGTGGCGACCTGGTCGCCGGCGCCGATGCGGAGCTTCTCCTTCATGAGGGCGAGGCCCGCCGTCAGGCGATCGTCCTTTGAAAAGCTCCCCCGGATCTGCTCCGCGTTGTCGAGGGAAAAGGCGGCGTCGCGTCCCTTCGGGAGCCGCGTCACGCGGACCCCCCGGATCGAGGCGCTGTCGTAGTCAAGTCCGACGAAGGTTCCTGTTCTTTTCGGCATGTCCGCTCCGCCTGCTGATTGCTAAAAAGCGCCTCCGCGCTTTACCCGCGCCATTCACCTTCCCCCGTAAAAATATATCAGAGCGCGATATATCACATGTGGCTGACACTGTTGGTCCACGTCCCCTTGCTGAACAAATACATG
>JBEKOX010000070.1:0-14363 GCA_049521335.1 Chitinispirillaceae bacterium
ATGGTGTTTTTTTCGAGCAGACCGTTATACGCTTGAAATAATTCAAAAAGAGCGGACATATACGCTGTCGTACTTCCCCGATGAATATAAGGAACAGATACTTTTTCTGGGAAGTAAATCGGGAAGAGATCGCGGGAAAATGAAGGAAGTTGAATTGACAAGTGTTCCAACTCCTTCCGGAGGCATGTCCTTCAAGGAAGCGAGCCAAATTATTGAATGTAAATTAACGCAAATTACCACCGCCTATCCCGATGATTTTTACACGCAAGAAGTAAGGGACTTTGTAAACGAAGCGTACAAGAAAGCAAACTATTATCGCAAAATGGTATTCGGGGAAATCACCCATGTCTGGGTAAAGAAACAGGCACTGTCATAATTATCGCATCAAACATTCCGGGGTAACCCTTCGCTCCCAATTTCCATGACATTGCCTTTCTTTAATCTTCCGTTATGCGCATGCGCTATTCTTCGTCCGAAGTCGTGTCGTTTCAGGCTATCAGTCATTTTTTTGCCGGCTCATAATACAGCGTTATTGAACCAGAGCCAAAGATTTTTGTTTTTATGAGGTTAAGATTTATTCTATCATTTATGTTTTTAAATAATCGCAAACCGTTTCCTGAAATAATCGGCTGGACACAGAGTTGATATTCATCAATTAAATCAAGTTGCATTAACGTTACTATTAAACTTGGGCTGCCAGCTAAAATGTTTTTACCTGCTTGTTGCTTGAGTTCTAAAACTTCTTCTTTAATGCCTCCCTTTGCCAACTTTACATTTTTCCAATCGACATTTTTCAGCGTGTGGGAAAAAACAATTTTGGGAATGTTGTCTATTAATACCGCAAATTCATCCGTTGGTTTCTTACCAGTGGGATTTTTTACTACGGTTGGCCAATAACTTTCCATCAGTTGATATGTTATCCTTCCGTATAAAAGGGTGCCTGCGTTACTTAATAGCTCATTGTAATGTTGATGTAATTCATCATCTGCAATCATTGCCGTGTGGTCGCAAAACCCGTCAAGTGTCATATTGATTGCCGCAATTAGTTTTCTCATCTATTTCTCCTTCAGCTCCAATAGTACCTGTCCTGACTTTTCCAGCTCGCTTGTAATTGGCAATAATCACTCCACGTGGCGTAACCGAACTCTCTATCAATGTAAATGCCGCCGGGATCGTGCCATTGTCAAACAACTTTTTTCCTTTACCAAGAGTCAGCGGGTAAATTTTGAGCCAGAGTTCGTCCACTAAATCATTCTTTAGTAGTAGCTGAATAAGCTCACCACTACCGTGAACTTGAATGTCAGAACCTTTTGAATTTTTGAGTTTTTCGATATCTGCCAGGTTTTTGAGGAAAACTGAGTTTTTCCAAGCTGACTTTTTCACGGTCTTGGACATGACGTATTTTGTGACATCATTGATACTTGGCCATGCATTTTCATGCTCTGGCCAGTAATCAGCAAAAATTTCAAATGTTTTTCTGCCCAAGAGAAGGTCTGCAGGTTTCATCTGTTTTTCCATGACCTTATGACCAACTTCGTCAAAATAAGGTGCAACCCAACCGCCATATTTGAAACCGCCTGTTGTATCTTCCTCAGGTCCGCCAGGTGCTTGCATTACGCCATCTAATGTAATAAATGATAAAACAATTATTTTTCTCATGCCCCGCCTTCTTTGTAAATATATTCCATTACCGTTTAAGTGTAAGCATCAAACATTCCGGGGGTAACCCTTTGCTCCCTTTTTCTATGACATTGCCTAAATAAAAATCAATGCAGCCTTGGAATATCAGAAATCAGAAGCAAAAAAGCCAAAGAAATAGAGTAAAAAAATCGCGCCACTGTTCTTTACTGCCTTTATTTGCCGGAGTAATAGTTATTCGTGAATTTCAGTTGCTATAGATTCTGCTGAATCGTCTGGTGACTCCCTGAATTTTGGCGTTCTAATACCCATTATTCCGCTATTGCGTTTTATAATATAGTCAATTGGCCTGCCTAATATTTGTAAGCTTTCCTGGCAGGCAGCAATATCCCCTGTTTTTATTGCCTTTTGTAATAACGAATAACCTACAGCTAAATCTTCATAAGCAGCGGGGTGTATGCTCCGTTCATTTGGGCTCTTCCTAAATGACAAACGAGTCAATTCTAAAATTTCTTCTAACAATTCCCGGTCGGGACGGAAAGGCTTTTTTGTTTTAGTTTTATTTCTTTCTAATATGCTATTTATTTCTTTATCAAGGTCGGGCCACCACTTATCAAATACCGAATCAAGGGTTTGTGAATCAAGCTTTGTGTCACCTGCCTCTTTATTGATTGAAGCCATGAGTTTTTTAAAATCATCTTTTTCAAATTTCGTATGCTGAAACAAAGTAAGCGGGCCTTTTATGTCAGTTGGTTCTAAATCAAACAGGGTGGTACATACCTTTGCCTTATCAAACTTCTTTGATAAGGCGCCCGCTTCAAATAATATCCATGGCTCCTGCAGATTATCCTTTGTCAGAAATATTATGCCTAAATTTGAACCGTCCAATTCCTTTGCTATATCAGAATCCCATCTTACACCTTTATCTGTATCATCTGGAGTAAAATAAGGCCTTACAAATTGGAGAACGCCCGGAAGCCAATTTTTGACAGCTTCAGCCAATTCTCTGCTAAGGTCGCCAGACCAACTCAGAAATACCTTGACTGCCATAAAGCCTCCTCTTCAAAACCGGTTTATGGTATCCAAATCAATCGTTTTCTTTAAGTATAAAATATACTTAGTTAATCCCTAGAAATGAAGCTGAAAAATATAGGTTTATTATGGAATCCTCTAAATTCCGCTAATCTGAAAAAATCGTTATCAAAGAAAAGGTCGGAAAGAATCGCTCTTCCCGACCCTGTTCTTTCAGCAACCCGTTCCAGCGCCTATCTCTTTCCGCTTGCCTTTCCAAACCCCATCTTTTTCTCTTTTCCCGGTGAATATTCTTTTGCCGGCAGTTGCGGAGTGTCTCCGGTTCCGGCTCCAACTGCAAGATGCTTTTCAGCGTAGCGAAGGCGATCTGTATTTCCCGGTCAATGTTATCCAGGCGTTTTTCGTGATGTTCAATCGCCTTTCTCAATTCGGTATTATCCGCAATAAGGTTCCTTATTCGGACAAAGGCCCGCATAATCTGAATGTTGACCTGAATGGCGCGTTCTGAATTGAGAATGCTGGAAAGCATCGCCACGCCGTTTTCAGTGAAGGCCAGGGGAAGTTTTCGTATCCCGCCCCAACTTGATATCACAATTTGTGATTTCAAGTTTTTCAGTTCGTCACCGGTTAGCCGAAACATAAAATCATCCGGGAATCGTTGCGGGTTTCTTCGTACCGCTTGATTGAGGGAGCGCGTTTCGACGCCGTACAGCTCCGCTAGGTCCCGGTCAAGCATGACCTTTTTCCCGCGAATGACATGGATTTTGTTTCCGATCACTTCCTGAGCGACTATTTCCGGCATGATTGTTCCTTTCCGATTGATTATAAATAGTTTTCGCCGTGTTTCGGGTCAAATTCATTCCAAGGCCCAGGAATTGAAGCGTGATCCCACGGCCGTGACCCCGCGCCCGCCCCATGCGACGGGCTGGAGCGCCGCGCATCCCATCCGCCCCGGCGGGGGCTCCCATAGCGCGAAGGTAGAATAAACTTGACTCCGTTAAATGCGCAGCTTAATTTATAAACATAGATAATTTTAGAGGTTTCAACTAAAAACGGGACATCCCCCGGAAATCAGCATCAAGTTCAAAACTCTTACAGACACAGAGGTAGTATGAATTGTGAATTGAGAAAAGTTGTTTTTGGAATGGTAATGGCTTTTGCCTGCGTCATCGATGTCCGGGCGGATGCGGTTGTCGCGACGGTGCCTACGGAAGAATATGCTGGGTCAATTGCCATAGATTCCATTACGAACAAGATTTACGTTTCGGACGAATTTTACCAGGCGAATGGAATACCCACGTACATGGTCACGGTAATCAACGGAGCGACCGATTCAACGACGAACGTGAGCGTGAGCAATGCCATAAAATTGATGGCGGTAAACCCGGCGACCGACAAGATTTACGCGGTGAATTATGCAAACTATGTTACGATAATCAACGGGGCGAACAATGACACCGCTACCGTGAGCGTAGTGAGCGACCCCATGGCGGACCCCGTTGCGATAGTGGTGAATCCGGTGACCAACAAGATTTACGTGGCAAATGAATCCGGCGGCTTTGTCACGGTGATCAACGGGGCGAACAATGATACCGCTACCGTGGGCACGGATTTTCAACCCGTTGCAATAGCGGTGAACCAGTTAACAAACAAGATTTATGTGGTAAACGGTGAGGGCAATAACGTCTTCGTAATCGACGGCGCGACAAATGACATTGCCACCGTTAGCGTAGGTTCATCTCCCTTAGCAATAGCGGTGAACCCGGTCACCAACAAGATTTACGTGGCGAACAATGGCAGCAGTAACGTTACGGTGATCAACGGAGTGACCAATGACACTGCTACCGTGAGCGTGGGGCCGGATCCCTACCCTGGCACGGGGCCAGGTCCCAATGCCATAGTTGCGAACCCGGTGACCAATAAAATTTATGTGGCGAATCTTAACAGCAACAATGTCGTGGTAATCGACGGCGCGACAAATGGCACTACCACCGTGAGCGTAGGTTCATCTCCCTTAGCAATAGCGGTAAATCCGGTCACCAACAAGATTTACGTGGCGAATTCTGGAAGCAATAGCGTTACCGTGATCGACGGAGCGAACAATGGGGCAACGACGGTGGGCGCAGGAACATACCCCTGTGCGATAGCATTAAATTCGATAACCAATAAGATTTACGTATTGAATTCTGAAAGCAGCAATGTCACGGTGATCGACGGCACTTTGACGACAGCAGTTCGCTCTGTACCGTCCCAGCCTAAGACATCGTGTGTTATTGGCTATTCCGGTATATTAGCCGTTTATTCCTTGAACGGCAGGCAAATCATGAAACTTCCCTTCGCCGCTTCTGCGACAAAGGAATCCGTACTCGGTAGTGTCGGAAAAATACCGGCAACGGGAGTTTACAAATATTGCTTCCTCAGAGACCGGAAGGTAATGGACGAAGGGAGCTTTTTAGTACGATAAGTTGGTACGGACGGCCATCTCCAGAAAGTTATCCCGGCCCAAAGGTCGTTTCAGGGATTTTCCGGCGATCCCTGAAGTTCTGCTTACCCATCATCCGCCCTAGCGGGGCTCCCGAAACGCGATGGCAGAAAAACTTGACTCCGTTATCTGCGCAGCTTAAATTATCATTTATAGGAGATTCCGTCAGTTTCAACTAAAAATTGGAGATTTTCAGGAAATAAGGAGCAAGTATTATGAGCTTGTGGAATAAACTTTTTGGATCTGGTTCTAAGGCGAAACCACCCAAGAATTATGCAGATATAAATTCAATTTTTGGAACAGCAGGGTACAAGAAGACAATGATCTGTAGTAAGGGAAAGGCGAATCAGGAGGGTACAACAACGGATAAAGCGTCTCCCGTCGGGATGGTTAAGATTCCCGCCGGGAGTTTCATGATGGGTCGTCTGGATGTCGCTGAGACTGATGATGAATTTATAGCTGATGAACTCCCACAGCATAAAGTGACGCTTGACAGTTTTTATATGGACGCGACAGAGGTGACGCAGGGGGATTACGAGAAGCTTATGGAGGTAAATCCATCGAGTTTTAAAGGAGAGCTGAACCGGCCTGTTGAATATGTTACCTGGTTTGACGCGGTGCTTTACTGCAATGCCCGGAGCAAGCGTGACGGCTTGGATTCAGTATATTCATATACCTCTATTGATGGGATAGCCAGTGACAAATGTTCGGAACTTGAGGGTCTTGAAATGGACTTTTCCAGGAACGGTTACCGGTTGCCGACCGAAGCGGAGTGGGAATACGCATGCCGCGCCGGGAGCACGGCGGATTATTACTGGGGAGATTTTATAGATGGTGATTATTGTTGGTACCAAATGAATAGTAAGAATGAAACGCATCCTGTAGGAGGGAAGAAGCCGAATGCCTGGGGTTTGTATGATATGAGCGGGAACGTCTTTGAGTGGTGCAACGACTGGTATGACAGCACGTATTATGGTTCGGGCAAAATGACTGACCCGACAGGTCCGGCAACGGGCCGTTACCGCGTGCTGCGTGGGGGCTCGTGGGACAGCAGCGTCGCCGGCCTGCGCTCCGCGGACCGGGTCATCTACCTCCCGTACCGCAGGAACAGCGGCTACGGGTTCCGTTGTGTCCGGCGGTAAGATTTTTTACCCTTTAAACTCTTGCGCCTTTAACCTTTTCCCGCCGCGTTTCCAGTTTCGCGAAAAAGGAAATTGTTGTTGCTTGACATGGCTCGTCCCGGATTCCGGCGCCTATCTCTTTCCACTTGCCTTTCCAAACCCCATCTTTTTCTCTTTTCCCGGTGAATATTCTTTTGCCGGCAGTTGCGGGGGCGTCTCCGAATCAGGTTGCAAAATGCTTTTCAGGGCGGCAAAGGCAATCTTAATCTGTTGATCGTGGACATCGAGACGCTTCTCTATGTGCTCTATCGCTTTCCGTAAATCGGCGTTATCCGCGACAAGGTTCTTCATGCGGACGAATGCCCGCATAATCTGGATATTGACCAGGATTGCACGCTTTGAATTAAGAACGCTCGATAGCATGGCAACACCGTTCTCGGTAAAAGCGAAAGGCAGGTATTTTGCATGTTCGCCCCATCTTAAGGTGCCAAATTGGCATCTTAAGTTTTCATATTCTTCTTTCGTGAGTTCAAATAAGAAATCTTCCGGGAAACGGTAGATATTCCGGCGTACTGCTCGTTTCAACTGACTTGTTTCGACGTCATACAACTCCGCAAGGTCCCGGTCGAGCATGACCTTCTTTCCGCGAATGACGTGAATCTTGTTTTCAATCACTTCCTGAGCGATTATTTCCGCCATTATAGTTCCTTTCAGATTGACCTTAAATAGTTTCCGCCGCGATTTGAGTCAAATTCATTCTAAAACACCCGAACATGATTGTATTTAATCACACCCCCGCTCTCGTTGCTCCTCTCCGCCTCGCTGACGTATTTTCTTCAATCATTTATCCCTTCTGAAGATGCGGTACGATCCGATCATCGTTTCCCTTTCCGAATTCCCTGGAGGAGCACTGTAATGGCGGCGTCGACGACCCCGGATGTGATGAGCACCATTGTAAGCCTGGCCAAGCGGCGTGGTTTTGTCTTTCAATCGAGCGAGATTTACGGCGGCCTCAACAGCTGCTGGGACTACGGCCCGCTCGGCGTCGAGCTCAAGCGCAACGTCAAGGAAGCGTGGTGGCGCTCCATGGTGCATGGCCGCCGCGATATCGTGGGTCTCGACGCTTCGATCCTCATGCATCCGAGCGTATGGCAGGCCTCGGGCCACCTGAGCGGCTTCACCGACCCGCTGGTCGATTGCAAAAACTGCAAGGAGCGATTCCGCGCCGATCACCTGGAAAATCTGAAAACGTGCCCCAAATGCGGCGGCGAGCTTACCGAGGTGCGGAAATTCAACCTCATGTTCAAGACGTTCATGGGGCCCGTCGAAGATGAATCGGCGACCGTGTACATGCGGCCCGAAACCGCGCAGGGCATCTTCGTTAATTTCCTTAATGTCCAGCAGGCGGCCCGGCTCAAGCCGCCCTTCGGCATCGCCCAGATCGGCAAGAGCTTTCGCAACGAAATCACGCCGGGCAACTTCACCTACCGTACGCGCGAGTTCGAGCAGATGGAGATGGAATATTTCGTGCCCGTCGCCGACGACGCGCAATGGTACGATTACTGGAAAAATGCCCGCCATGCGTGGTACCTGTCGCTCGGCATCAAAGCGAACAAGCTGCGGCTGCGGGAACACGCCAGAGAAGAGCTCGCCCACTACGCCAAGGCGTGCTGCGACGTGGAGTACGAGTTCCCGTTCGGCTGGAGCGAGCTCGAAGGGATCGCCAACCGCGCCGATTTCGACCTCAAGCAGCACTCCGAACACAGCGGCAAGAGTCTGGCCTATTTCGACGAGGAGACCAAGCAGCACTATTTTCCCTATGTCATAGAGCCGGCGGCCGGGGCCGACCGGGCTACGCTCGCCTTTCTCGTCGACTCGTACGCGGTCGAGGGCGAGGGCAAGGAGGCGCGCACCGTGCTGCGGCTCCATCCCGCACTCGCTCCCATCAAGGTCGCGGTGCTTCCCCTGGTCAAACGCGACGGCATGCCGGAAATCGCCGAGAAAATCTACGGCGACCTCCTGAAGCGTTCCGTCCGCTCGTTCTACGATCACGCCTCCTCGATCGGCCGGCGCTACGCCCGCCAGGACGAAGCGGGAACGCCCTTCTGCATCACGGTCGACGGCCAGACCGTTCAGGACGATACGGTTACGATCCGCGAACGGGATTCACGGGCGCAATACCGCGTGGCGGCAGAATCCGTGGCGACCATCATCACCGATAAGCTGAAAGAGGCGACACAATGACCGTTACCGTGAACGTCGTGATGGGCGGCCCGTCGGCCGAGCATGAAGTTTCGCTTCGCTCGGGTCTCGAAGTCATGAACCATATCGATACGACCGCCTACCACGCGAGAGCGGTGGTGGTTTCCCGGGACAAGCTGTTTTTTTTCTGCGATCCCGCCACCCCCCTCGAACTTGCCGAGCTCGCCAACCCCGCCTCTCCCCGCTTCGAGGGCCCCCTCGCGCCCGCGGCTTCGCAAAAAATCTGGGAGGGGTGCGACGTCGCCTTTCTCGCCCTTCACGGTTCATTCGGCGAAGACGGCCTCATCCAGGGGTTTCTGGAAACGCTCGGCGTGCCCTATACCGGTTCCGGCGTTTACGGCAGCGCGGTTGCCATGGAGAAAATAACCTCCAAAGTGCTCTACCTCGCCGAGGGCATGGCCGTCCCGCCCTGGTCGATTTACGGCAAAGGGTATCGCGACGTTTCCCTGGAATCCCTCGAACGCACGCACGGGTACCCGTGCTTTGTCAAGGCCCCACAATCGGGTTCGAGCCGTCTCATGGGACGCGCCGACAACCGGCAATCGCTCGCCGCGCTTCTGGAGGAGTTCTCGCTGTATGCTCCCCGCCTCCTGGTCGAAACGGCCATTGCGGGAATCGAATTTTCCTGCGGCGTCATCGAAAGAGCCGACGGCGGCATCGCTGCCCTGCCGCCTATCGAAATCCGTCCGAAGGACGCCGCGTTTTTCGATTTTACGGCAAAGTACACGCCCGGGAAAAGCGAGGAGATCGTGCCGGCGCCGCGTCCCGGACCGCTGCTCGACCGGGTGAAGGAGACGGCGGTCGCCGCCCACCGCGTTCTCGGGTGCCGGGGCGTCTCGCGCACCGACATGATCTTCGCTGACGAGAAGCTTTACGTGCTCGAAACCAATACGCTCCCCGGCCTGACCGCGAACTCGCTTCTGCCGAAGGAGTTCATCGCCGCCGGCGGGACCTATGCCGGCCTGATCGACGCGCTGATCACCGCGGCCATCACCACGGATGCGCCGGCGACGACGGCATGAGCGTGCTGCTCGGCATCGATACCTCTTCTACCGATCTGGGGATAGGGGTATGGGATGACCAGGGACCCGTCGCCGCCTGCTCGCGCTTCCTCAAGAACTCCCATGCGGAAAGTGTCGCCGCGGCGGTTTCGACGACGCTCGCCAGCGGCGGTTTCGGTCCGACGGCGGTCACCCATGTCGCGATCGCCTGCGGACCGGGCTCCTTTACCGGGCTGCGGATCGGCATCGCGTTCGTCAAAGGTTTCTGCCTCGACGCCGTTGTCGGCGTTCTGCCGCTCTCCTCGCTCTTCATCCTGGCCCACGGCGGTATCGCAACGGCTGGTCCGGTCGTCGCCGCGATCGACGCCCGGCGGGACGAGGTCTTCTGGGCGCGATTTCTTGCCGCCCCCTCCGGATTATCGCGCGTAAAGGAGGATTGCCGGACCGGCGCCGGGGAGTTTGCGGGCGCGCTGCAGCCCGGCGATACGATCATCACCGATACTCTGGGGTATGGGCGGAGTTCGGTCTTCGATTTTCTCAAAAACCGGCCGAGGGTCTTTCCGGTCGACCGCTACCCGGTTCAGCGCGGGCTTCACTGCGCCGCGGCGGGCGCCCGCGCGCTTGCCCACGGCGAAGCCGACGGGTCCTCATGGCAGGAGGCCTCCGCGGTACTGCCGCGCTACCACCGCGACTTCGCGCCACCCGCCGCGGGACAAAACCGATGAAACCTGTGCCGGATTATCGCGGGAAACCATGGCGGCGGACACGGAAGCGATCGTCCATAACGACGACCATAGGTTTACTTGCGGTCCTATTGCCGGCGCTGGGCGTTGCCGCGCCGATTCCAACACCGCAGCAGCTGCACATCGACTCGACCGCCGCAAATAACAGTCCGATAAAACACTGGCCGCGTCCGCCCGACAGCGCCCTCGACACCTTCAACTTCCGCACGGGAACGATATACGGGGCGGGAATCGGCTTTTCGCTCGGCAGCCTGCCGCCGTTTGACCTGTGGAATGGCAACCTGCCGCAACAGTTTTCCGACCTCGGCCTGTCCGATACCGCGTTCCAGATTCAGGGCCTCGATACCGGCCAGCTTGCCTATGTGGTGCGGCAGTCGCCGGATATTTATTCCATGACCTTTCCGGTGACGGTGTACATCGGCCGCCTTACCCCGAACCACCGCCTCACCGCCGCCCTTTCCTTCGCCTGGCTGTCGAAAGAGTACGACGCGCGCGTTTCTCTTGTCAATGACTCCGCGCGCTATTTTGACTTGCGGCAGACATTCGGCTATTACTCGCTGACCGCCGCGCTTACCTGGGGAACCAGGATTCCCGAGCGCTATTTTTCGGTGGACGGCATCGACCGTACGGACGCCATGATCGGCATACTCGCCTCTCCCTACATCGCCCTGCAACGATCGAGCACGATCGGAGCGCCGCCGACCGGGGACATACGCCTGACCGAACTCTATGATTCCATCGTTCCGCAGATGAGTTCATTTTCCGCGACCGGCATCGCCTATGGCTGGCGCATGGGCCTTGCCACGATCCGTCACCATTCGAAAAAAAGCGGCATCGAAGCGGAGCTCACCTATTCGGGTCTATGGAACACACAATTCCGCACGAGTTCCGGCGCATCGCTCCTGCAGGGGAATCTCGGGGATAAGAGCGCATCGGCCGGCGCCGCGTTTTCGTACTACACCAGCAGGATCGAAATTTCAATTTCGTTATTCCGGAAGGTATTTTACGAGCAACCACAACGAAAGGGAACCCCATGACCCGCTTCGTCCAGCGCCTCCCCTGGGAAGGCTTTTCAAAACGCACCCTGACGCTCGAGCCGGATAAGCTCGTCATCGACAGCAAAAAAACGGGCGCGGGTTTTTCCGACGACTATCGCTACAAGGATATCAGCCCGATCATTAAAACTACCCGCCGGGGAGAGACCGCGTGGAGCGGTATTATTTACGGCATCGTCGTCGCGTCGCTGGTGCTCTTTTTCATAACACAATTGACACAGTCAAACTTTATTAAATTAATCATTATCGCCATGACCTACGCGGCGCTGTTTTTTGCGGCGTTCCTTTTCGCTCTCCGGTTCAAAAAAAACGACTATGCCGATTTCCGCGACGTGCAGGGCGAATGCTTCCTTTCGATCAAGGTGACGGCGAAGTCGAAGCCGTTCATAGAAGCGTTGCGGCGGAAAATTACGGCGGCAGAGAGCGATAATGCGGTTCGCGTATAACGATGCGTATTTCCTGCGGTCGATACTTCTCTCCAATTTCGCGAGGCTCCCGTTTCCGTTCAAGTGCTCCTTCGCCGTTACCTACCGGTGCAACCTGCAATGCCGCATGTGCAACATCTGGCGAAAGAGCGACGCCGGGAATGAACTCGGCATCGAGCAGATCGACCGATTTTTCCGGCGCGCGCGGAACTTTTCATGGGTCGGATTGACCGGCGGAGAGCCGTTCCTGCGAAGCGACATCACGGATATCGCCGACAGCGTGACCGGGCATTCGACGCGACTGGCCGCACTGCATTGTGCCACCAACGGCTCGATGACCGACCGGGTGGTGAGCGCGGCCGAGCATATCGTCTCCCGGAACGATAAACTCAAGCTCGTGTTCACCATCAGCATCGACGGGCCGCCGGAGCTGCACGACGCCATTCGCGGCATGGACGGTTTATGGAAGAAGGCGACCGAAACCTTCCTCCGGCTCAAGCAAATCCGGGGCGTAAAGCCGCAGATCGGGTACACCATCTCCAACCACAATCTCGGCAGTTTCCCCGAAACGTTTGCCTCGCTGCAAAGCGTTTACCCCCAGCTCTCCTTCGACGATATCAATATCAACCTCTTCCAGAAATCCGGCTTTTATTACGAAAATCAGGGCATGGACGATCTGGACGGCCCCAAAGCCCTCGCGGAGCTGCGAACCATACTCGCCATGGATACGGGCGGGTTTTCAATAAATAATTTTCTCCGGCGAACCTATCTGAAGTACTACCCCGATTTTCTGGCGACGGGAAAGTCCCCGTTGCAATGCCAGGCGCTCTCCTCCACTCTTTTTATCGATCCCGAAGGCGATATCTATCCCTGCGCAATTTACAAAAGGAAGCTTTTGAACGTCGGGGCGATACCGGGAGATCTCCGAGAGGTCTGGACCTCGAAAGCGGCGAAAGCGATAAGCGCCGAGTGCCGGTCGAACCGGTGCCCCGTTTGCTGGAGTCCCTGCGACGCCTTCAGCGCCATTTCGAGCTCACTATCCCGATCCCTCTTCCGGTATGCCTGAGCGTCTTTTCAGGAATCTGGCGAACATCACGGTCCTGGTCCGGGTCGCCCTTGTTTTTGTCGCCATGGTCCTTCTGGACAGCGGGAACGGATCGGTGCGACTGCTCAGCCTGGCGGCGCTTGCCGTCGCCCTGTTGCTGGACGGCTTCGACGGGTATCTGGCGAGGAAATTGAAAATCGCGTCCGGTATCGGCGGCGCGCTCGACACGCTGGGCGACCGGATAACCGAAAACGCGCTGATCGTATTCTTTACTTATAAGCAAATTCTGCCCCTCTGGTTCGCGCTCTATTTTCTCGTCCGGTCCTTCATGGCGGACTTTGTCAGGAGACTGAATTTCCACAAGGGGTTTTCCACCTTCGCGATCAACGATTCCTTGTTGGGAAAAACGCTGGTTTCCTCGAAGCTCTCCCGGACAGCCTATCTGGTCGCCAAATTCTTGCTGTTCATCATGGCAAGCGCGCTGCTGGCGCGGCCGGGACTTCCCGGCGCGGCCGGGACCGTTCTGCGCTCCCTGTTCTGGATCGTTTTCCTGTTCAACCTGCTGCGCTTTCTTGCGCTCCTCTATGACAGCCGCCGCACCCTGAAAGAGTATTTTTACCGCGAATCATAAAACAGCCCCTGAGAAATATTATATCATCTATCAATTCGCCCGTTGAAAACCGCTTCGATCTGAGCTTTAATTTCGTCCCTCTTCCCGCAAAACTTATTTTTTCAAGTTGGTTTTTCCCCGCAATGACGGCATATGACGCCGGGAGATTTGATCCATGTCCCACGTAAAACGAATCTTCGTCGAGAAGAGGCCGGGCCTCGACATCGCCGCGAAGAACCTCTTCCGCGATCTTCGCGATAACCTCGGCATCAAAGGGCTCGACAAGGTCCGGCTCCTCAACCGCTACGACATGGAGGGGATCTCGGAAGAGGAGTACGCCGCCCTTCGCGACATCGTTTTTGCCGAACCGCCCCTCGATGTCGTTTACGACGAAACGCTCCCGCTCGCCGACGGGGAACGGATGTTCGCCATCGAATACCTTCCCGGACAATACGACCAGCGCGCCGACTCCGCCTCCCAGTGCATCCAGATCATCACCCGCGGAAGCGCGCCGGCCGTCGCCACCGCGCGGGTCGTGGCGCTTGCGGGGAACCTCGGGCCGGACGATTTCGCGCGGATAAAGAACTACTGCATCAACCCCGTTGACTCTCGCGAAGCTGCGCCCGGCAAACCGGAAACGCTCGCCATGGAACTCGACACGCCGCCGGATGTGGCGGTCATCAATGGCTTTTGCGCCACGACCGGGGAAGCGCTCGACGCCCTGCGAGGCGATCTCGGCCTTGCCATGCGGTACGACGACCTCGCGTTCTGCCGGGACTATTTCCGCGATACGGAAAAGCGCGACCCGACGCTCACCGAGATCCGGGTGCTCGATACCTACTGGTCCGACCACTGCCGCCATACGACGTTCCTCACGACGATCAACGAGATCGACATCGAACCGTCGCCCTTTACCGCGCCGATAGCCGGGGCGCTCGAGGGGTATATG
>JBEKOX010000071.1:0-14200 GCA_049521335.1 Chitinispirillaceae bacterium
TGGGCGCTATATCGTGTCTCCATGCATTAAAAATACGAAACGCTTTCATCCACGGGCTTACGCCCGTGGTCTTCAGCGTCGTTTTTGATAACGTGATTTGCCAGTTTGATTTTATTTATATTGAAATATCATTTTATGTAGAATCAGATAAATACAAGAAATTAATCTTGTCCTAAGTGAAGGCTATAGGGTAATTTATGATTCTACCGGTTATCAGCATTTCAGTTTAATCAAAAGGAGAAAGTATGGCTATTCGCAAAAGCATGCAGGAAGAATTGGTAGTTTCTGGAATCAGAGAAGAGTGGTAGGGAAATGTGGTAGAGCGCTTGAATCACAGGGCTTTACTAAAGTGGCTTAAAATGATACTTTATTTCAGATAGAGGCAAATTACAAAAAGTTAACAACATGGGGTACAATTCAAATTACATTAATACCAGCCGGTAATGATACCAAAATTATTGCAAAAGCGACCTCAAATGTCGACAATATCTACGCTACGTTTAAAAGTCCAAATGTGAAAATAATATCAAAATTTAAAGAAGGCTTGAAGTAGCATCATTGCTTAAAAGATAAAGTTACTTGAAAATGCAAAAGATATCCTTATGAAAAATTTTCCACACGAAAAATTCCTAAGTTCGAAACATCTTCAGCTCCGATGGAAAAATAGGACTTTTTTAGATGACATCATTAATAGCAATGAATTCTCTAAACAAACCCCAAAACCCATCATTTCTTGCCATAAATGCATCGAAAGGAATGGGAAAGGAAGATATTGCCCAGCTTATTTTCTAAAGACTGTAAGTCAAACGCGTGCAGAGTTTGACTATGTGGACCTCCCTAACGATAAAAAAGATAAAAATACGAAAAATAAAATCATGGAGGGAAAAGTAATTATTCTGTTCACAGACGAGACTAGAACCGTTGTTAAAAAAGTACTGTGGAAAGATAGAGATAAAAATAAAGGAAAAGAAATTGCTATTACGTCTTGGGATTTGCCTCCTTCCGGTGAATTTAAAATGCCATCGAAATCTACAACTTCCTTTGTTAAGAGCAAAAGAAAAGTACGCTATTATCAGGGGCGTTTCAGGGAGTCTTTGCTATGTATTTATGGCAGAAAATGCGCTATCTCTGGGTGTTCGATCAAGGAAACTCTTGAGGCAGCGCACATCTTTCCTGCAAGTGATAAAAGCAGCTATCATCCAAAAAATGGACTCCTTTTGCGTGCAGATCTCCATAGACTATTTGAATATGGCGGTTTGCGAGTAAATCCGAAAACTCACAAAGTTGTTTTATCATCTGAAATTCAAAAAGAGCCTATATATGCTCCATTTCATGGCAAATGTCTTCGTCGACCTTTGCATGGTTATTGTCCAGATAATGACGTTTTACGCTTCAAATATAATGAGAATGGGTAGCTTTTTATCATAAAGAATTCTTTACAATGCTAAACATTGCTCAATCTCTCAAATCTGAAATCCGTCGCATCAGCCATAAGTAACTTAAATTCTCCCAAAAATTTGTCGATGGGCTTCAGAAACTGCTTCTACCGAAAAAGAAATCCCTGCCTCACTCCACCACAAAATTATCCAGCCACACGCATAACGGCTCGCCTTTCCCGGCGCAAAGCTCGACGATGAGGTCGGGCGAGGCGGTGTTATCGGCTAAGAATGAAATCGCCACGTGCCGCCACGACGGAAATCGCGAGAGCAGGTAACGTGAAGACCGGTAATACCGGAACCGTGGCCCGCTGTAAAATCGCCATTTGCCGCGCCCGCTTTTCATGCGAAGTTGGATCTTACCGCCGCCCCGGATGTCGAAGGCCACTCTGCTCCAGCGCGATCGGTTGAGCGCGGGTCGACGTATTACGGTGTACGCCGCGGCGCAGTTTTTCACCGGCGCCTCCCCTTTGACACACAGGCAGTAGCGGCCCGATGCGGCGCCTGTGGAGTCGCGCATGACCGTGAACGCACTCCCGGTCGCAAGCCACCCCTCGTCGGACTCTTCGAATCCGCCTCGTTGCAGGGGCGCTGCCTTCGCGGGCGCGGTTGCCGTATCGGGAGGCAGGGCAGGAGGCGCTTCAGGGCGCTCGACGAGCCGCAGGTAAACCGGCAGGTGGTCCGAGTACCCCTCCCCCGTAAAAAAACGGCGTCTGCCAAACCCGCGCATCTGCCAGCCGAAGGGTTCGCCGCCGCGCAGGAGCCGGCCATCCCAGTTGAAGGCGGTGAAGGAGGAATCGCAGTAGGTGAACGTCGTCCCGCAGAGGAGCGCGCGGGGCAGGAGAATGTGATCGGGAGTCTCGGGCAGGCCGTGAAAGATCATGCTCATGCGCTTCTCCAGAGGCACGTCGAGCCAGGGGTCGAAATGGAATATGCGTCCCCCGCGACAGAGATCGCCCTTGGTGACAAAGGTGAAGCGTCCCGTTGAATCGGAACGGATGGTGCCCAGCACATTATTCAGCCCGGTGACGCCTTTCGTGTCGTCGAATCCCCTGGTGCGGAAAGTGCGCCATTCATCGTAATCCGAGTTCAGGTCGCCGATAATGACATAGGGCACCCCTGGCCCGCGTTGCGCGATGCGTTGCGCGAGCGCCTGGGCCGCGGCAAGCCGCTCGGATTCCGGCTGGAACTTGGATGGCCAGTGATTGACATACACGCGAAGGCGCGCGCCGTTGCAATCGAGGTCGGCCTCAAGAAGGTTACGGGTGGGCCGGAGCGAAAAGGAGCGAAAACCATGGCTTTCCACGATGGGAAACCGCGAGAGCAGGGCCGGACAGTTGACCGGCCGGACCGGTTCGTCGGCGATCGCGCTGTAGGGATAATCGACGCCCCGCTTCTGCAGCTCCCCTTGCAGTTCCTGGAGCGTGTTCCTGTCTTGCACTTCGGAAAGGCCGATGACGTCGAGATGCATCGCCGCTATCACCGAGGCGATGCGGCCGACCTTGATATCGTACATCTGCTTGTTCCACCCGAACGCACCGGGACGGAACTCAGGATACTCGTTCCCGTTGTCCTCCAGACCGAAGAGGTTCTCCACATTATAAAATCCGAGGCCGATGGTGTCGGACCCCATCGCCGCGTTGGATCCGTTTCGCGGCGACCATCCAGGCAACGGCCCGGGATGCGGTTTTCCATGCCGGCAGCCCGGCATCGCCATAAGGGCGACCGTGACGGCGATAGTCAATGATCGGCTTTGCATTCGGAAATTGCTGAACGCTTGACTGCAAGGGGGATGCATACTGAAGGGTAAAATACAGCGTATTCACTGCGTCATGCCCGAAAACAGGCGAGAGCGGACATGGCAGATCCGCCTTGCGGAGTCCGCTCTCTTCGGGCAATGCACATCTCTTATTTATTCGTCTCGGGAACGGCCTTGAGGATCTCCGCGTCCGACGGCATTCCCTGCTTCATATAAACGATGACGCCGCCGGGATCGATGACGAAAACCGTTCGCTTGATGAAGAGCGCAGCGACGCACCCATACGCCTTCGCGGTTTCGCGGTGCGGATCAACGAGGAGTGGAAACGGAAAGGCCTGGCGTTCGACGAATTTTCTATGCGAGGCGATATCCGCGGGATTGACGCCGAAAACTTTGACATTCTTCGCCTGGAACCGCGCAAAATCGTTCCGGACCGCGCAGAGCTGCTTTGTGCACCCCGGCGTCTCGTCGCCGGGATAGAAAATCAGCGCCACATAGTTCTTTCCGGAGTAGTCGCTCAACCGAACGGTATCGCCCATCGAGCTTTGGAGGACGAAATCAGGCGCCTTATCGCCAATTTTCAAAGACATGGTGGAACCTCCGATTGAAAAAGGATAGCATATCGCGATTAAAACAAAGAGGCCACCAAACACTTGCCCTTTCATGCCGCACCTCCGCGCAATGAATATGGTTTTCTATTAAACCGCAACTGTCTCATTCTGCAAAAAGATATTGCAAAAAACATGCCGAAGAGATCGGCGAGGAGGTTTGGTGCGGATATGCACCCACGGGTGCCGCAAACCGCTTATGCAGGAACTTTACTTGCCTTGGCGGGATTGACCGGAACAGCGCCGTACTGTTTGATGAACTCCTCGGTTTTGCGGTATGCCTCATCGTCGGTATATTGACGCGGCGGATGCTTGCAGAAGTAGGAGGAGGGACCGAAGATCGCGCCGGCAAGACCGGCATTGAGAGCCAGCTTTGCGCAGCGGATCGCATCGATGGCGACTCCCGCGGAGTTGGGCGAATCCTCAACCGAAAGACGGAGCTCCAGGTTCATGGGTACATCGCCGAAGAGCCTGCCCTCCATCCGGATAAAACAGATCTTCTGGTCGTTCTGCCACGGCACATAATCCGAGGGGCCGACATGGATATCCCTCTTATTCAGACGCACAGCGGCAACCGATTGGACCGCCTCGGTCTTGGACTCCTTCTTTGACTTGAGGCGGCCGCGGTTGAGCATGTTGAGGAAATCGGTGTTGCCGCCGGTATTGAGTTGATAGGTGCGTTCCAGTTTGACGCCCCGCTTCCTGAAGAGGTCGGTCAGCGTCCGGTGGGTGATGGTGGCCCCGAGCTGCGCCTTGATATCGTCGCCGATGACCGGCACCCCCCGCTCCTCGAACCGCTTTGCCCATGCGGCATTGCTGGCGATGAACACCGGCATATTATTTATAAAGGCCATTCCGGCATCGAGCGCAGCCTCGGCGTAGAAGGCGGTCGCGGCTTCGGAACCGACCGGCAGATAGTTCAGGAGGATCTCGGCGCCCGAATCCCGAAGGTGCGCGACGACTTCGTCATGCGACGACTCTTTCTCCTTTGCAACAACGAACGTATACTCCTCTTCGTAGTCCTTCATATGCTCGGCAACGCCGTCGAGCACCCTGCCCATGCGTACGGCAACGCCCCTTTGGGGCATGGAGGGGCAGATGATCGCGGTGCAGTTGGGTTTTGCAAAAATCGCCTCGTTGATATCGCGGCCGACTTTTCGCTTATCGATATCGAACGCCGCCGCCACCTCGATGTCCGAGGGAGCAAAACCCCCGATCTCCCAGTGCATGAGACCGGTCGCCTCAGTAGATTTTTTATGCCGGTAGTATTCGATTCCCTGAAGGAGTGAGCTTGCGCAGTTGCCAATACCGATAACGGCAATCCGGATTTTATCCATGCTTCCTTGAACCTCCACGCGATTGCCGCCGGGCCGCCCGAGGGCTTTCCGGGAACTATCTCCGTAACCGCATGAAACGATAGTGACTGCTCGCCTTCAATTGTTTCAACGCTCTCCGCCGGCGACGCGGCACAAGCGGTAAGCTTTCTAAACTACTCCATTCGAGGGTCAAAGTCAACCATCAACCGGTTTAAAACGGATAGGGGTTGAGCACGAGGATGATGCCGCGTTCAGTGGCAAACCACAGGTTTCCCTTTTCATCGTTGAGCATCTGATATGCCTGGTGGATCGGAACTCCGAACGGCGTCGGATCGGGCAGCCAGTCATCGCCGTTGAATTTCAGGATCCCATTCGCGGTGCCGAACCAGATCCGGCTCTGCGAGTCCGCCATGATGGTCAGGATCCCCGTCTGTATATCCATATAGATGTTCCACTTCTGCCCATCGAACATGTTGACGTCCTTCTCGCCGACCGCCGCCCACAGCACCCCCTTATTCCGATCATAGGCCAGCGCTCTGGTATCGTCATTTTCGCTCATGCCATTCTGGGTGGTGTAGCTGCTCCAGATTCTGCCGTTAAAAGCGTTTATTCCCTTATCGGTACCCAGCCAGACATTTCCCTTATCGTCAAGAGTCATGACCTGAATTTTATTCGACAGCAACCCATCCTTGACCGTATACTGCTTCCAAGTCTCACCCGTTAACGCATTCGCGCCGCTGTCGGTTCCCACCCATGCCGAGCCGTCGTCGGCCGCCACAATAACGTTGACCTGGTCATTGGACAGGCCGTTATTTACCGTAAAGTTACTGAATTTTGAACCGTTTTTCATCGCGGCGCCATGAGGCCCGCCGAACCATACTCTCCCCTGCTTATCCACGACGATTGTCTTGATCGCCTGCGCCGGCATGGAACCGAGCATGGGACAAACCGTTTTTTTCCCGCCTCGCACGGGGATGGAAACCACCGTTGACTCAAGAGCGCACCAGATGACATCCGCCTGCATGGCAAGGGCGTAAACCGGTCCCCCGGCATCATACACGCGGTAGTGCGTCACCGAAGCGGCGCTGCTGGAATCGGCTTGACCGCCACTGTCCGGGGTCCGGGAAAAGGCGGTCAGTGCAATGACAACTACCGTTGCAGGTATCAACAGTCGTTTCACAGAATCGCTCCTCGTTTATCCGTCGATGAAAAAATACAAAGTATACGAGCAACGGTGTATCAAATATGCCGCTACTCGGCTCCCATGCAATTTCCACGGCGGTGCGTGACGTACATCGAGTTCGTGGAGAACCCGCATTGCCAGACAAGCGCGCCCTGCCGGGCCCTCAAATTAAAGAAGCGAAGAGATCCATCGACCTCTTCGCTTCAACAGCACTGCTACTGTCCCGACTGGTAACTACTTTTTCTTCTTTTTTGCCGCCGCCGCCGGCTTTTTCTTGGCGACAACTTTCTTTTTTGCTGCCACTTCACTACCTCCTTAAGGAAGGAAATGATGGTGAAAGGATCGGCTGCCGACCGTCTGGAACCTTTTACCGTTGCCAGACGAATCCGCCGTTTTCAAAGGCGTATTTTCCGTCTTCGACGGCGCCCGTACTTTACTTGCAGTAATCAATGAACCCGTACTTATCTTCCGCACATCTATAAATTAAACTTTCCACACAGAGAAGTCAATAAAAATCTTTATCATTTCAACTTTTTTTTCGCCTCGATGCCGTCTTTCCGGAAAAAGACCTTCCGAAGCGGACGTGAAAAATCATTGGAACCATGTTTTCAGGTAAAATTCGCCCGGACTTTTTTCGAACCGCGGGCGGCGATCACGAACTCGATCGCATCGTAGGGATCGTCCGTGACCTTGATAAGATCGATGTCCCCTGGCGATACGTACCCGTGCTCTTTCAGCATGGACGCATCGAGCCATTTAAGCAGCCCCTGCCAGTATGCTTTACCCATAAGAATAAGCGGCAGCGACTCGACCTTCTGCGTCTGCACGAGCGTGAGCGTTTCAAACATCTCGTCCATGGTCCCGAACCCGCCGGGCATGATGATGACCGCCGAGGTGTATTTGAGAAACATCACCTTCCGGCAGAAAAAGTGGCGGAAACTGAGCAGTACTTTCAGATACCGGTTGGGAACCTGCTCAAAGGGCAATTGAATATTGAGCCCGACCGAGATTCCGTTTTCCTGCGCGGCGCCTTTATTGGCGGCCTCCATGATGCCGCCGCCCCCTCCGGTGATGACGCCGTAGCCGTTGCGCACCGCAAGACTGCCGATGGTGACCGCCATTTTGTAGTACGGATGACTTCTGCGTGTCCGCGCGGAACCGAACACCGTGACGCACGGCCCGATGGTCGAAAGCATTTCGAACCCTTCCACGAACTCCGCCATTATCCGGAAGAGACGCCACGTGTCATCATGCTGAACGCCGTTCGAACCCACATGATTGTTGCCGGGCATGTTTGACCGCTCCATCCTTTCATTGATAAACGGGTAACGGACCGCTTCAACTTTTCGCGCCAGGACCTAACAATTAAGATATATCGAATGAAATTTACCGTGCAAGGCGCTCCTTGCGCGCCGCTCCCGTAAAAAGCGGCAACCGGCAAGGCTGTAATAGTATTTTGCTATTATATACAATAGATAGAATAGAAATATGAATCCCGCCCGTTTTGCACAGGTCTATCCTCGTCTCAAACCGTTTCTCGCCGACGAAGCGGAGCTCTTCCTGTTTGTCGATACCGCGTCCCAGAAGCTGTTTCTGTGCCGGCGCGCCGCCATTATCGGTTCATTCGATATCTCTACCTCTTCGCGCGGAATCGGGAATCGCTCGGGCTCGTTTAAAACGCCGGCCGGCATCCATCGCATCAGGGAAAAGATCGGGGCCGGAGCGCCCCCGACGCGTATTTTCCGCAGTCGGGAGGATACTGGCGTCGACTGGAGCGAAGACTTGACCGAGGAAAACCTGATTCTCTGCCGAATCATGCGCCTCGAAGGACTCGAAGCGGGACTGAACAAGGGACCGGGCATCGATTCGTTCGATCGCTACATCTACCTTCACGGTACCAATAAGGAAGCGCTCGTCGGCACGCCCCAGTCGCAGGGGTGTATCCTGCTTCGCAACCTGGACTGCATTGAACTCTTTGACGCCGTGCAGGAGGGAACGATCGTCTTTATCGATGCCACGAATCTGCCCATCAACGGCCGTCTCTGCTCGCGCGTGCACTTCACCGGCATCCTGGGAACCGGCATGAGCGCGGTGGCGCAGTACCTGGCATGGCTCGGCGTCGTGGTCACCGGCTCCGACCGGCTCCTTGCCAGCAAGGATGTCGAAGATGTCCGGGCAAAGCTTCTGGAACTCGGCTGCAACCTCTTTCCCCAGAACGGTTCCGGCATCGGCGCCTCGACCGACGCGGTCTGCGTGTCCACCGCAATAGAGGAGTCGAACCCCGATATCGTCGCGGCGCGGGAACGGAATATTCCGATCTTTCACCGGTCGGATATCCTGGCGGAGATCATCGCTTCAAAAAAAACCATCGCCGTGGCCGGGACCAGCGGCAAGTCAACCGTCACCGCCATGATTTTCGAGTTTCTTACCGCCTGCGGCAAAGCGCCTTCGCTTATAAGCGGCGCTCCGCTGCGCCGTCTTGAAAGAGAGGGCCTTATCGGCAACGCCTTTTCCGGGACGTCCTACCTTCTCGTGGTCGAAACCGACGAAAGCGACGGCACCCTTGTCAAATACCGGCCCGCAGCGACTGTTTTCCTCAACATCTCGCGCGATCATAAGAATATAGACGAGGTTGAGGCGCTGTTTGCGACCCTTGCCGCGCGGTCGGAATGGACCGCCGCGAATGCCGACGATGCCGGGCTCGACCGTCTTCCAGTAACGTTGCGGTTCGGCGCCCGGTCGCCGGGACGTCCCGGGGCAACCTGGAAACCCGATGCAATCGAATTTGATCAGGCGGCAATCGTGGTACGGCATCGCGGCGTGGCGATGCGGCTGCCGCTTCGGGGTTCCCATAACGCGGAGAACCTGTGCGCGGCACTTTGCGTATGCGAGCACTTCGGCTGCACGCCGCAAGAGCTTTCAAAAGCGACGGAGAGCTTTCAGGGAGTCGCGCGGCGTTTTTCGGTGGCGCGCACGCCCGCGGGGATATATGTGGTCGACGATTTTGCGCACAATCCGGCAAAGATAGCGGCGGCGGTTGCCGCGGCGCGCGGACTTTCCCGCCGCATTATTGCCGTGTATCAGCCGCACGGGTTCGCGCCGACCAGATTCCTGAAAGACGATTATATCGCCGCCTTCCGCTCGATCTTCGGTCCGTCGGATGCGCTGCTGCTTCTGCCGATCTATTACGCGGGCGGAACCGTCCAGAAAACCATCGCGTCCGAAGATCTCATTGCCGGGCTCGGGAATGTGCCGTTTGTCGCAAAGGCGGTTGCAAACCGGGAAACGCTCCTCGAAGCCATAGCCGATCGGGCCGCGCCCGGAGACTGCATTCTGCTCATGGGAGCGCGTGATCCCTCCCTGCCGGCGCTTGCGGAATCAATCGCGAGGCGGCTCGGAGGAGCCGACACCGAAGGGCGAATAACCGATACCTTTGCATGAAGGGAATTACCATAATGCGGCATATGCCATCGCGCTTTTTCATCTCCTTGCTCATCTTCTTCGCGGGATTTGTACGGGCCGATTTTATCACCGCAAACCTCTCCACGGGAAATTCGCCCTATGTTGTGGCGGTCAATCCGGTCACCAATAAGATCTATGTGGCGAATTATTTCGGCGGCAGCGTTTCGATCATCAAGGGGAACTCTCTCCAGACCTCGACGGCGGTACCGACCGGGCTCAATCCCCGTGCCGTATCAATCAACCCGTTTACGAATAAAATCTACGTCGCCAACTACGGCAGCGGAAACGTCACCGTCATCGACGGCGCCACCGACCTGGCCGGACCGACCATAGCCACGGGAGGCGCGCCCTGCGCGATGGCGATCAGCGCCGATTCAAACAGGATCTATGTGGCGAATTCCGGCAGCGACAACGTCACAATGATAAACGGCGCTACGAACCAGAGCAGCGCTATCCCCGTAGGGCATGTTCCGCTCGATGTGGTTTTCAATACCGCTTCCAATAAGGCATATGTCGCCAGCAGCGGAAGCGACAGCGTCACGGTGATCGATAATGCCACCGGCGCGACGGTTTCGCTCGCGACAGGAACCTATCCGGCGGCCCTCGCGGTAAACCCTTTTACAAACAAGATCTATGTCGCCAACTACTACGGTAACACGGTCACGGTCATCGATGGCGCGACCAACCAGACTTCGACCCTTGCAACCGGCGTCAATCCCGATGCCCTCGCCGTCAATCCGGCGACCGCCACCGTCTACGTGGCGAATGCCGGGGGCCGCAGCGTCACCATCATCAACGGCGCGACGCAGCAAACCGCCTCGTTCGCAGCAGGTAACGACCCCGCCGCCATTGCCGTCAACCCGATCACCAATAAAGTTTATGTGGCGAACACCGGTGATAACGATGTCACGATTTACGACGGCGGAACGGGAACAACCTCTTTGCTCCCGACAGGACAGAGCCCCTACGCCCTCTCGGTGAATCCTCTCACCAACATCATCTTTGTCGCCAACAACGCCGCGAATTCGGTCTCCGTGATCAATGGATCGAGCTATGACACCGCAATCGTTACCGCCGCCGGAAGCGGGCCCTGCGCCGAGGCCGTTAATCCGGTATTGAACAAATTGTACGTTGCCAACAGCGGATCGAGCGCCGTCTCGGTCGTCGATGGAACGACCAACGCCGTTACCTCAATTGGCGTAGGAAAGCACCCGGTCGCGATAGCGGTCAATCCAATCACCGGAAAAATCTACGTCGCCTCGGACAGTGCCAATACTGTGACGGTCATCGACGGGACGACCAACCTCACCGTCGCCCTTGCCGTGGGACGGCTTCCATCCGCGCTCTCCATAGACAAGATCAACGACATCATCTACGTGCTCAATAAGGGCGACTCGACCGTAACCGCCATCGATGGCGCATCCAATGCAATGACGACCTATCCGGCGGGGAGCAATCCCGTTGCCCTGGCGGTCAACGAAGCGACCGGCAAACTCTACGTCTCCAATTACGACACCAACGGCACGTTGACGGTTATCAATAAGGCAACCGGGCAATCCTCCACCGATTCCGCCGGACGTTACCCCTCCGCGATCGCCATCAACCCGGTTACCAACATGATCTATGCGGTCAACGACAGCGCAAGCGCCTTGACGGTTTTCAGCGGCGCCAACGACAGCGCCCTGGGCGCTGTCGTCATCGGCGTCGGGCCGCAGACACTTCTGGTCAATCCGGTCACCAATGCGATTTACGTGACCGACGGGGGCAGCAACGACCTCATGATCATTGACGGCGTCTCGGAACAGGCGACAACGATCACCGTCGGGGACACCCCCTCCGTGGTCGCGGTAAACCCGGTGACAAATCAAATTTATGTGGCGGACGAGGGAGATGGCATCGTCACGGTCATCGACGGCGCCAGCAACCAGACCGCTTCCCTGACCCTGGCCGCCCCTGCTTCGGCCATGGCAATGAATCCGGTCGCCGACAAGTTCTATATTGCCAACAAGGCCGCGGGCACGGTGACCTTGCTATCCGCCAACAACGCGGCATCGGTGCGCGTATCGACCGCCCTTAACGCCCTGGTCCCGCCCTCGGTCGTCAGTCCCACGCCCGCCCTTACGGGCTTGTCGGTTGACCAGTGGCCCGCCCCGGCCGCAAGTGAAATTCTCGCGGCGCTCGTGGCAACCGGAACCTGGCAGGCGGCATGGAACCTCGCCGGCATGGGAAGCGGCTTCGGTTCGGATTCGGCCACCTGGAGCTGGAACTGGGGGGGGCAGTCTCTCCTCCCCGGTGAAAATTACCTTCGGTGCGCCGCCCTCGAATCCAATGCGGCAAGCACCACGATCTGTGGGCTGGGAACGCCGTTTACCGGAAACGTTTCGGTGTCCCCGCTCTACCTGGTCAGCCAGCCCACGGCAGTGCGGAAGGCGGCCGGGATAAAAACCTCTCTTGTCGCGGTAACAATCAGCCGTTCAGGCATCGTCTATTCACTGCCGCAAGCTGCCATCGTTTCGGTCAGCCTGTTCGATCTGCAGGGGAGAAAAATCAAAGCGCTTTGCAATACGTATCAGCAGGCGGGGCCGCATCGAATCAACGCTCCTCTCGCCGGGCTTCCGGCCGCGCACTATCTGGCGGTATTTAAAGCGGGAGCAATGATGCGGGCGAAATTACTGTAGCCTGTAAGCGTGGATAACTTCCCTCTACATTCAATAATGAACTGTTATTCTTCTGATTGCTGTTCTTCCATGGTACTGGGGCTATACAGCTTTCCCATGAAATCGCCAAAATTTTCGCCGCGGACGTCACTCGATTCTTCCGGCCCCGATATCTCCTCGTCAAGCTCATCATCGCCGTCGATAGCCGCCATCGGCGATTCGGCATAACCGTCGGACTCATCCACGACATCCTGTCGCGGGTTGAATCCTTCGGGCATGGCTATCCACCCCGAGGCGCCGTAACCCGATTCATTGCTGAAATCATCGGCGTCGGAACAGGAAAATATCACTTCTTTCGCGGCAACGCCGTTCATGCTATCGCAGGAGTGCGATCCGAGATTATCGGCAATCAGGATCTTCCCGGAAATGCCGTTTCCCCCGCAGGGCCTGCCCGGACCGGCGAACAGGTTCCGCTGGATGACGCCGCTGACGCCCGCGTCGATCAACACCCCGGCGATGCGCTCCGCGCCGGGTGCGTCGCGGCCGCCCCTTCCCTCCGGCGTTCCGCAATCCACGCAGGTATTATTCCCGATGATGAAGTTTTCCGCCGCCTGACGGAGCGGAGCCCGCGAGATGCCGCCGGCGTGAATGGCGTGGCTGCCGCAGCGAACGATGCAGTTATTGACGACCGTATGATCCGCCCCGTGAATTGACAGGCCGTTCGCGCAATCGAGCAGCCGGTTGGCCTCGACGACGCTCCCGTTCCCAGCGTCGATTCCGATGGAGTTCTTGCGGCTCCGCAGCACGAGGTTTCCGCGAACGATCGTGTCCCCGCACTTGACAAGAATCCCTTCGAGGCTGCTTCCCTCGATGACGTTGTACTCGACGATATGGCCACACTGCCCCGCGTCCCTGTCGCCGGAACCGATGAGGATCCCGTAGTCATAATTGACAAAACGGTTTTTCCTGAAGACATAATCGGTGTGCGGCGCGCCCTCCCCGGGGTCGCCCCCGCCCACCATGAGGCCGATGGTCGCCGTCGAAGCGACCGGCTTCGCGCCGGAGGCGGCGGGACGTTCGAACAGGCAATTCTCCACGACGTTGCAGCTTCCGCCGGCGCCGCCGAAGAAGAGCGTGCAGGAGGCCGACGATCCGCGGGTCCCGCAGTTGATAAACCGCATATCGGCGAAACGGTTGCGAAGACAGGCGCCCATGACCGATACTGCCCCGTGCGGCGAATCCCTGAAGGTAAAACCGGAAACGATAAGATCGCAGATATCGTAGAAGAACCAGCATGCGCCGCGGATGACAACCCCGCCGTCGGCTTCCGCCGCGATGCGGATCGGACTGTGCATGGCTCCGGCGATATCGAAGGTGACATCATGGGAATACTCGCCGTTTTTCAGCACGATCACGGTTCCCGGCTTCGTGATCACCAGCGCGCTTTCGATGGCGTCGAATGGCGCATCGAACGTACCCTCACCCCCGCCGCCGGAGTCGGCGCACACCCAGAGAACGGATGGGTCATACCGGTCGAACTTCGTCATCGGCGCCGTTACTCCTTACCCTTGTCGTCTTTTCTGCCGAAAAGCCGGGAGAGTTTATTGACCGCATCCGGCGCCATGGAGATCACCTTGTTAAGGATGGGATCGGAAGAACCGACCTCATGGACGTGCACCCGCCCGTCGCTGATCGACAGAAAAGCGATAGGGGTGATGGTGATGCCGCCTCCCGTGCCCGCGCCGTTGCCGTTTTTTTCATCCCTGCCCCCCCCGCCCG